>JAEWGG010000019.1 GCA_023388435.1 Bacillota bacterium | reverse complement strand
GCCCTCATCCTCGACCTCGAAGTCATCGAGGGTAAAGACCCCTGCCCCCAGACTTGCTACAGGAAGCTTGGCGGGCCGATCTTCCACAGGGCTGAGCTGTTCCGTCTCAATTACAGGCTGTGCTGTGGGCTCCGCTTCCACTTCTGTGAAGTCCTCAAAGTCCCCCTCCTCGGGGCTGAACTCGGTCCGCTCTTCGACTTCCGCGCCTGCCTGCTGACTCTTGGCACGTCCTTCGACTTCCTGGACCTCAGGCTGCGGGACTTCGACACGCGCCTCCTGAGCCTGCTCCTCATACAGGCCAGGGCCTTCTGTCGTCTCCGAAGGCAGGTCTGTGGAGCTGCTGATTGCCGAGGCGCTGGCAGCTGCCGCCAGGCCCGCTGTCAGATCCTGACTGGCGCGCGCTAAGCCTGCATCTGGCTGGGCCTGATTCTGGGGCTTGGCCGCCCACTGGGCCTGGTTCTTGAAATTCTCGAAATGCCCCTGAGCAGCCTGGGCCACTTGCTGGGCCTCGGCCTCTTGCAGGGCCTCCTTGTAGGCCTGGCGCTCAGCTGCGTTCGTAAAGAGACGTCCCGTCTGCTGCAGCTTCGCAAAGCCACGGGCCAGGGTGCTTCTTCCCAGACGGTCAATCGGGATCAGATCCTCCACAAAGCTAATCATGAACTGCAGGTTCATACGATTATCTTCGTGGGTGGCCAGACCCATGACCATGCCCGCCGCATCACACTGGTCTTCAGCCCTGTCCAGCAACTGGAGCATCCGGCGCTGGCCCACAATTTCCATCAATTCTCGATTGCAGAGGATCAGGCAGTCATTGGGCTTCAGCTGGGCGATGTTCGAGTAGCGGATGGTACCCGCCACACCGGCGGCGAAGTCGTGCATATTGGGCAAGGTCTTACCGTAGTAGTCCACAGCCTCAAAACCCAGATCGTCCTGGGTCAGGGGGAAGAGGGCATCGTCGCGGTACAGATAGGCACAGGCCCGACCCATGGTCACGGCCGCAATCTCACCATCCTTGACGAGCAGACCTGCGAAGTAGGGCTGATCCTCCATACGGTCAGCCAGGGTCAGGCGTCCTGTGACACCCACCGCCGTCTCCGCCAGGTCATTGATGGTCAAATCAATCTTACGTCGGGCATTCTGTTTCATCCCCTGGGAGATGCGATCGAGCAGCTCCTTGTTGCCGTCCGCCCCGTCCCCCGGCAGCTCGGATCCATGGGAGGAAGCGTAAATTGCCAGAAAGGCCGCTCGTTCCTCGCGATCCAGGGTAATGTCCGCGAAGTTCCGTTCGCGCACGCCATTCATTCTGCCGTCCAGATAAAAGGCATCAACCGCCCCTGCTCCCGGCAAATAGCGGGCGGTCAGCGTCGTTGCCAGACGCGTGTTCTTCGCCATGTATGGCCTCCTTCACTGGCCCTCTCGGAAAAGGACCCAAGTTACTCACATAGTTCTATAAATTCTACCATAATTTATAGGGTCAACTCCAGATCCGCCCCAGAAAAAGCACAGGCAAAAGAGCCCATAATCCACTCAAACACAGGAACAGCAAGCCGTGCAGCCCCCGCCTGTCCCCGCCGTTCCCGCAGCCTGCCAACTGGGGCAGGCCGCCAGCCCCCCCTGGGCCGTCTCCCTCAGGCTGGGTGGCAGGGCCCGCCCCACGGCGTACAGGGCCGCCACCATCTCGTCAAAGGGGACGGGACCCGCTATGCCCGCCAGGCTGAGATCTGCGGCGGCAAAGGCATTGAGAGCCCCCAGGGCATTGCGCCGCTGGCAGGGCAGTTCCACCAGTCCCCGTACCGGATCACAGACCAGTCCCAGCAGGTTCGACAGGGCGTGGGTGGCCGCTCCAAGCATCTCCTCTGCAGTCCCCCCCTCCAGGGACACCAGAGCCGCTGCGGCCATCGCTGAGGCCGAGCCCACCTCAGCCTGACAGCCCGCCTCCGCACCGGAGACACTGGCCCTGGCCGTAATCAACAGGCCCAGAGCCGAGGCCACAAGCAGGGCGTCCAGCACCGCCTCCTCCCCATAGCGCTCCGTCTCCACCATGGCCAGGAGGACGCCAGGCAAAACCCCCGCCGAACCCGCTGTAGGGGCCGCCACAATGCGGCCCAGGCCCGCGTTGACCTCCATCACGCCCATGGCATAAATCAGCGCCCGTCCACTGAGGCCGGCCAGGAGGGTTCGGCCCTGGCGGTAGCGCTCTTCCAGGATTCTGGCCTCCCCGCCAATCAATCCGCCCTGGGCACGGTGCAGTTCCTGAAGCCCCAGGGTCGCCGACTGCCGCATGATTTCCCAACGTCGGCGGAGGCGGTCGCGGATCTCCTCTTCCTCACGCCCGAAGAGCAGACGTTCACGCTGAACCATCACGTCCGCCAGGCTGCAGGACAGGGCCTTCGTCGCCGTCAGCAGCTCCTCTCCAGAGCTGAAGTTCAGCAGAATCTCACGCTGCTTTTCGGAATCTACCCCACATTGCTGCATCGCTATACTCCTGATTCTTACCAAATAAATGTATGCCAACAGGCTCAAACGGCAGGGACGACAATGGCCTCCCGCACTCCGGACAGCTGGCGGATGGCCAGGGCTGTGTCTTTAGGAATGCTCTCATCGCACTCCACCAGGGTAAAAGCGAGGTCTCCGCGCCGCTCACGGTAGAGACGCATAAATGCGATATTGATTCCCTGCTCGGCCAAAATGCGGGTGATGCTGGCTACAAGGCCAGGCCGGTCCTCATTGTGGATGAGCAGACTGGGATAGCGGCCGCGCAGATCGACATCCACCCCGTTAATACGTATGATGCGCGCGGCACCGCCCCCGACAGAGCAGGCCCGAAGCTCCAGCTCCCCGCCGTTCATTCCCCAAAGGTGGATATCGACGGTGTTGGGATGCTCTACAACCTGCTCGTAGTCGCAGACAATGCGGTAGTCCAGCCCGCTGGACTGGGCCAGCTCCCGGGCCTCGCGCAGGCGAATGTCGTCCGAAGAGATGCCCATGATACCAGCGAGCAGGGCCAGATCCGTACCGTGTCCCAGGTGGGTCCGGGCAAAGGAGCCATAGAGCGTAAAGTAGACGCGGGCGAGGGCCTCATCCCCCAGCAGGCTCCGGGCCATGCCTGCCAGGCGGCAGGCCCCGGCGGTGTGGGAACTGGATGGGCCGATCATCTCGGGTCCAAGTATGTCAAAAAGACTGATATCCTGTATCTTTTGCATCCTGACTTATCCTTCTGTCTTGTGCTAAGGTAATTTTACTATAGACTGCTCCTGACCCGTCTCGTGGCGCTCACGGGAGAGCTGGCGCACTGTTGATTTACCCCAGGAAAGTGAGACCGACTTTGGCCCAGTGTCCCCGCCGAATTGATGAGGCCCGCCGCCTGCTGACTAAGAATCTGGAGCTCCCGCCCAGTCTCTGGGCACTCATCCGTCTTCTGGAGAGCCAGGGCGTAGAAATCTGGCTCGTGGGCGGGGTCTTGCGGGACTGCCTCCTGGGCCGCAGCTACCAGGACTACGACCTGGCTGGCAAGCTGCAGCCAGAGGAGCTTCCCCAGCTTCTCTCTGGAAGCTCCTTTCGTCCCCTGCCCAGCGGCCGGAAACACGGCAGCTGGACCATCGTGGCGGAGGATGGCAGCTCCTACGAACTGACCGCCTTTCGCCAGGAACTGGGCTACAGTGACGGCCGCCATCCAGATCAGCTGAGCTTCGGAGGATCCGTGGAGACCGACAGCGGCCGCCGGGATTTCACGGTCAACGCGCTCTACTACCACCCGGAACGTGGATTGGTCGATCCCCAAGGCGGACTTGAGGACTTGGCACTGCGCAGACTCCGGGCCATCGGACAGGCCGATGTCCGCTTCCGGGAAGACGCCCTGCGTCTGCTGCGGGCCCTGCGCTTTTGCCTGCAACTGGATTTCAAGCTGGAGGCGGAGACTGGGCGGGCCATCCTTGACCTGGCCCC
>JAEWGG010000028.1 GCA_023388435.1 Bacillota bacterium | reverse complement strand
CCCACGCCTGTGCCGACACCTACGCCCGTGCCGACGTCCACGCCTGTGCCGACGCCCACGCCTGTGCCGACGCCCACGCCTGTGCCGACACCTACGCCCGTGCCGACACCTACGCCCGTGCCGACACCCACAGCCGTGCCGACGCCTACGCCTGTGCCGATGCCTACGCCTGTGCCGACGCCCACAGCTGCGCCGACACCCACAGCCGTGCCGACACCCACGCCTGTGCCGACACCTACGCCTGTGCCGACACCCACAGCGCTGCCAAGCTCCTCACTAAGTCCAACACCTACGGGTGCATCCACGTCGACGAGAAGCTCTGTAACGACAACAGCAGGAAGCCAGCAGGCTGTGCCCACTGGACACAGCAGCCCCAGCACAACAGGGCTGCAGATCAGCGGCCTGCCGCGCAGCGGTGAGCGCAGCAGGAGAGCGGCAGCCCTCCTGCTCCTCGTATTGGCCCTCGGCCTCTATTTCGCGAGACGCCTCAGAGCCAGGATAAGGGATTGATAATTTGTAAGAATATGTGAAAAAGAAAAGACTCTTCGCATGCAGCCAAATAGAGGGCCTGCTCCAAGCATGGGCTTAGGAGCAGGCCTTTTCATGTAGCTGGCCACACAGAAAATTTTCATCTCTCCACACTTCACGCAGCAGCACTTTCACAGTATCGTTGGCGCTTCAGCTTAAATGGCAGAGCAAAGGAGAGCGAAAATGGTCCTATATCTTTTGTACAAATCATCTTTTTTCATTGAAAAAATGTCCATTAACTTATATGATAATGCTAGAGTATAACGCGCCTTAAGGAGACGAAAGAGCATGCAGCCCGACACCTATTATCTCGCCTTCGACCTGGGCGCGACATCCATCCGCGGCCTATTGGCCAGACTTGGCCCCACAGAAATTTCTGTGGAGGAAGTCTTGCGCTTCCGCCATAAAGCACAGCTGGTAGATGGCCTCCTGCGCTGGGACCTGGCCTCCATCTATAGAGAGATTCACAATTGCATCGACCGCTTACCCCGGGTGGATCTCATTGGCATTGACAGCTGGGGGGTTGACTTCGGCCTTGTTTCCACAGGCCCACAAGATGCCGATACACTCCCCATCAATCGTATCGTTGAGGCCCCTGTCTGCTACCGGGAGCCCAGCCATGAACAGGGGCTGGCGAAAGTCCTCTCCCACTTCAGTCGTGAGGAGCTTTACGCCAGAAGCGGGAACCAGGTTCTGGCCATCAACAGCCTCGCCCAGATCGCCTCGCGCGCCGCAGAGCTGAACAGGCGGGCTGAGGCGGATTCCTGGGCCCTGCTCCCCTTTCCAGACCTGATCGCCTTTTGCCTGACTGGGGAGCTTGGGGCGGAGGAGAGCATGCTGTCCACCACCATGTTTTACGACCCCCAGGAGAGAGAAATCATTGCCGATTTTCTGAGGGCCGTAGACTTCGATCCGGAGCGTATCGCTGAGCGGCGGCTGGCCGGTCAGTTCTTAGGTCGGACACACCCTGCCCTCTTTGGCGGACGGGGCATCCCCGTTGTGACAGTCCTGGGCCACGATACGGCTGGGGCCTTCTTACTGAGCGAGGCCTTTAGCGATCCCCAGTGCGCCTTCTTGTCCTGCGGGACCTGGTCCCTGCTTGGAGCTGGTCTCCCCCAGGCCCTGCGGCAGCCCGCCGCCGCTGAGCTCAATCTGTCCCATGAGCTCTCGGCCTTCGGTTCCATCTACGCAGTCAAGAATTTGACGGGACTTTACTGGATTGAGCGCCTTCGCCAGTCCCTCGGTGACCAGGCCCCAGACTTCGCTGAGCTGAACGTACAGCTTGCTGGTCGGAAGTCCGGTTTTCATATTGATACCGAAGACAGCCACTTGCTGCAGCAGGACGATCTCTTCTCAGCACTTCAGGAACTGGCGGCAGAACAGGGGCAGAGCCTTGATGCCACAGACGCCCACCTCCTGCTTTACGACAGCCTGGTCGCCCGCTATGTCTCAGAAATCCAGGCGCTCAAGCTCCTGTGCAAGCGCGAGTTCACACGCCTGCATGTCGTTGGTGGAGGCAGTAAATCTGAAGTTTTCATGCAAAAAATAGCGGATGCAACAGGCCTGGAAGTCCTGGCTGGGCCCGCCGAGGCCTCAGCCCTGGGTAACCTTGTCATGCAGCTCTACGCCTTTGAACAGAGGGCTGGAGACTTCTCCGCCGGGAACACAGACAGCCCCCCCAACTGGGAGCTTCTGGAACGCTGCCGCGAGCGCTATAGGAATCTTGAAACCGTGCGTGTCTATAAGCCTGGGACAGTCCCAGATTCTATAGTAAGTAAAAAATAATGGGCCAGAGGTCCAGGAGGTAAAGAAATGAGTCAGAAACTGTATCCTGCAATCGGTATTCGCCCGACCATTGACGGTCGCTGGGGCGGAGTACGCGAATCCCTCGAGCAGCAGACCATGGGTATGGCCGAGGCGGCCAAGGCCCTGATCGAGTCCAGACTGCACTATCCCGACGGCAGTCCCCTGCGCTGCGTCATCGCCCCCAGCACGATCGGCGGAGCCGAAGAGGCCCAGCGCTGCGAGGACTTTTTCTCCACGCAGGCTGTCGTGGCAACCCTCACCGTAACCCCTTGCTGGTGTTATGGTACGGAGACCATGGACCTGAATCCCAACACCATCAAGGCCGTCTGGGGCTTCAACGGAACTGAACGCCCCGGAGCCGTATATCTGGCCGCCGTCATGGCCGCCTACGCCCAGCGCGGTCTACCCGCTTTTAAGATCTATGGACAGGAAGTCCAGGACGCCGATGATCGGACAATCCCTGAGGATGTGGAGGAAAAAATCCTCCTCTTCGCCAGGGCCGCCATCGCCGTGGGCCTGATGCGTAACAAGTCCTATGTCAATATCGGCGCCACCTCCATGGGTATTGCCGGCTCCGCTGTAGATGCGGACTTCTTCCAGAAATATCTCGGCATGCGCACCGAATGGGTGGATATGACGGAGATCCTGCGCCGCATCACCCTGGGCATCTACGATCACGAGGAGTACCAGAAGGCTCGGGAATGGGTGCGCGAGCACTGCCGTGAGGGGCAGGATATCAACAAGGGAAAGAACTTCCCTGAGGTCATCACCAAGAGCCGCCATATTCCGGAGGACGAGCAGTGGGACTTCGTTGTCAAGCACGCCCTCGTCTGCCGCGACATCCTCCTGGGCAATCCGAAGCTTGCTGAGATGGGTTGGCACGAGGAGGCCCTGGGCCGCAACGGCATCGCCGGCGGCTTCCAAGGCCAGCGCATGTGGACAGACTGGCTGCCCAACGGAGACTTCACAGAGGCCATACTCTCCTCCACCTTTGACTGGAATGGTCCGCGCAGTCCCCTGACTTTTGCCACAGAGAATGACACCTTAAACGGGGCCGGCATGCTCTTCCAGACCCTCCTGACGAACCGCGCCTCCATGTTTTCTGATGTGCGGACCTACTGGTCCCCAGAGTCCGTTAAGCGCGTGACCGGTAAAGAACTGACAGGTGTGGCCCAAAACGGTGTCTTACACCTCATCAATTCTGGTGCCAGCTGCCTGGACGGCTCTGGGGCCGCCAGGAATGAGCAGGGCGAGGCCTGCATGAAGGCCTTCTGGGAGCTGACAGAGGCAGATATCCAGGCCATGACCGAGGCCACAGACTGGTGCCGGGCCAACTATGAATACTTCCGTGGCGGCGGCTTCTCCTCACACTTCCGCACCAAGGTCGAGATGCCCATGACCATGCTGCGCCTGAACCTCGTAGAAGGTGTCGGCCCCACACTGCAGGTAATCGAAGGCTACAGCTGTAATCTGGATGACGGGATGCAAAAGATTCTCGACGAGCGCACAGACCGCACCTGGCCCTCCACCTGGTTTGCGCCCATACTCGACGATGAGGCCGCCACATCGGTCTACGAAGTCATGCAGATCTGGGGAGCCAACCACTGCGCCTCTGTCTATGGCCACATCGGCGATCAGCTCCTGACCCTCGCGGCCATGCTGCGCATTCCCGTCGCCTTCCATAATATTAAGAAGGAGCGCATTTTCCGTCCCCACGCCTTTAGTGGCTTCGGCACCAAGGACCTTGAGGCCCAGGACTTCAGAGCCTGTGCCTACTATGGCCCGCTGTATAAATAAGGCCCCACAGAGATCAGCCCGCCGGGCGGAGGGAGGCCCAGGACCCTCCCCCGCCCAGTAATTCAGTGAGATGAGGAGATAAGAGAAGCCTACTATGGAAGATAAGAAGCTAGCCCTGTTCCCCCAGCGTCTCGAATTAATCGAGTATGGAAAGAAGTTGCTCAGCGCAGGTTTGACCAAGGGAACTGGGGGAAACCTCAGTATCTTTGACCGCGAGAGCCAGCTGATGGCCATTACACCTTCAGGTATTCCTTTCGAGGACATTAAGCCCGAGGATATTGTACTCATGGACCTTGAGGGGAAGCTTGTCTCCGGTCACCGCGCCCCCTCAAGCGAATGGGAAATGCATCTCATCCAATACCGCGAGCGTGATGACCTCGATGCCGTCATCCATGCACACACGACCTTCGCCACCGTATTGGCCTGCCTGCGTGAGGGTATCCCAGCCACCCACTATATGATTGCCGTCGCTGGTAAGGATGTCCGCTGTGCTGAGTATGCGACCTACGGCACCCACGAACTGGCCGTTAATGCCTTCGAAGCCATGCGTGAGCGCCGTTGCGTCCTGCTGGCCAATCATGGCATCCTTGCCGGAGCCCAGGACCTGCTCAACGCTTTTAACATCATTGAAGAGGTGGAGTACTGTGCAGAGATCTACTACCGCGCCCGTTCCATTGGTCAGCCAGTCATCCTCTCTGATGAAGAAATGGCCCTGATGGCCGAGAAATTTAAGACTTACGGTCAGCGCAAAAAATCCTAAGTCCTGCTTACTCAGCTGGACACAAGGCCTCTCGGGCAGTCGCTCAGCTTCTGAGCAGCCGGGGAGGCTTTTTTCTGTTCTCTGTACTGGTGAAGCCTAGGCGAAAGCGCGCCCGCTCCTGTCTACAAGAGCTGTTTGACAGATAAATAAAAACACATACCCATGTAGCCACGGGTATGTGTTTTGGTCCCAGCGAGCTGGCCTCAGTCGACGCACAAGCGCCAGGCCCTACTGTGCCGCATCCCTGGCTCGTAGAACGCTCAGGGACTGATATAGGGTCCAGAGGAGCGCTGCCCCGACAAGGCTGGCAGCAATGTAGAACGCTCAGGGACTGATATAGGGTCCAGAGGAGCACTGCCCCGACAAGGCTGGCAGCAATAATGAAGAATGGCGTCCTCATGCCGTCAGCAATATCTGGCTCACGCAGCCCCTCATGATACAGCAGAGCAATAAATCCCAGGCCACAGACCGCAGAGAGCAAGGTACTAAGCAGACTCACAAGGGCGATTTTTCTCAACGTCAGCCCCCGTGCCCTCCGTTGGAGGAGCAGGCACGTCAGGGAGAGACTGAGCAAAAGACTCAGGCCGCCCAGTGTCAGGAACGTGAAAAAGAGGCTATCAAACAACTGTGTATCCATAGCTAGCTCCATTGATTGGCTCAATTGCAAAGTGCATTGATTTCATTAAATTTCTTGTGGGGCTCTAGATTCCACGCTAAGTTTTCTTCGCACGGGAATCAGCTCCAAGATTAAGAAAGCTCATCCTAACAAGTCTCTTTTATACTGTCAATAAAGCCGCGAAAATTTCAGTATAAATTTTAGTGGAAAATTTTTTATATCTTATTACAATAATTGGGCTTATGCTTTCATCTATAAAGCGATTCGCGTTAGCTGGCGAAAGCAAAAAGAAAATGACCCATACCCCTAAAAGGGTATGGGTCTCTGTCCTAACTCAGGCTAGTCTTTGCGCTTTACAGGATTTTAGTTTTTCAGCTCGCGCTCAGGGCCTGGGCTTCAGTTATCGAGCTGACGACGCTTCTTCCCTAGCAGGACCAGACCTGCCGCAGTCAGGAAGAGGCTTGCCGTAGCGAAGGTCCCCGTCTCACCCGTTCTGGGCAGTGTCCCTGGGCGCTTCGGATCAGGTTTCCCCGGCTTCGTCGGCTGATTCGGGTCAGGCTGGCCCGGCTTCGTCGGCTGATTCGGGTCAGGCTGGCCCGGCTTCATCGGCTCGTTCGGGTCGGGCTGGCCCGGCTTCGTCGGCTGATTCGGGTCGGGCTGGCCCGGCTTCGTCGGCTCGTTCGGATCAGGCTGGCCCGGCTTCGTCGGCTCGTTCGGGTCAGGCTGGCCCGGCTTCGTCGGCTCGTTCGGGTCGGGCTGTCCCGGCTTCGTCGGCTCGTTCGGGTCGGTATTCACACGGTAATAGCGGTAGGTGTGGACGATGGTCTCGCCCGGGATGTAATTTCCCTGCTCCGTCTTCCCCTCCCCGGCGGCGGGCCGCTGTTCGTGGTCCGTGCTGGAATTGTAGAAGCGATAGGCCTTGTCCTCCTGGGGCTGGGACCTGTACTGCTCCCGGTTATTGCCCCGCTGGTTCTTCTCCTCAGTGCGGGGATTCACCAGGGTCTTCTCTACATTTGTCCCCTTCTTGGCGTCTTCCTCACTGGGATAGTACTCGTGTACCTCCTTGAACTCACCCTTGCGCAGGT
>JAEWGG010000022.1 GCA_023388435.1 Bacillota bacterium | reverse complement strand
CGAGGAGGACCTGGATGCAGCGTCTATGTCTGACAGGAAGCAGTGCTTCTGGGAAATCTACCTTTCTTTTATACAGCCACTGGCTACTGGGCCAGGGGCTGTCTTGTTGTGGCTCGTGGACCGCGCGTCTTGAGGGCCGACCTGGATGCTTCGTACACGCGGACGCCAGGGTCCTGGCGTCCTGTTTGCATCTGCGCCTGGCTCCTTTTGCCGGAGCTCTGGCGGACTTGCGGGGGGAGCTGGAAGCCGGTCTTGAGCAGGGCCCTGGCTTCTGCCGCCAGCTCTTAACACGGGTCCTGGGCGCGGGTCTGGAACTGCGAGAGACGCTCGACAGTCTGCTCTACCTTCCTGCCGAGATGGTGGAGGGCGCGGGGGAAGTTCCTGTCCTCCACAGCTGGCAGGTGGGGCAGGAGGCCCAGGAGCTGAGAGACTGTGGGCAGTCCAGAATGAGCAGGGGCCTGACCCAGGCCTCTAGCCTGTGGGAGGCGGAGCTGTCCACTTCGGAGGCCCTGCTCTATCTGGATGAGCTGGGCGGTCCAGAACTGGTGGACCGAGATTTCGTCCAGAGTCTGCTCGCCTGTCTGACTCAGGCCCAGCGCTATCGGGTGGTCCTGAAGCCCCGGAAACACTTATGCCAGCTTCTGGAACGGGGAAAATTTTCTGCTGAGGCCCGTCGCCGGGCAGTGGAGGCCTGGGAGGAGCTGTACCATGTACTGGGCACGAGGGGCCAGATCTGGGATTGGGAACGGGGTGTGAAGCTGTGAGCGAACTGGGGCTGAAACCTGCCGCTTCAGGGCGGGCCCGCATGGGTCTGTTCCTGCTGCTCGCCCTGCTGCTTGGAATCTTTTTTCTCTCTGCGGCCCTGGGCAAGTATCCGCTCAGCCTCCGCGACATTCTGAGCCTGGTCTGGGCGCGGCTGACTGGGGCCGAGATCCAGCTTCCGAGGGCGGCGACCCTGGCTTTCTGGAATATTCGCATGCCGCGCATCCTCCTGGGGCTGGTAGTGGGTGCGGGTCTCTCCCTGTCGGGGGCCAGCTTCCAGGCCATTTTTCGCAATCCCCTGGTTTCACCCGATGTTCTGGGGGCCTCTTCAGGGGCGGGCTTCGGGGCGGCCCTGGCCATACTTCTCGGTCTGGGGGCCTTCATGATCTCGGCCTTTGCCTTCGCCTTCGGCATGTTGAGCATCGTCCTGGTCATGCTGGTCGCCCGCCGGGCCCGGGTTGAACGTATCCTGGGTCTGATTCTGACAGGTATCATCGTGTCCGCGCTCTTTTCCGCCCTGCTCTCCTTCTTAAAGTACGCGGCCGATACTCAGAACCAACTGCCTGCGATCACCTACTGGCTGATGGGCTCCCTGAATGGTACCTACCAGGAGAGCTACAGTATAGCCCTACTGCTGATCAGCCTGGGTTCGGCAACGATTATCCTTCTGGCCTGGCCTCTGAATCTCCTCAGTATGGGGGACGATGCGGCGCGGAGTCTGGGCTTGGAGGTGCCCCGCCTGCGTCTGATACTCCTGCTGGCGGCGACGCTGAATACTGCCGCTGCGGTGGCGGTCAGCGGTATGATCGCCTGGGTGGGCCTGGTCATCCCACACTTTGCCCGCCTCATTCTGGGGGCGGAACACCGCCGCATGCTGCCCGCCACGGCCCTATTGGGGGCCTCATTCATGCTGCTTGTCGACGACCTTTCCCGCCTCCTGGCTGAGAGTGAGATTCCCTTGGGTATTCTCACCGCCTTTGTCGGTGCCCCCTTCTTTCTTTATCTGATTTGCAGAGAGGGGAGGCGGAGCGCATGACTGAGGAGCAGAAAAGGTCCAGGCAGGGCTCCTCAATGCCCCTGGGGGCGGGTTTGAGTCTGCGGGCCCAGGGCCTTGCCTACCGCTACCGATTCCAGCAGGCCCCGGCCCTCCGTCCTCTTGACCTGGACCTGCGGGGCGGTCGTATGGTGGCTATTCTCGGTTCTAATGGGGCAGGGAAGAGTACCCTCTTTCGCCTCCTTCTGGGACTCTTGCCCCTCCAGGAGGGCCAGATCTGGGTCCAGGGTCAGGAACTCTCCCGGCTCAGCCTGCGCCAGAGGGCCCAGTACATGGCCTACATCCCACAGGCCGAGCGCCAGGCCCTGCCGTTTAGCGCCCAGGAAATGGTCTTGATGGGCCGTAGCGCAGGCCTGAACTACTGGGAGCGGCCCAGTGCCGAGGATGAGCGTCTGGCCCAGGAAGCCATGGCGGAGCTGGGCATCGGGCATCTGGCCGCGCGCAATGTCCAGGAACTGTCGGGAGGCGAGCGCCAGCTCGTGCTCATCGCCAGAGCCGTCTGCCAGGCCTCCCCCATCCTCCTGATGGACGAGCCCTGTTCCAGTCTGGACTATGGCAACCAGATGCGCCTGCTCTGCCAGGCCCGGCAGCTGGCCCGTCAGGGAAGGCTTGTGCTTTTTTCGACCCACAATCCTGAGCATGCGCGGATTTTTGCCGATGAGGCCCTGCTCTTCGACCGCGGCGAATTGCTGGCCCAGGGAGCGGTGGCGGACTGCCTCCAGGCCGAGCTGCTGAGCCGCATGTACCATTTTCCACTGTCCACCTGTCACATTCAGGAGACGGGAGAAGCCATCTTTGTCCCCGTGCGGGAGGAGATAGAACGGGAGTGCCCCAGTGCGAGTGCCCCCTTAGAAAAGAGAGGAAGACGATGAAAAAACTAGGATTCCGCCTGGCGACCAGCATCCTGGCCCTCAGCCTGACCCTGCCCCTGCTGGTAGGCTGTAAGACGGAGCAGAAGCCGGTTCAGGAGTCTGGCAGTCAGAGCAGCTCTGGCACTCAGACAAGTACGAGCGAGGCTCCGGCGACCCAGGCCCAGGATCGCAGGTTTACGGATTCGGTGGGCCGTGAAATTACGCTGCCCCAGCAGATTCAGAAAGTGGCCCCCTCTGGCCCCCTGGCCCAGGTTGTTCTCTACACGGCCTATCCCGACAAGCTGGCCGGCCTGGCCAAGGCCTTCGGCAAGAATCAGCTGGAGTACTTTCCAGAAAAATACCATAAGCTTCCAGAATTTGGCCAGTTTTACGGGGGCAAGGGCTCTCTGAACATGGAGAATCTCCTGGCCGCCCAACCGGATCTGATCGTCGACATCGGCGAGGCCAAGAAGACGATGAAAGAGGATATGGACGGGGTGCAGAAGAAGCTGGAGATCCCGACGGCCTTCGTTGAGGCCCGGCTTCCAGAAATGCCCAAAACCTATCAGAAACTGGCCGAGCTCTTCAATGAGCCAGGCAAGACCTCGGAGCTGGCCGCTTATTGTGAGCAGGTCCTCGAGCGGGCCAAAAAAGTCCGTGAGAGCCTGAAGGAGGGGGAGAAGATTCCGGTGTATTGGGCCATGGGCGACAAGGGCCTCAACACCAACGCCGAGGAGTCCTTCCAGGCGGAAGTCCTCCAGCTGGTCGGTGCGGACAATGTGGCAAAAGTCAAGGCTGCGAGCCGCGGCGGTGGCTCGGAGGTGAGCTTCGAGCAGCTGCTCAGCTGGAAGCCGAAGTACATCCTGGTGGACAATCCCCAGCTGCTGGAGACCATGCAGGCTGACAGCCAGTGGCAGGACTACCTCCAGCAGACGGGCGCCCAGCTGGTCCTGCAGCCCACTGCCCCGTATGGAGTTCTGTCCAACCCGCCTTCGGTCAACCGTATTCTGGGCATCTCATGGCTGGGCCAGCTCCTTTATCCCGATCAGTACCAGCTGGACCTGCGCACGGAGTTCCGGAATTTCTACAAGCTTTTCTACCAGGTCGAACTGACGGACAAGCAGCTCGACTCCCTGCTGGAAGGCTTTCCGAACCTGAAGTAAGCGAAGGCCTTTGGGGCTTCTTGTCAGGCCGTCCTGCCCGCGGGTGGGGTGGCCTGATTTTTTTCGCAGCCCAGGTCAGCTGTGTTAAACTTAAACGAATACGCTGGGACTTCAGAAGGCCCCAGCGATTGACGGATGCCAGAGGAGGGAGGAGCAGCCCCATGCTGTACCAGAATGACCGAGCCCTTTGTCAGTTCCTGGAAGGTCTGGGACATCGGGCTGAGCAGGTGGACATCGCCCAGGAGACGGCGGCCTTTTTGGCGAATCTGCGCCAGGGGCTGGACCGCGAGCAGGAGGACATGTATGTGCTGCCCTCCTACATACTCTTCGACGGCCAGCTGCCTCGGGAGCGACAGGCCCTGGTGATGGATGCTGGCGGCAGCAATCTCCGTGCCGCCCTGGTCCGCTTCGATGCGGAGGGGCAGGCGGAGATTCAGGGCCTCAGCCAGCAGACCATGCCAGGGGTAGGGGAGGACTTGAATCAGGAGGCCTTCTATGACCGGCTTCTGGCCCCCCTCCTGCCGCTCTTGGGAGAGAGCCGCGAGCTGGGACTCTGCTTCTCTTTTGTGGCGGACATCCAGCCGAATCGGGATGGCCTGGTCCGGCGCTTCAGTAAAGAAATCGACTTGCCAGAGGTCGAGGGGACCTACCTGGGGGAGGGCCTCAAGGCAGCCCTCCGCCGTCAGGGCCTGGATGATCGGCTGGAGACCTGCGTGCTCAATGACACGACGGCGGCCCTGCTGGGCGGCGTGGTCCGCTTGCATGGGGGACCCTACAGCTCCTACATCGGCTTCATTCTGGGTACGGGAACGAACACGGCCTATATGGAGCGTCTGGGCAATTTAGGCAAGCTGGATGCGGCCTACCGTTCGGAGCACGACCCAGAGTCCCGAATGTTGATCAATATGGAGTCGGGGACCTATGCCATACAGCGGCGATCAGAGATTGATCGCAGCCTGGATGCCCGCTCCCAGCTCCCTGGGGACCACCTCTTTGAGAAGATGCTCTCAGGGCGCTATAAGGCCCAGCAGCTGGAACTCTGCATCGAGGCTGCGGCCCAGGCTGGACTCTTGAGCGCAGCGGCCTGCAGGCGTCTGGAGAGAGGCGCTCTAAAGGCCCTGGACAGCCGGGCGATTGATGACTTTCTCCGTCATCCGCAGGCGGCAGGCCTCCTGCACGATCTCGCTGAGGGCGACCAGGATCTCTGCCGTATCTATGGTCTGATTGAGAATATGGAGGAGCGTCAGGCGCGACTGATTACAGCCAATCTGGCGGCCACTCTGGAGCAGTGTGCGGCGGGGCGTTCGCCTCTGGACCCTGTGGCGCTGACCATTGATGGTTCGAGCTACAGCAAGTCCTGGCGGCTGCGACATCGCATTGACTATTATATTGAGGCTTGGCTGCGGGGCCACTGCGCCTACTATGTGGACTGCTTCGAGTCCAGGAACAGCAACCTCCTGGGTTCGGCCCTGGCGGTGCTGAGCGGGCGCTGACGGCAGTTGCTGCGAAGGTCCGTCCAGCCAACGGGAATTTGGAATAAAGGAAGTACGGGAATACATGGGTTTTCTGGGTTTAACAAAGAAGCGAAGCGACGGCAATCTGGTGCGTGGCGGAGATCCGATGATGCACATCATGCCCTATGTGATGCGCCACCGGAATGAGTCCTGCGTCTACTACAAGATGACTGTGCCGCTGGAGCCCATACAGAAATACATCATCGACAAGCGCCGCAAGGGCCAGCGCATCACCTTATTCAATGTGATTGTCGCGGCCATGCTCAAGACCGTTGAGGCCCGGCCCCACGTCAATCGTTTTGTCGCTGGGCGGAGGCTCTACGAGCACAAGAATTTTGAGGTCCTCTATGTCGTCAAGCAAAAAATGACAGATGACGGCGAGGAGTCCGTGGCCCGTGTAGCCCTCAATCCAGGAGATACAATCATGGATGTTAAGGAGGCCATGGACCAGCATATCCGCAAGCTGAAAAATGGTGAGCTCAAGTCAGACGACAAGCTGATTCGCCACCTGAGCCACTATCCGCGTTGGAGCATCCGCTGCCTCTATCGCATCCTGACGTGGTTGGACTTTAACGGAATGATGCCGAAGAGCATGATCGAGATGCTGCCCTTCTATTCGACGATCTTTATCTCCCACCTGGGCACCCTCGGTTCAGAGGCCGTCTTTCACCATCTCTATGAGTTTGGGACGAATTCCATTTTTATGACCATCGGCCGCCCTTACGAGCAGCCCTGCCGTGGTGAGGGGGATCAGCTGGTCTGGCGCAAGGTTGTGGACCTGGCCCTGACCATTGATGAGCGCATCTGCGACGGTTACTACCTCGTAAAAACTCTGAAGTACTTCCAGTCTCTCCTGGACCAGCCCGAGTTGCTGGAAGAGCGGGGGAGCCTGCGGGGCGAGGAGCTGGACCAGAGCCTGGTGCAGGGGGACTGCTAGCTAGATGGAAATTGAATTGAGCATCTACCAGGGCGGACATCTCCGTGGCCAGAGCAGCCAGGAGGATCGGAGCCAGGAACCCTTTCACAAGCGCTTGGAAGCCTGCCTGATTCGGGCCTGTCGGGAGCTGCAGATTCCCATCCCCCTCTGGATGCCCCACAACAGCAAGGAACTGGCAGCCTACCATCAGACCATCTTTCGGCAGGAGCAATTCCTGGAGACCGTGTATTTTGAGCGCTGTGTGCTGCGCTACCTGGCTTAGTTTGCGGCGCGTTTTTACCAGAATAAATGAGGAGGACAGGCCATGCGTCTGGATAAGTTTCTGAAAGTATCCCGAATTATCAAGCGGCGAACCGTGGCCAATGAACTCTGCGACAAGGGGCGGGCGACGGTGAATGAGCGGGTGGCCAAGGCCTCTACCAGCCTGAAGGTGGGGGATGTCGTGGCCCTCAACTACCCCAGTCAGACTGTCCGCTTCCGAGTCTTAAGTCTCCAGGAGCACGTGCGCAAAGAGGAGGCCCAGGAGCTCTACCAGCTCCTGGATTGAGCACAATTGCGGGCGTGGCCGTCTGGCAGAAGTCGTGGACTTGTCGCGGGAGCGAAGACAGCTTGCGACAGGACTGGTAGAGGTCTATAATCGACGTAAGTTAACTTAAGACAACTAGTGTCGATGGGCAGGCTGTAGCCATAAGAGACCAGACCTAGTCTGAGCTCCATGACTTAGCTGACTTGGGAGGATTGAGGCCGATGGGACTGTTTCGAAACTATGTAAGTCAGACAAGAAAACCGGAGGGCTTTCTTGGAAAGCTGATGCTAAAAGGAATGAACCATGGACATGCCAGAATGGCCGATTGGGCCCTGGATCAATTGGAACAAGAAGCGCCGGCAGAGATCGTGGACCTGGGCTGCGGTGGTGGGCGCAATGTGGCTGAAGTCCTGAAACGCTATCCCCGTGCTCATGTGACCGCTATGGACCATTCAGCTCTGGCTGTAGAGCAGAGCGCTGAGCTCAACAAGGCAGCCTGTGCGGAAGGGCGCTGCTCAGTGCAGCTAGGAGATGTCTCGGCTCTCGATCTCAGTGAGGGCAAGTATGCTCTGGCGACAGCTTTTGAAACCATTTATTTCTGGCCAGGCCTGGAGCACTGTTTCACAGAGGTCAGAAGAATTTTACAAGCAGGGGGACGGTTTCTGATTGTCAACGAGTCGGATGGCCAAGATGCCGTCAGTCAGAAGTTTGAAAAAATTATTGAGGGGATGAATTTGTATACGCCAGAGCAGATTGTCGACGCCCTGAAGAGGGCGGGCTTTACGATCTTGAAACAGCAGCATCATGAGAAAAAGCCGAGGATCATGATCCTGGCAGAAAAATGAGATTCTGTGCATCCGGGAGTTTCAGTCTGCAAACTGCGCCAGATCAGATAAGATTGCTCGGAATAAAACAGTTATCCGGATCAATCGGTATCGGTTCCTCGCACATACAGATAATGCCGCCGTTTCCACGGGTCAAAGAAGCCTTATCGATTACGCTGTACTTTTTCACTTCACGGCGGTCGGGCGCGGCAGTCTTTTTTATCTCCAAGGGATGAATGACCTTGTTTTCTTCGATAAAAATATCAATTTCCTTTGCGTTCGAATCGCGGAAGTAGGAGATGTTCACTTTGGACTTTGCGTAGGCGTAGTTCTTTACAAGTTCCATCACAACATAGTTTTCATAGTAATGACCGCTTGCAGCTCCGCTGCGCAGTGTATCGGGAGTCAGCCACAGGGAAAGATAGGCACACAAGCCTGTATCGCAAAAGTACAATTTTGGCGTTTTGCTGAGTCGTTTCAGTGCATTGTTGGAATACGGTGCAAGTAAATAGACGATGTGCAGACCAACAAGTAGCTTCAGCCACTCCTTGGCGGTACTTGCTGCAATATCCGCTGACTTGGCCAGCGTTGCGTAATTGACCTGTTCCGATACAAGGGCAGCACAGCCTACAAGAAATCTGCGGAAGCGCACGGCGTCCGTAATGCCGCCCGCCTCGGTAACATCACGCATGAGATAGCTGTCAATATAGGAGTTAAAATACTCCTGTCTGAGTTCGTCATCCACACCCTGTATCTGCGGCATGCCGCCCTCCCAGATGTGGCGAAAGACTTGAATCACATCGTTTTTGGGGACTTTGCGCTGTCTTGCCTGCAAGGTGGCAAGGGAGAAATCTAATTCGGTATCAAAAACAAGCCCTGCTTTTTCCCTTGCCGACAAGCTGAACAGTTCCAGTATGCCAATTCTTCCAGCAAGGGTCTCCCGCACCCTTTTCATCATCTTGTACTGCTGAGAAGCAGTGAGCCAGATAAGACCTTTTTCATCCCTCTCGTCACAGATAATCTTGATTTGTTCGAAGAGTTCTGGTGCTTTTTGCACCTCATCGATGAGAATAGGTGGCTTATAGGTCTGAAAAAACAGAACAGGGTCAGTTTGAGCAAGCTCTCTCGCCATTAAATCATCCATGGTGACATAAGTTCTGTCCGTCTCTGCTAAATGTCGGAGCATCGTCGTTTTACCGACTTGCCGTGCGCCGGTAACCAGGATAACTTTGAAAAAGTCATTGAGCTTTAAGAATTTTCGTTCAAGTTCCCGTGTAATATAAGGCATAACGCAGCTCCTAATTTAGGATAATCTATTGTCCATCCTATTTTTTCATATTTTTTTCGTTCCGTCAAAAAAATATCTGTGCCATTTTTAGATTTTTCAGAACGTTGACACAAGAAGAACTTTTTTCCTAAGTGGCTTATTGTCCGTAAACAAGGATAGGAGTGGGAAAAGCGAAGCGCTCAAAGATGATCTGAGGCACAGATATTGGCAGTCTCTACACCTGTACAAAAGGCCTGCACAAGGGGGCATAGCGCTGCATGATCTGCTGAGCGGCCTTGAGACCGTCGATGGCGGCCGATACGATCCCCCCGGCATAGCCGGCTCCCTCGCCAGCCGGGAAGAGACCGGGCAGGCTGAGACTCTCGCCCTCCGTGTTACGCAGGAGACGGAGGGGCGAGCTGCTGCGGGCCTCCACGCCCGTCAAGATGGCATCCCCGCGATCAAAGTTCGGGAGCCTCTGCCCCCAGAGCTCCAGGGCCTGAATAAACGCTTCTTCCATAGCGGGAGGGTAGAGGCCCCGCAGGTTGGACAGCTGCCAGGAGGGGCGCACGCTGGGCTGAATCTCTCCCAGCTGGCTGCTCGCTACATTTTTTCGGTAATCCGCCCAGCACTGTACCGGGGCGGCGTAGGCCCCAGCTTCCTGCCCCAGGGCAAAGGCCCTGGCCTCCACCTGGCGCTGGAACTCCAGGCCAGAGAACAGCTCCGCCCCGTAGATGTCCCGATCAACCGTGCAGAGTAGGGCGGCGTTGGCGTTGCGTCCGTCACGGGCCCGGTAGCTCATGCCATTTACGCAGAGTCGCTGGGGCTCCGATGAGGCGTTGACTACGTAGCCTCCAGGACACATGCAGAAGCTGTAAACGCCAAGCGCTTTTAGTCCGCCCTGGACCTGGGCTGTCAGGTGGTAGGAGGCGCGGGGCAGGAGCGGGGACTCCGCATAGTTCGTTCCATACTGCTGGCGCTCAATCTGCACTTGTGGGTGTTCCAGACGAAAACCCATGGCAAAGGCCTTGGCCTCCATGGCCAGCCCATCCTGATGCAGCTGGTAGAAACTGTCGCGAGCCGAATGGCCCAGAGCCAGAATCAGAACATCTGTGTCCAGATCGCCCTGTGTGCTTCGCAGCCCCTTGAGCCGTCCCCCCTCCACAATGCAGGACAAGAAGCGACAGTGGAAGCGAAATTCTCCGCCCCAGGCCTCAATCTGGGCGCGTAGGCGCGGCAGCAGGGCCTGTAATTGGTCTGTGCCCACATGGGGATACTGACGCCAGAGTATGTCCTCAGGGGCGCCCAGGGCGACCAGGCTTTCCAGGACGCTGTGTACCCGGGGATCCTTACTGCGGCTCGTCAGTTTTCCATCGGAAAAAGTCCCTGCCCCGCCCTCTCCGAACTGTACGTTGGACTCTGCCTTGAGCAGTCCCTCTTGCCAGAAGCGCTCCACATCACGGCGGCGTTCCTCCACCGGGGCCCCACGTTCCAGGATTAGGGGACAGTAGCCCTCCTGGGCCAGGAGCCAGGCGGCGAAGAGGCCGCAGGGACCCGAGCCCACGATGACGGGCCGTCTGCGCAGGGGCACATGCCCCTTGGGACGCTCCAGTTCCAGAGCTTCATAGGGCTGGATGTCGCTGTGCCGCGGCAAGCGGCCGCGGCCTTTCAGCTGTACTAAAAATTGGAGATTGCGCTGGATACCCCGCCGTGCGTCAATGGACTCACGGTAGAGCTGGGCCTCGAAGTCCCATGTCCCCAGTTTTTTTGCCAGGGCCGCTCGGCATTCTTCGGGCGTGGCCTCCGGGCTGACCCGTAAATTGCGGACAATGTAGCGCCTCATGCGTTGTCCGTTTTGTAGTAGGGCAGCTTCTTCTGGCGCAGGCGGCGGTGGATGCTCCCGGCAGCCAGGGTGTAGAGCACGGAGATGAAGGGGATGCTGAGTAGCATTCCCGCAACGCCTGCTGTGGCTCCGCCCACTGTGATGGCGATGAGGACCCACATGGAGGACAGGCCCACGGACTTGCCTACGACGCGGGGGTAGATGAAGTTCCCTTCAAACTGCTGGATAACAATAAACATGACAATGAACCAGATCACCTTGGCGGGGTCGTCAATCAAAATTAATAGAGAGCCTGTGACCGTCGCCACATAGGCGCCGACAATGGGGATGAGGGCAAAAATCATGATCATCAGCGAGATGAGCACGGCGTAGGGGAAGCGGAAGATGCTCATCGCGACGAGGAAAAGCATGCCCAGAATAAAGGCCTCCAATAGCTGGCCAGTAATGAAACGTGAAAAGGTCTGGGAGCAGAGGTGGCAAACTTCCAGGAACTTATCCACCCGCTCCTCCTTGAAATAGGCGTAGAGGAAGGAGCGACTCTGGCGGCCCAGGCGCTCTTTTTGCGCCAGGACGTAAAGGGCCAGACAGATACCGAAGACCAGGTTCATCAGGAAAGAAAAGATGCCCAGGGAAAAGGAGAGGGTCTGGTTCAGAATTTTTCCCGAGACTGAGCTCAGCCAGCGCAGCAGGCTGTCCTGGATGGTCTCGATACTCAGATTCAGATTGCCCAGGGACTCCGAGATTCCAGGGATGTTCTTCTTCAAGCCCTCCAGAAAATTCTGCACCTTTTCGAATGCCCCGGGAATCTGCATGCTGAGGCTTGAGATGGTCTTGATCAGCTCTGGGACGATCAGGAAGATGATGCCGAAGAGCAGGCCCAGGGTGATCAGGATGGTCAGCGTGATGCTGCAGCTGCGCACAAGGCTTGGTTTGGGCCGACGGTGAAAGCAGTGCTGACTGGCCGAATTGATGAGGCGGTCAAAGGCTGAGACGGGGCCGTTAAAAACGAAGGCCAGCGACATGCCGATCAGCACGGGGGTGATCAGGCCCAGCAGACGAAAAAAGTAGCCCGGAAGATTCTCCAGATTCATCACGGCAAAATAAAGGATGACCGCGTAGGTGATCGGAATTAAATAGTGGGTGTATTTATTGCGCTGCACGGCTCGTCTTGGCACTCCTTTCTCAAAGGCTGGCTCACCAGAAAATATAGGGGGCTAAAATAAAGCCCAGCAGAAAGACAGACAGAAGGCCGAAAACGAGGGTCAGGGCAAGCAGTCGACGCCAGGCCTGACGCTGCTGTTCCAGGTCCCGCTGCAGGTCGTGAATCAGCTTCTCCTGCTGGGTCATGCGCTGGCGGAGGGGGGCTGCGGGGTCGTGGTTGCCGTCGCGGGGCGGCAGGGACAGTTCGAGGTCCATCTCTGCCAGGCAGTGCAAGAAGCGTTCACCCGTTGCGAAAGTCTGGAAATCCAATTCGTCCAAGACTTTGTTAACGGCCCGGAGTTGGGACTCCTCGCGGCTGCTTCGACTGAGGTGATCTAAGAGTATGGAGGCCCGCTTGTCCTCCTCGTGGAGCAGTTTGCGGATCTGGTCGATGTGCAGGCGCAGGCGGCGCAGATTGGCCACAGCCTTGAGGGTCAGGACGTCCTGCTCCGCATACTCGGCCTCCTCAGGCCGCTGTTGGCCCGTGTAGAGGGGCTGGATCAGCCGCTCTTCAATGTAGTAACACAGGGTCTCCGCAGAGAGGCCGCTGGCCTTTTGCAGATTCTCAAAATTCATGCTTTGCCCGCCTCTTTTCGTGAATGATACTATTATAGCATCACACGGACTCGGGGCCGGTGCTCTCAGGGTACCGGCCCCCTTCCTTGAACGAGCGGAGGCGAGGCATGGCAGGAGCTGTAGAGGCGAAGGATTACGGGGCGCTGAGGTCCCGGTACAGGCGTTTTGTCTATCGCCAGTACGACTGGGCCCAGGAGGGATCCTGGCTCGTCTTGCGCTACCATTTTGGCATTGATGGGCTGGCTGATTTTAGCCCGGAATGGCGCATCCCAGTGCCGGATGGGGCCTGGGATTGGAGGGAGGAGCGCTGGCAGCAGCTCTTCCTCTCCCTGGGTATGGTGGAGGCCCTGTCATACTGGAAAATTAGTTGTGCGCCGGACTTCCATGTCCAGGCGGGCCTCCTGCCCGCCGCCGCCTGGCCGTTCTGGGAAAAGCTGGTCTGGAATGGTTTGGGGGAATTTCGCTACCGCAATGGTATCGCCACGGAGCGTCCGGACTTCGTCCGTTTCCACGGCGGCCGAGGGGAGCTGCTGTTCTCTGGGACAGGAGCTGAGGGCGGACCTGCGGCGGAGCGCGCTGGCCTCTGGACGGGCTCAGACTTCCCGGCCTCGGGCCGCTTGATTCCCGTCGGTGGAGGCAAGGATTCGGTGCTGAGCCTCTGCCTGTTAGAGGAGCTAAAAGACGAACGGAGCTATCTCTACTGCATTAATGGCCTGCCAGCGGCCCTGCGCTGCATGGAGCGGGCAGCCTACCCGAAGGAGCGCCGCATCGTCGTCCAGCGCAGTTTGGATCCCCGCATGCTGGAACTCAACCGCGAGGGCTATTTGAACGGCCACACGCCTTTCTCGGCCCTCGTCGCTTTTTCAGCCCTGCTTGTGGCCGAGATCTACGGCCTGCGGGACATCGTCTTGTCCAATGAGGCCTCAGCCAACGAGAGCAGTGTCCACGGCTCGGACATCAACCACCAATATTCCAAGTCGCTGGAATTTGAGGCGGACTTCAGCCGCTATTGTCGTCAGGTCCTGGGCCGGGGCCAGCGTTACTTCAGCCTGCTGCGGCCGCTCAGTGAATACGCCATCATCAACGGCTTCGTGCGTCGGCCGGAATTTCTCCCCGATTTTTGCTCCTGCAACCTGGGGGGGAAGGAGGGGCGTTGGTGCGGGCACTGTGCGAAGTGTCTATTTATTGCCCTGATGCTCCTGCCTTACTACGGAGTGCAAGGGACGGAAGAAATTCTGGGGGCGCCCATCTTTTCGGATCCGCAGATGCTGCCCCACGCCCTTGACCTTCTGGGCTGTACGGAGGCCAAGCCCTTCGAGTGTGTGGGCACGGTGGGAGAGCTGAGCTACGCCCTGGTGCGCAGCCTCAACCTGGGTCTGGACAAGGTACAGCAGGAGGGGCGGGACTTCTCGGTCCTTGCGGAGCTGCGACGTCGGGCGGAGGCTGGAGAACTGCCGCAGATTCGCCGGGGGGAGGGCCAGGAGGACTTTGTCTGTCTGGCAGACAATCCGCTCGTGCCAGCGGGCGAGCTGGACCTGGTCCCGGAGGACTATAGGGCCTATCTCATCCCCGTCCTGGCGCTGCGGGACTGAGTTTGAGCGGGGAGGAAAGGGAGAATGGATGCGAAAATCACAGCAGCGATGCGGAGCCTTGCGGACTACCTGAACAGACAGGAGCGCGTCTGCATACTGGGACTGGGCCGCGAGGGGCGCTGCATGCTGGAGGTCCTGCTGGACTTAAAACGGCGGGGCTGGTTTACGGCGGAACTCCGCCTGGCGGATCGCCAGCCCGTTGAAGAGACGCTGGCCGCGGAACTGCCCAGTTACAGCGGAGACCAGTATCTGCGTTCGGCCCTGGGCTGGGCCAGACTGCTGATTAAGGCTCCTGGGGTGAGCCTGGGCTCAGAGCCCCGTCAGCCAGGCAATGAGCAGTGGCTGCGCGACTATCCCCAGCTGGAAGTTAGTTGTATGATGGACCTCTTTTTCCGCTTTTTTGCAGACCTGATTCCCACCTTGGGCATCAGTGGAACTAAGGGCAAGTCCACGACGACCAGTCTCAGTTATTCGCTGCTGCGCAAGGCGCAGCCCCAGACTCTGCTGCGGGGCAACATTGGTGTGCCCGTGTTTGAGGGCTGGCGGGACTGGACTCTGGAGACGCGGCTCTGCATCGAACTCTCCTCCCACCAGCTGGAGTTTTGTCGCCGGGGACCACGCTGGGGGGCCCTGCTGAATTTTTATCCTGAGCACCTGGATCATTACGCCAGTTACGAGGCCTATGTGGGGGCCAAGCTAAATCTGCTCAAAGGCCAGACTGAGGGGGACTTTTTTCTTCTCAACTGCTGTCAGACCGAGCTCTATGAACGGGCGAAGGGACTGCTGCCGCAGGGCTACGGCCTGATCTGTGACGTGCAGAACGCGGAGTCTTTGAGCCGCGCAGCGGACTTGCGGGGGGAGGCGGCGCTTGTTCTGGTCCTCGATACGGCGACTGGCCTGCTGCGTCTGGAAGACGCACAGGGGCGGCTGGAGCTGGAAATCTGTCCTGGGGATGTGAACCCTGGTCTCCGTGGGCCGCACCTCCTGCTGGACGTGGCCGTGGCCCTCGGTCTCAGCCGGGCGGCTGGTCTGGATTTGGAACTGGTGGAAGCGGGCCTGAGGGACTTTTGTCCCCTGCCGCACCGCTGCCAGTTTGTGGCTGAAAAAAAAGGCGTGGCCTATTACAATGATTCCATATCTACGATTCCCCAGACCTGCCTGCTGGCCCTGGAGCAGCTGCCCCAGACGCGCTGCCTCCTGATTGGAGGTATGGATCGGGGTCTGGACTATTCGGACCTGGCCGAGAAACTCCTGGCCAGGGAGGGGCTGGAACTGATCTGCCTGCCAGACACCGGGGCCTACTTCGCCAGTTACTTCCGTGAGCGGGGGGCAGGGGGGCGGATCCACGAGGTCCCGGACATGGGGCGCGCTGTGGCCGAGGCTGCGGGGCTGGCCCAGGCGGGGGAGGTGGTCCTGCTTTCCCCAGCCGCTTCGAGCTACAACTGCTACAGAAATTTTGAGGCCCGCGGAGAGGCTTTCCTGGCCGCTGTCGCCAGTCTTGACGGATGAGTTGAAAAAGCGTAGAATACGCAAGTTGTGTCATGGCAGCAGATGGAGCCCTGAGTGCACTGCGTCCGGCACGAGTGGAGTGGAGTAGGCCGGCTGCACGGCGGAAACACCTTGGTCGGACACACATTCAGCAGTGATCCATCCCGCTTGTCGCAGATCAGAACAAGGAGGATTGAAACAATGGCACGTTACACTGGACCTATTTGGAAGAAGTCCCGCCGTCTGAGCTTCTCCGTACTGGAGACCGGCCGGGAACTGCAGCGCAGAGACTACGCCCCTGGCCAGCATGGCCGCAACCGCCGGGCGAAGATGTCGGAATACGGTCAGCAGCTCCGTGAGAAGCAGCGCATCCGTCTGATGTATGGTCTCAATGAGAAGCAGTTCTACAACACCTATATCCGTGCTGGTAAGATGGCCGGCGTCACGGGTTACAATTTCCTGGTACTGCTTGAATCCCGCCTGGACAACATTGTCTACCGTATGAATTTCGCCCGTACCCGTCGTGCGGCCCGCCAGCTGGTCACCCACGGCCACATCCTGGTCGATGGCAAGAAGGTGAACATTCCTTCTTTCAGCGTCAAGCCGGGTCAGGTGGTGGAGCTGAAGGAGGGTTCGAAGTCGCTGACCGTCGTCAATGACGCTCTGGAGGCCGCCGTGACCACCCTGAGCTTCGTCGAGGTGGACAAGGAGCAGAAGAAGGGCACCTATGTCCGCGTTCCTGACCGCGAGGAGCTGAACTCGGATATCGAAGAGTCCATGGTCGTCGAGTTCTACTCGCGCTAATTAATCCGGAGTTTAGGTACCGCCCCGTGGCGGTGGAGAGAAGAGGATGGTCCGCCCGGAGGAAGTCTGGGGCGGTGTCACCCTCTTCTTTCATTTATTTGCAGCAGTCTGCGCCCCAGGAAGGAGCCCATGATGTGTCCTCCAGAGATGAAGGTCCAGCAAGGTATCAGCTTTCGATACTGCCTCCGCCATCCCCTGCCTCAGGACGCGGATGCGTGTGATCAGCAGCGGCGCTCGACCTATGCGAGCTTTACCATCGCCCTTGGCATCTTGGGCAACGCCCTCCTGGCCCTGGGCAAGTTTCTCGTGGGCCTTGTCAGCCAGAACGTGGCCCTGCTTGCCGATGCGGGAAACAACCTCTCAGACACCCTGGCCCAGCTCATAGCCCTGGCCAGTTTCTATCTGGCGCGTAAGCCAGCCGACAGGGAACACCCCTACGGCCACGCCCGACTGGAGTACATCGCTTCCCTCGTCTTGGGCTTCCTCGTACTGGCCATGGGGGGACGAATACTCTACGAATCCATACTGGGTATAGGCCAGCGGCCCGAAGCAAGCTCGAGTCCGGCCTACTATGTGTTTCTCCTCCTGGTCCTCCTTTTTAAATTAGGTCTTTACGCCTATTACAAGCTGATGGGGAAGCGTCTGGACTCCCTTTTGCTCCTCGTAAGCGCCCGGGACTATCTGGGGGACATACTGCTCAGTGTGGCCATCCTCATTTCGGCCCTCATTCAGCCCCGGCTCAGTTGGAATGTCAACGCCTATGTCGGCATCCTCGTCTCCGCAATCGTCCTTAAATCGGCCTGGGAGATCCTGGGCGACAGCTTCAATAAAGTGATGGGGACCCGGCCCTCCACCGACTTGCTGGAGGAGATAAGAGGCATTGTGGAGGCCGTGCCAGGCGTGATGAGTATGGATGACCTCATCCTCCATGACTATGGTCCTCTGAACTGCTTCGGAACTCTGGATATCTGTGTCCCCGCACGCCTGAGCCTCATGCAGGCCCACCATATTGCCAATGAGGTGGAAGAGGAGGTCGCCCAGCGCTGCGGCGTCCAGCTGACAGTCCACGTCAACCCCGTCCTATTAGTCCCAGAAGTGGATTTTCGTGCTATGAAGGAGCTGATACAATCCAGTCTTCTGGCCATAGATGGGCGTCTGGAGGCCCATGATATCGTGGCCCTGGCCGATGAAGGGGCGGGTGACCAGGGGCCGGATGCGGCCGCCTATCGCGTCTCCTTTGACCTCCGCCTGCCCGAGGACTGGAAGATGGAGTCCCAGGACCTGGCCGCCCAGCTGCGACAGACTTGGAGGGCTGAGTATCCCGGTATTCCTCTGGATATCAACCTGGAGAGTGGCTATCTGATGGACAAGGTCTAGCGCTGTAGAGAATCCAGAACAGGGAGAAAGGCCAGAAAGATTTACGCAAAATATGAAAAAAATTATCACAGAACTGCTCAAATAACTTGAAGCGGTATAGGAGCTTTGTTATCATGCTGGACTGTGTAGATGGAGGTATATATGAAAAAACTTATGCGCGTGACAGTTTCGGCCCTGGCCCTTTCTCTGAGCCTGGCCTTTGCGGCTTGTAACAGCCAGCAGGGGGAGCAGGTCAAGAAGGTGGCCAATGAGGTGGCCCAGTTGAGCGACACGGCGAAGCAGAAGGCTCTGGCCCTAGCTGAGCGCTACCTGCGCAGCATTCCCTATTCGAAGGACAAGCTCTTGCAGAAGCTGAAGTCCCCGACCATGGGCAATCTCTCAGAGGCCGAAGCGGAGTATGCGGTGAGCAATGTACAGGTGGACTGGAAGGAGACCGCCTATCGCAAGGCCTTGCGCTATAAGGAAGATGCGAAGGCCAGCTATGAGCAGATTACAAAGGACCTGGCGGAGAAGGACCTCTTTAAGCCCGAAGAGGTGAGCTATGCGGTCGAGACGCTGAAGGCGAAGTTTGAGGCCAGGGATGCTGAGGAGGCGACGAGCTCTGAACCCACGTCAGAGGAGTCCACGACTGCGGCTACGACGACTGAGGCCACGAAATAAGCTGGGCCTTGCAGCCCGGGTCTGGACTTAGTACGGGTCTTAGAGGAGGTCAGTCCCTAAGGGGCTGACCTCCTTATTCTTGGGGCAGATCCGACTTTTGTGCTAGGATTTAGGACTGAGGATCAGTCAATATAGGCGTGCCTGGGGGGGCGGCCAGAGCATGAAGCAGTGAGGGACCATGGAAAATTTTGTGATGTTGCAGGCCTTTGAGTGGAACAGTAGAGGGGAGGGCTACTATCGCCGCCTCGCCCAGGAGGCCCCCCGCCTCGCCAGACGCGGGGTTAATGCGGTCTGGCTGCCGCCCGTTTGCAAGGCCATGGGCCAGAATGATGTGGGCTATGGTATCTATGACCTCTACGACCTGGGGGAATTTGAGCAGAAGGGCGGACTTGGCACGAAGTACGGGACAAAAGAGGAACTCCTGGCCTGCATTGAGGCCCTGCACGCCGCAGGAATACTGGTTTACGCTGATGTGGTGCTGAACCACAAGGCCGGGGCGGATGAGAAGGAACTTTTTCGAGCCGTGCCCGTGAATCCGGAGAACCGTCTGGAGGACATTGGAGAAGAACGAGAGATTGAGGGCTGGACGGGCTTCACCTTCCCTGGACGTGGGGGAAAATATTCGGACTTCCAGTGGCACTGGTACCACTTTACAGGGGTGGACTACGATGAGCGCTCTGCCGAGGGGGGCATCTTTCGCATCGTTGGGGAAAACAAGTACTGGGCCGAGGGTGTTTCGGAGGAGAAGGGCAACTTCGACTACCTGATGTTTGCGGACATTGACCACAGCCACCCGGAGGTGCGGGAAGAACTCTTTCGCTGGGCTGAGTGGTTTGTTGGAGAGACGGGGGTCGATGGTTTTCGTCTGGACGCGATCAAGCATATCAGCCCGGACTTCATCGAGGCCTTCTGCGCGCACTGCCGCGAGAAATTTGGCCCGGACTTCTATATTTTTGGTGAGTTCTGGAACGGGGATCTGGGACGTATGGAGGCCTATTTGGAGGACTCGGGACGGCGTTCGGATATCTTTGATGTGGCCCTGCACTTTAATCTCTTCCATGCGGCCCAGGCGGGGGCAGACTATGACCTACGCAAGATTTTTGACGGAAGCTTGAACCAGGCGAACCCCTTTGCCGCAGTGACCTTTGTCGACAACCACGACAGCCAGCCGGACCAGTCTCTGGCCTCCTGGGTGGATCCAGCTTTCAAGGAGCGGGCCTATGCCCTCATCCTCCTGCGTCAGGACGGTTACCCCTGTGTCTTTGCTGGCGACTACTATGGTCTGAATGAGGAGGGGAGAGAGAATGCCATCAAGCAGGACATAGATCGCCTGCTGCAAGTCCGCAAGGCCCTCGCCTACGGTGTTCAGGAGGATCATTTCTTCGACCCCAACTGCATCGCCTGGCTGCGCCGTGGCGATGAGGAGCACCCGCATAAGCTTCTGACCCTGGTCTCCAACGCCCAGGAGAATCAGCTGGAGCTCTGTCTCGGTCCAGAGGAGGCGGGAAAAGTATATGTGGATTATCTCGCCAACAACGGGGCGGAAATAGAGTTGGACGGAGAGGGGCGGGGCTGCTTCCCCGTCTCGCCGGCCTCGGTCTCCTGCTGGGCGGAGCGGGGCCTGGATCTGGAGGACTTGATGCCGGAGCCTGAGCCAGTGGAGGACCAGACTCGCTGACTTCCCGAGGGGCATCTACGATCTGAGCTCTCTAAACCAAGTCCCCCAGGCGGGGCCAGAACTGGCCCCAGCTGGGGGACTATACTTTTCTTAGCTCTATGGCTCAGGGACTCAGACTACCAGTTCCTCACCGAAGCCGCCACGGATGGCCTCAGTAATCTTCTTCAGAGCCTCAGCCTCATCCTCGCCATCACAGATAACCTCAATCTCCGTCCCGGCCTTGATCCCAGCGCCCATCAGCATGAGGATGGACTTGGGATTGATGTTGCCCTTGGGGCAGACAATGGTAATTTCACAGCGGCACTGGCTGCAGATGGCGCTCAGCTCCGAGGCTGGACGCAGGTGCAGACCCGTCTTGTTTCTCACCAGTACTTTTTCACTTAACATGGCTTCCTCCTTGAGTTTGGGCCCGGCTTCGGCGCTTGCTGAAAACCGCCCTGGACCCTTTTATTGTGCCCCCGATATGGGCTTGTGAGCAGATTGTGTTCCCCTATTATACAGGACTGTCTGCCAGCCCCGTACGCTCCCTGTGCTCCCACTCAGCCCGCTGGCTGTATTAGAAATTCTTCAGGGCGGATTCAATCTCTCCTGTGCGGCCCAGCTTGAGCAGTTCCCTGGCCCGGCTCTGGCAGTCCGCGTAGCTGGATTCACGCAGGAGCTCCTTGACGCGGGCGGTGGAGGGGGCGGACATGGAGAACTCGTCCAGGCCCAGACCCAGGAGGACCTTGGCCGCCTTGGGATCAGAGGCGAACTCCCCGCACATCCCCACTTCAATTCCCGCCTCGTGGCCCGCCTCAATGATCTGGGCGATGGCGCGGAGTACGGCTGGATTGTAGGGATTATAGAGGTCCTTGACCTCCTTGTTGCCGCGGTCCACGGCCAGGACGTACTGGGTCAGGTCGTTAGTACCGATACTGAAAAAGTCCATGATCTGGGCGAAGTCTCTGGCCATCAGTACCGAGGCCGGTGTCTCCATCATCATGCCGAAGGGGATATCCTGGGCGAAGTCCAGACCTTCGTTCTTCAGCTCCTGCTGGCAGTCCTCAAAGAGGCGGCGGGCCTTGTCCGCCTCCTCCAGCGAGATCAGCATGGGCAGCATAATGCGCAACTTACCATAGACTCCAGCTCGGAGTATGGCGCGGAACTGGGTGCGCAGGATTTCCTGGCGCTGCAGACAGAGACGGATGGCGCGGAAGCCCAGGAAGGGGTTCTCCTCGGCGTCCATCTGGAAATAGCTCAGACACTTGTCCCCACCGATGTCGAGGGTGCGGATGATAATCTCACCGTCAGGCAGCAGCTCCGCAGCCGCCTTGTATACGGCGTACTGTTCCTCCTCCGTGGGGAAGTGGTCATTTTCCATGTACAGGAATTCCGTGCGGAAGAGTCCCACTCCGTCGCAGGAGAGTTCCCTGGCCTTGCGAATATCCTCGAGCGTACCGACGTTGGCATAGACCTTGAGCTTGCGCCCATCCCGGGTGATGACTTCCAGTCCGGCCTGCTCCTGCTGGCGGCGCATTTCGGCATCCAGTTCCGCCTGGCGCTGCTGCAGTTTTTCCTTAACGGCCGCATCGGGGCTGATGTAGATCTCCCCGGTCTCGGCGTCAAAGGCCAGGTCCTGGGCCTCTGCCGTAGCCTCCAGTATTCCCTTGGCGCCGACTAATGAGGGGATGCCCAGGCTCTTGGCCATGATGCTTACATGGGAGGTCACGCCGCCCTCCTCCGTGATGAAGCCCAGGACCTTTGTCAGGTCTAGACGCGCTGTGTCGGAGGGGAAGAGGTCCCTGGCGACAATGATTGAAGCTTGGTTCAGGCCTTCAAACTTGTCCGAGCTGCGGTTCTGGAGGGCCGCCAGAAGCTGCTCACCCACATCTCTGATGTCGGCCGCCCGCTCCTGCATGTAGGCGTCATCCATGGCCTCGAACATGGCCGCAAACTCCGCCACCGTGGCCTCCAGGGCCTCCTCTGCGTTTTGTCCCTCCTGGACGCGGCCCTTGACGCCAGCTTCCAGGGTGAAGTCCGAGACGATGGCCAGGTGTCCGGCAAAAATGGGATTGTCCTCAGCGAGTCCCGCCAGACGGGTCTGGACAAGTTCCCTAGCCTGGGCGAAGCGGCAGAGTTCCTGGTCCTGGGCCTCAGCTGTTTCAACGCGGTAGTGGCAGGCCTTGAGCTCTGCTTCCTCCACTCGGAAGATAGGCCCGATGGCCACCCCCCGGGAGAATACCTTAGTGACACGTAATTCCTGCATGGGTCCTGCTCCTGAATAGGGCGGAGCGGCCGGTGGCAGCTGCTGCGACACTGGCCCTCCGCACGGGAGGAGCGCCTGAGGCGCTCCAAACTGAGAGATTAGAGGATGGAGGTGAAGGGGACGTTCGGCTTCTCGCAGAAGCAGTCCTCAAAGCCACGGCGGTAGTGGTACTCACGCAGGTCCTTGTCCCGCGGCCAGACATACTGTCCGCCGACATCCCAGATGAAGGGGTGGAACTGGTATTGCAGGGCGTCCTTCTTGAAGTCGTAGAGCAGCTTGATCTCCTTCGGATCGGCCTTGAAGTTCGTCCAGACGTCGTAGTGGACGGGGATGACAACCTTACAGCGCAGGGCCTCAGCCATACGCAGGATGTCGATGGAGGTCATCTTATCCTGGCAGCCCGGAGGATTTTCACCATAGGAACCGAAGGCGATGTCGATGTCGTACTTCTTGCCAATCTCGGCGTAGCGGATGCTGTAGTGGGAGTCGCCGCTGTGGTAGACCGTACAGTTCGGGAACTTAAAGAGGTAGTTGACAGCCTTCTCGTCCATATTGGTGGGGCAGACGCCTTCCAGGTCCTCGCCGACCTCTGTGGTCACCAGACAGGTGCGGTCATAGGAGTCGAGGACGTGAATTTCCGTGTCCTTGATGGTGATGACATCGCCCGGTTTGACCACTCGGCAGCGCTCCTCAGGCACCCCGTAGGACAGCCACTTCTTGACGCTTTCCTTGGGGCCAATGAAGGGGACGTCATCGGCACAGTTCTTGAGGACGGCGGCCGCGAAGAAGGGGTCAATATGGTCGTTGTGGTAGTGGGTCGAGAGCACCGCGTCACACTGGGTCACCGCGAAGGGATCGAAGACGATGGGGTAGGCGCGCAGGTTCGGCTGCAGCTTCTTCACACCCATCATATTGCGCATCTGGTGATAGGGCAGCATGTCGGCCACCTTCTGGGTGCGCTTGCCGTTGCCAAACCAGAGGTCAATGGCGATGTTGGTCTGATTCTCCGTCTTGTACCACATGCCGACGCAGCCCAGCCACCACATGGCGAAGCTGCCCTTATCGACGACCGTGTTGTCGATTTCCTCATTGACCCAGGTGCCCCACTCGGGGAAGGCGCCGAGGATCCAGCTTTCGCGCGTAATATCATTGATTTTTGGCATGGTAAAAGTCCTTTCTCATTCGTTGGGGCGGCTGTGGGCTCCGCGGCTTGGAGCGCTAAAGTCCGCCTGTCCTCTCACTTTTGACCTGGGATTCACTCCTCCCAGTCCAGAATGTAGAGGGCCAGTTCATCAATTTCACGATTGGTCGAGACAATGTAGTCCCGGCCTCCACGCTGATAGTGCCAGACGTTGGTCGGACCGACGTCGTGGTCCAGTATTTCGCGGTAGTAGCCCCGCTCGCTGTCGTGGCGCAGGAGGAAGAGGTCGCGCTCACCCTTGCGGTGGCCCAGCACGGCCAGTTCCCGATCGCCATGGCGGAAGCTCCAGAGCGCGTGCAGGAAGGGCAGTTCTTCAGAGCAGCGATAAACTTCCTGGTACCGCCCCGCGCTGTCGGCCTTAAAGACGCTCAGCTCCGCACCGTGGAAGGGGGAGAGGCAGAGCAGCTCCTGTTGTCCGTCGCCGTCAAAATCTACTAGACAGATATCCGAGACGGACTTTTCCAGCAGCTTCTCGATCCGCCAGTCCTGGCAGTCTGTGGCTGGAGGGCTGTAGCGGAAAACACCCTCGTGAGTGGCGATGAGGCAGTAGCTGCGATCTGGGGCGAGGTAGAAGCCGTGGTTGCGCAGCTGCTGGTCTCGGAGGCAGTCCAGCGGGAGCTGGTGCTCCTGATCGTGCTCCTCACAGCGTTCGGGCAGGGGAGCCACATAGACCGCGCCGGGGTCCCGCCAGTCCTCCCGGTAGGCACAGGAAGACTTGATGCTGCAGGCCAGCAACCAGTCCCGGCCATCTTCCGCCCGGAGTATGCCGAAGCGGTGCACATAGGGCAGCTCGGCCAGGGTGCGGACCACCCACTGCTCCCCTTCGCGGGTGCTGCTGGAGATGCGGGCCTGTTCTGCCCCGCAGTTGGGGGAGTAGAACTCCTGGGTGGAGAGGAACTGGTCCTCGCGTCCGGGAACCTGCTGAATGGTCATTACACCGCCAGGACCAGGCCAGACCTCTTCCAGGAGCTTGCCCTCCAAGTCGAAACGCAGACAGGGGCCCTCCTTTTCGGTGCCGATGAGAAAGCTTCCGCCCTGGGCATCCTCAAAGGAGCCAATGGCATAACAGAGTTTCAAATCGGCCAGATGTTTTTTTGTGACGTGCATGCGTGTCGAACTCCTTGTTCCTGAAGTCGGACTCAGCGCTTAAAACGCTCCAGAGCCTTGGACTCCGTCAGCTTCTCTTCAACTTCCTTGTCGCTCAGGACATTGCGCAGGCCGATGACCATGACGCCGGCCTTGGCAGCCTCGTCGTACATGTTGACGAAGTTCATCGGAGCGAAGACGATATCGTACTGGCGGGCGCTGCTGACACCCTCGGAGAGCGAGCAGTGGTGGATGTCGTCGACGGGCAGACCCATGCGCTCAGCGGCGCGCTGGACGGACATTTTCATCATCAGGGAGGTGCCGGCACCGTTGGCGCAGGCGACGAGAATTTTGGCCATAGTGGTACTCCTTTACTCTGGGGCTTTACAGCAGGGCGGAAGTCCTTCCTGCTCTATGTAAAGCTGTTTCTGCTGTTCTGCCCCGTATCCGTATCGCTTGAACAGAGATATCTGGATCAGGGGCTCTATAGTGACCGAGAGGCGCACCCTAACAGGGGACGCCTCTCTGGCTATAGACAAGTCTGTATCTTACTTGTTGGCCTTAGCGGCGCGGATTTCCTTGCACTTCTCGTAGTCTTCGGTCTCGAGGAAGTAGCTGTCCTTATTGCGCAGGTACTGGATCTGCGGGATGGCGATCAGGGCGACAATGACCAGCACCAGACCGACGTAGCTCAGTACGTGCATCAGGCCCGTCATGACCGGCCAGACGACGGCCCAGTCCCACATGCCCAGGTATCCGCCCTGGGTGGCCATGCCGACCCAGCCGGCGATGATCGCCGAACCGAAGACCTGGCAGAGGCCCGAGATGAAGGGGAAGAGCATGGCAGCTCTGGCACCGCCGCGGTTGTTGCAGTAGACGCCGATGGTGGCGTTGTCGAAGAACAGGGGCACGAAGCCAGCGATGACGACGACCGGGCTCTTCAGCAGGATCAGGGCGCCGATAGCCAGGAACTGGCCCAGGGCACCGAAGAGGAAGCCCACGGTCACCGCGTTGGGCGAGCCGAAGCCGTAGCTGACTGCACAGTCAACGCCGGGTACAGAACCCTTGAGCAGCTTGCTGGAAATACCCTGGAACGAGTTGGTCAGCTCGGTGACGAAGGTGCGGACGCCCAGCTGCAGGATGCTCAGGTAAACAGCAAAGTTCAGTGAGGTGGTCAGGATGTAGAAGAAGAAGTTCTGCTCGGCCTTGATCAGCTTCTGGGCGATCAGAAAGTCCTTGCCGAGGATGACGAGGATGACACCGAAGAAGAGGGTCATGAGGATGGAGGTGGCGACGAGGTTCTCGTTAAAAATCTTCAGGAAGCCCGGCAGATTCACATCTTCCAGACGCTTGGACTTCTTCTTGGCGCTCTTGTTCATCTTTTCGGAGAGGGCGCTGAAGAGGGCCACACCGAACATCTGCTGGTGGGCGATGGAGAAGCCCGCGCCGTCCGTCAGCTTCTGAGTGGGACCGACACAGAGGTTGGTACCGACGGCCCAGTACAGGCCGAGGACGATGGCCATGATGAGGAAGATGCCTGTGTCGCCGGCGACAGGGAAGCAGAAAAGAATCAGCCAGAAAGCCGTGGCGGCCTGCTGCATCTGGACGTGGCCCGTGGTGAAAATCGCACGGCACTTGGTGTACTTCTTAAATGCGACCAGGATGATATTGAAGATGAAAGCGACCAGGAGCAGGAGCATGACCTGGGAGAAACTCTTGCCCACGATGAAGGCGGGGGCGTTGCCCAGCTTGTTCTCCATGCCCGCCTGGACGGCGTTCTGGCCGAAGTAGGGGTCGATGACCATGGCGTTCAGATTGAAGCGCTCCTTCAGGCCGACGAGGACTGGACGGAAGTTGCTGACCAGACCGCCGGAGCCGACGGCCAGGATGAGGTAGCCGACCGTGGCCTTGAAAAATCCGGCCAGGACGTCATACCAGGGCTTCTTCAGCAGGATGTAACCGATGACGACGATGAGGCCTATAAAATAGGCTGGCTGAGTCAGGATGTTCTTGGCGAAGAACTCCCAGACGGGCTTAATGTACTCCCATAATGTTGCAAAAAATGCTCCCATGGCTGATGCCTCCTTAATTCTTTCTATCCGTCTTGGAACGCCCCGGAGCATGGGCTGCGCCAGGGGACCAAGTGATATTCCTTAACTTCATATGCCCCGTGCGGAGCAGAGTGGTTATTGGTGGGGAGGGCCCCGTCTCCGTCGGGTTCCTGCGCCTCAGCCGCAGAGCGCATCCAGCTCCAGGAGCTCCTCCGGGCTGGAGACTGCCTTGAGTTTCTCAACCAGCTCCGAATTGGTGAGGATGCCGTAGAGCTTTTGCATGTTTTCCATATGCTCGTCCGGATTCGTGGAAACGAGGGTGAAGAAAATCTGGGCGTCCTTGTCTGGATTGCCCTCGGCGAAGGAGACGGGCTGGCTGCAACGCATAAAACCAATCGCCGTACCCAGGGCCCCCTCGGCGTTCTCTGTGGAGTGGGGCAGACAGACGCCTGGCAGGATGACAACATAGGGGCCATGCTTCTGGATGCAGGCGATGATGGCCTCCTCGTAGCGTTCATCCGCCACGCCGCTGGCGACCAGCGGGGAACAGGCCCGGCGGATGGAGGTCTCCCAGTCCAGGGCCTCTTCGGTGAAGAGATAGTGCTTCTTCTCGTAGATCTCACGTAGCAGCATGATGCGGCGCTCCTAATCTAAGTGTTCATAAAAATAGAAAGGCTCCAGGTGAGCCTTGCTTCTTTCACCATGGTAAAGACTTTCTTTTGGTCCTTCAACTGGCCTTGTGCCTAAAAAGTCCAGATGATTTTTGTTTAGAATAAGCTAAATGAAAATTTATGATTCTAAACGTTCATTAAATTTCGAGAAAAAGCGTTGTTACCTACAGCTAATTTACTTTCGTAGCGAACGAATTGATTTTTTGCCCAAGGAAAATTTGAAAAAGACTATTTGACTATACTTTTGCTCGGTTTTGTTCTCGGAGGCTGTGCTAGAATAGTTCTGTCTAGTCGATACAACTTTTAAAAACGAACATATAACAGGAGGATTAAGAGCTCATGAAACGCAGTAAACAGTTCGTCGACCAGCGGCGGGCCCGTATCATGCGCAGCCTGCAGCTCTATGGGGAACTGCGAATTTCCTTCCTGGCCGAGGACCTAGAGGTCTCAACCCTGACCATTCGCCGCGATGTTCTGGCCCTCGCTGAGGCGGGACTTGTGGAGCACCGCTATGGTCGTGTCATCCTGAAAAACCCACTGGCCACTGAATTCAGTTCCACAGAGATTGAGGCCAAGAGAGCCATTGCCAAGGCTGCCGCTGCGCTCTGTAAGGACGGGGAGACCATCCTGATTAATACCAGCTCCACAGCCCTGATGATTCTCCAGTATCTAAAACAAAAGCGCCTGACTGTTGTGACTAATAACGCCCGCGTCCTCGATGCGGACGTCGGCCAGGACAAGCAGATCATTTTGACGGGCGGTGAGCTGCGCCACCCGAAGGAGGCCCTGATTGGGGACTTTGCCATGGACAGCCTGCGCAAGGTGGTGGCGGACCGGGCCTTCATAGGTTGCTCGGGCATCAGTGTCGAGAATGGCGTCAGCACGGCCGTACTTCAGGAGAGCTCCGTCAATCGCCTGATGATGGAACGGGCCCGCGAGGTGACCATTGTGGCCGACCATACGAAGATTGGCCATGACAGTCGCTTCAATTATGGAAGCATGGAACAGGTGCACCGCCTGGTGACGGACCGCCTCAGCTCGAAGTTGCTCCTCAAGCGCTTCATGAAGCGGGGGACGGAGATTCTCGTCGCCGAGGGGGAGGACGAAAAATAGGAACACGAAAAATAAGAGCGCTCGAAACCGAGCAAACAACACAGTAGAAAGGTAGACCCCATTATGGAATATGCCCTGGGTATGTATGAGAAGGCCCTGCCTGCCGAACTCTCCTGGGATGAGCGTCTGGGCCTGGTGCGCGAGCTGGGCTTCGACCACATGGAGCTGAGCATCGACGAGACGGACCAGCGCCTGGCCCGCCTGGACTGGACCGCGAAGGAGAAGACAGAGCTTCTGCACAGCATGGCCCGCCAGGACTGCCCGATACGGTCGATCTGCCTCTCCGGCCATCGGCGCTTTCCGCTGGGGAGTCCCGATCCTGAGAAGCGTGAGCGCGGCCTGGAAATTATGTACCAGGCCATTGAGCTGGCCAGTCAGCTGGGTGTGCGCATCATCCAGCTGGCCGGTTACGACACCTACTATGATGAGGGGACGGAGGAGACCCGAGCGTATTTTGCGGAGAATCTCCAGCGCAGCTGTGAATGGGCGGCCCGACGCGGGCTGCTGCTGGGTTTTGAGACCATGGAGACCCCCTTCATGGACACGGTGGAGAAGTCGATGCACTACGTCCGACACTGTCAGAGCCCCTATCTCGGCGTCTATCCTGATATCGGCAATCTGCAGAACGCGGCAAAAATCTACGGTCGCCCCGCCCATGAAGACCTCGCCCTGGGTCGTGGCCACATCCTTGCAGCTCACCTGAAAGAGACCATCCCCGGGCATTATCGGGAAATTCCCTTCGGCACGGGGCACACGGATTACCAGCGTTGCCTCCAGGAGCTGCGGGCCCAGGGGGTGCGTCTCTTCGTCGGCGAGTTCTGGCATAAGGGGGAGGACAATTGGCAGGAGATCGCCCGCGAAGCTCAGACCTTCTTGCGCCGCCAGCTGGATGCGGTCTTTGGCTCAGAAGAAAAGTAATTCTAAAGCCTTTTTACATTTATGAAACGGGAGGAAAAACAATGCTGGAACAGTTAAAGGAATCCGTACTCCAGGCGAATCTGGAACTGCCGAAGCGGGGCCTTGTCACCTACACCTGGGGCAATGTCAGCGGCATTGACCGCGAGCGGGGCCTCGTCGTCATCAAACCCTCGGGTGTGGACTATGAGGGGATGCGCGCGGAGGATATGGTGCTCGTCGGCCTGGAGGACGGCCAGGTGAAGGAGGGCCATTACCGCCCATCCTCAGATCTGGCCACGCACCTGGAGCTTTACCGTCGCTATCCTGAATTAGGTGGTGTTGTGCACACCCACTCGGCCTGGGCGGTGTCCTGGGCCCAGGCTGGGCGGGAGATCCCCTGTTTTGGGACGACACACGCCGACTACTTCCACGGCCCTGTTCCCTGTGCGCGAGCCCTCAGCGCTGAGGAGATTGAGGCGGACTATGAGCGCAACACAGGGCGGGTCATTATTGAGACCCTGGACGCCCACAAGATAGATCCCGTGGCCGTCCCTGGCATTCTCTGCGCCTTCCATGGCCCCTTTACCTGGGGCAAGGACGAGCACGAGGCTGTCCACAATGCGGTGGTACTTGAGGAACTGGCGAAAATGGCCGCCCGCACACTGCGCATCAATCCCGATGCTGTCCCGGCGCCCCAGTACCTGCAGGACAAGCACTACTTCCGCAAGCATGGGGCTGGAGCCTACTACGGCCAGGCCAAGTAGGCCCAGGAATTCAGAAGCAGAGTTTTCACGTCCGGGACCGAGTCCCCTGAATAGTTCGGAGGCCGCTGATCTCCCTGTGCCTTAGCGCAGGGGACGGCGGTCTCTCAGTTAATTTCGAATGTGGATAAGGTCTCCAGCAGGGCCTCCATCTGCCTCTGTCGGATCCGTCTGGGCGGGCAGCCGGCGGCCAGTAGGTCCTGGGGTCGTGGCAGCTCAGACTTCACATGCTTTCGCCAGGCTTCGAGCTGTTGTGGCTGTTCCCAGAATTGCAGGGG
>JAEWGG010000007.1 GCA_023388435.1 Bacillota bacterium | reverse complement strand
TGGGCTTTACGTCCGTCTGTGCGGAAGCCCAGGCCGCTGGTCTGCGCTGGCTGCCGAGCTGGCTCTATACGGCCATCGGAACATCGCCCGTGGTCCTGGCGACCATCATCGCGATTATTCTGAATCTGCTGATGAAAGAGACAGAGAAGGATCGGGCCCAATAAGCCAGTGTAAAGTTGTAAAGCGAAAGGTCGCCTGGGAGGGCGACCTTTTTTCTTAGCGGCCAGACCTGTGCTGGCGGCAGCAGTCGGTAATGATTTTCGCGCTATAATAGGGGCAAAAGTCCCTAGATAAGAGAAAGGTGGCGCAGATGGGCGGAATCTTGTTGAAGCAGGCGGAACTGGTGACGGCGGAGCGGCGCTTTATTGCTAACCTGCGTATTGAAGGGGAAAAAATTGTGGCTCTGGGCGATGTGGAGGCCCAGCCAGGAGATGAAATTATTGACTGTCAGGGCCTGATGCTGGTTCCGGGGGGAATCGAGACCCACACCCATCTCCAGTTGGAGAGCATGGGTACGGTGACGGCCGACGACTGGGAGACGGGGACCTGGGCGGCCCTCGCGGGGGGCACGACGACCGTTCTGGACTTTGCCACCCAGTTCCATGGTGAGTCCATGCGCGAGGGTCTGGCCCACTGGCACCAGAAGGCTGATGGTCACTCGTACATCGACTACGGATTCCACATGGCCTGTACGGAGTGGAATGAGGGTCTGCGCCGTGAGATGCGGGCTGTTGTGGAGGAGGAGGGCATCAGCTCCTTCAAGCTCTACATGGCTTATAAGGACAACATGATGGTCCAGGAGGATGCCATCTATGATGCCCTGGCCGAGGCCCGCCGTCTGGGGGCGACCATTGGCTTCCACTGTGAGAACGGCTTCCTTATTGAGAAGCTGGTTCGCCGCTTCTTGGCAGAGGGCAAGACGGGCCCCTACTATCACCAGTGGTCCCGTCCGGATTACCTGGAGGCCGAAGCGATTAAGCGTCTGGATACGGTGGCCCACAGCCTGGACGCTCCCTACTATGTCGTGCACCTGAGCTCGGCCCTGGGCTACCAGGAGATCCAGGCAGCCCGGGCGCGGGGCAGCCGCGTGATTGTGGAGACCTGCCCCCAGTATCTCGTTCTGGATAACAGCCTCTATGGCCAGGAGGGGGACAAGAGCTTCGAGGCGGCGAAGTATGTGATGAGTCCGCCCCTGCGCGAGAAGCACAATCAGGAGACGCTCTGGAACGCCCTGGCTGATGGGGGTATTCAGTTTGTGGGCACGGACCACTGCTCTTTCAATTATGTGGGGCAGAAAGATGTGGGGGTCAGTGACTTCTCCAAGATTCGCAACGGAGGGACGGGCATCGAGAGCCGCATGGCCGTGCTCTACAGCTATGGCGTTCTGGACGGCAGACTGAGCCCGGAGCGCTATGTGGCGGTGACCTCAACGAATGCGGCCAAGTACTTTGGCCTCTATCCGAACAAGGGCAGCCTGCTCCCGGAAACTGACGCGGACCTTGTGCTCCTCGACCCGAACTATGAGGGCCAGATACGCCAGGTGGATCTGCACGAGAATGTTGACTACAGCTGCTATGAGGGGCTGCCGATCAAGGGGCGGGTACATTCTGTCTTCCTGCGTGGACGCCAGCTGCTGCGCGATGGGGAGCTCCTGGCTGAACGGCCTGAGGGGCGCTACCTGCGGCGCAGGGCAGTGGATGGGAGTATCCGATGAGGAGCTTTGCTGTCCTGCTTGTGGCCAAGGACCTGCTCAGAGCTCAGCCGGTCTGCTCCGCTCGCCAGGACTGCAATCCGCTTGCGCTTTTTAGTGACGCTTTGGAAAGATATCGGCCTGAGCCCTTTTTGGTAGGACTGGATGGGGCGGAGGATGAGGAGGTCAAACACCTGCTCAGCCATAAGCGCCTTACTTTTTTACAACCAGAGGCGCACCGCAGTCAGCCGAAGACCAGGGAGGACTGGCTGCGCCTGGCCCAGGGGCGCATGGCTACGGCTGGAGGCTTTCCCCGCGGACTCCTCTACGTGGACTGTTCCCACCCCTATTTGCAGGTCCAGACGCTGCTGTCCCTGGCCGAACGGGCCCTGGAGCGTCCGGAGGAGAGTGTCTGGCCGCTGAATCAGGGAAGGGAGGGCCAGCTCTGCTATCTGGCCCCTGACTTGCTCTCGGCCCTGGAGGAGCCGGGGACGAGACTGGAGGACTTGAGGGTCTCGGGACTGTATCCAGGCTCCTTCCTTTTTACGGGAGACTCAGGCCTCTGGCAGACTGTCAGCGAGGCCCCAGCGGGAGGGGAGGAGGCGGGACAGCAGGTCTGTCTCCAGCGCCTGCGCCCGCGCTTCGTCCTGGCCTGCCAGGGCAATTACTACGGCCCAGGCCCGCATATGCTCCTGAAGCTGGTCCGCCAGGGACTCTCGCTGCGGGCGGCCTGTCGGGAGATGAACCTCTCCTACACCAAGGGGCGCTATATGGTGGCGGGCATTGAAAAAAATCTGGGGCGCCCCATCCTCATCAGCTACCAGGGCGGTCGGGAGGGCGGCAAGTCGGAGCTGACTGCCTGTGGCCTGGCCCTGCTCGACACCTACGAGGCCTTCTTGCAGGAGGCAGAAGAGGGCTGCCAGATCCTCTTTCAGCAGTATTTTGAAGATTTTTTTCTCCGCTTCCCGCCGGAGGGCTTGACAGAGGAGGGCTAGGCGCGTATACTTAACCTCGCTGTCAAACGGTGTGGCATGGGCCTTTAGCTCAGTTGGTTAGAGCAGCCGGCTCATAACCGGTCGGTCCCGGGTTCGAGTCCCTGAAGGCCCACCATTTTTGATAGTTTTGAAGTCGGGGGAATTCCCGAGCGGCCAAAGGGGGCAGACTGTAAATCTGTTGTCACCGACTTCGGTGGTTCGAATCCACCTTCCCCCACCAAGAAAAAGCTGCATCCTGAAAATCAGGATGCAGCTTTTTTCATCGTTTTCCGTTTTTTACCTATTTAAGCCCTAAACTGAACGGGCGCTGCGGTCCATAAGCGTTTTGAAGTGAATCCGACGGCTGCTCTTCGAAGAGATTTAGTATACCGACTGCATTTTAGGCGGCAGGATTCAGCTCTGGAGACGCAGTGTCTGTGCTTTAGGAAGGGGGCGGCATACTAAAATTTGTGAGTTTGCCTAGGCTTCCTCAGCTGTATTTTCGTATACAATAGGTCGCAGAGCGGAGGTCTTTGCACAGTTTTGTGGACCTGCTAAAGACCCGCTCAGAGTCAGGGGCGGAGGGGCCCCTTCCTGTCGGCAGTCCACCGTGGTCCACAGTTGACGTTCACATGATTCATCGACCCTTACTCAACGTAGTTCACAGGGCAAAATGGCACATTGCCTGGGCCCTTCTTTTTCAGTGGCTGGGCCTCCTGGCCAACGCGGCCATGATGTACGTCCTGGCCCGGTCTCTGGGGACCCTGATCCAGGGCTCTGGAACGTGGGGACTTTTGCCAGCCCTGCTTCTGGCCGGCCTGGCCATCCTGCTCCGCATCCTGAGCTCCATTGCCGCCCAGACCCAGAGTCAGGCGGCTGCTGAGGCTGCCAAGAGAAGTTTACGCAGCCTGCTCTACCAGAAGGTTCTGGGCCTGGGCAGCGCCTACCGTGACCAGGTCCAGACCTCGGAGCTGGTTCAGCTCTTTGTCGAGGGTGTGGACCAGTTGGAAGTCTATTTCGGCAGTTACCTTCCCCAGTTCTTCTATGCCTTCCTGGCTCCGCTGACGCTCTTTTTCCTGCTTAGCCCATTCAGCCTGCTCTGTGCCGCTGTCCTCCTGCTAATGGTGCCGCTGATCCCCCTGTCCATCGCCCTTGTTCAGCGCTGGGCCAAGCGCCTGTTCAAGACCTATTGGGGCCAGTACAGCAGTCTTGGCGACAGTTTCCTGGAAAATCTTCAAGGACTCAGCACCCTAAAAATTTATCAGGCCGACGCCTACAAGCAGGAGCAGATGGAGGCCGAGGCCGAGGACTTTCGCCGGGCCACGATGCGGGTTCTGAGCATGCAGCTGAATTCCATCAGTGTTATGGATCTCGTGACCTACGGGGGCACGGCCCTGGGCCTGATCCTGGCCCTTCAGCAATTTGGCGCTGGGCGAATCTCCGTGCAAGCCTGCCTGCTGATCATGCTGCTGGCGGCGGAGTTCTTCACACCCATGCGCCAGCTGGGCTCGCTCTTTCATGTGGCAATGAATGGCCTGACAGCTGGGGACAGGATCTTGCGTCTCCTGGCGGTAGCAGAACGGGAGCGGGGGAGGGCAGACTTCCCAGCCCCGGAGGAGGCCGAACTGCGCTGTCAGGATTTGCATTTTGCCTACAATGAAGAACGGGAGATTTTGCACGGTCTCGACCTCCGCTTTCGCCCCGGAAGCTTTACGGCCCTGGTGGGGGAGAGCGGCAGCGGGAAGTCCACGCTGGCCAGTATCCTGATGGGCCGAAGCAGGGACTATCGGGGGCAGGTTTGGCTGGGTCAGGTGGAGCTGAGGGACCTGGACGAGGCCGCCCTGTTTCACAACATCACCTACGTCAGCCACCAGAGCTATTTATTTAAAGGCAGTCTGCGGGAAAACCTCCGCATGGCCCGGCCCGATGCGGAAGACGGCCAGCTCTGGTCCGTTTTGGACCGCGTGAAGCTGGGCGACTTCTTCCGGGCGGAGGGGGGCCTGGACACGCCCCTGCTGGAGCAGGCGTCCAATCTCTCGGGGGGCCAGCGCCAGCGCCTGGCCCTGGCCCGGGCCCTGCTCCACGACAGCCCGATCTATATTTTTGACGAGGCCAGCAGCAACATTGACGCGGAGAGCGAGGCGGCCATCCTGGAGGAGATCCAGCATCTGGCCCGCAGCAAAACCGTGATTATGATTGCCCACCGACTGGCGGCAGCAGCCCAGGCCGAGAAGATTTATGTCCTGGCGGCGGGGCGTCTGCTTGAGGAGGGCAGCCACGCAGAGCTCCTGGCACAGGGAGGGCGCTACGCCCAGCTCTGGCGGACTCAGGAGGCCCTGGAAAACTACGGCAAGGAGGGGCAGATATGAAGCGTAGCGCCCTCACGATTATGGGGCGGCTCATCGCCCTCGTCCGTCCGCTCAGCGGGCATATGTTCCTGGCCATCAGTCTGGGGCTGCTGGGCCAGCTCGCCTTGACGTTCATTAGTATTCTGGCGGGCTATGCCCTGCTTGCCCTGCTGGGTGTGAAGCTTGCTGTCAGCCCAGGGCTGCTCCTGTCTTTGGCCGCAGCTCTGGCCCTGTTGCGGGGTCTCTTCCGCTATGGGGAGCAGCTCTGCAATCACTACATTGCTTTCAAACTGCTGGCCCTGATCCGAGCCCAGGTCTTCCGCGCCCTGCGCCGCCTCTGCCCCGCGAAATTGGAGGGCAGGGACAAGGGGGACCTGATAGCTGTGATCACTTCCGATATTGAGTTGCTGGAGGTCTTTTACGCCCACACCATTTCACCGGTGGCCATCGCCCTCCTCTTCAGTCTCATCCTCGTCCTCTTCATCGGCTCCTTCCACATCTTCCAAGGTTTGCTAGCCCTTCTGGCCTATCTGGTACTGGGCCTCCTGATCCCGCTTCTCAGCTCCCGTTTCAGTGGGACTGGGGCCCAGGAATGGCGGCAAAAATCAGGAGCCCTCGCGGCCTTTGTTCTGGACAGCCTCCGCGGCCTGGACGAGATCCTGCAGTATGGCCAGGGGCCCCAGCGCCTGGCGGAAATGGGCCGGAGGGGGGCAGAGCTGGCGGCGGACGAGCGGCGGATGAAACGGCGCAGCGCCTGTAATCAGGCCCTGACTGGAGCGAGTATTCTGGTCTTTGACCTGCTCATGATCCTGGTCAGTATCGGCCTCTATCGACGAGGCCAGCTGGGCCTTCCGGGCCTTCTGCTCCCGCCCCTGGCCCTGATGAGTTCCTATGCGCCCACCGTGGCCCTGGCGGCCCTCGGAAGCGGCCTGCAAAATACCTTTGCCGCAGCCAATCGTGTCCTCGACATACTCGATGAGCAGCCCGTGGTGGAGGAGGTCCAGGGTCAGAAGCCTGTGCGCTTTCACGATGTCCAGGTGGCTGGAGTCAGCTTCTCCTACGGCGCTGAGCAGGTCCTGGAGGACTTTTCTCTGGACATCCCAGCCCACAGCATCCTTGGCATCAGTGGGCGCAGTGGCAGCGGGAAGTCCACTCTGCTCAAACTGCTGATGCGCTTCTGGGAGCCCGATGCGGGACAGATTAGGATTTCGGGTCGGGAGCTGGGGCAGATCAATACGTCGGAGCTCCGCGCCATGGAGGGCTTTGTCACCCAGGACACTCAGCTCTTCCGCGACAGCATTCGCAGTAATCTGCGCCTCGCCAGGCTGGACGCCAGCGACGCCGAGATCGAGGAGGCCTGTCGCAAGGCCGCCATACACGACTTTATCCAGTCCCTGCCCCAGGGCTACGACAGTCCTGTTGGCGAGTTGGGTTCCTGTCTCTCCGGAGGCGAGCGCCAGCGCATTGGCCTGGCCCGTGCCTTCCTGCACGGGGCGGAGCTCCTCCTCCTCGATGAGCCGACCTCCAACCTCGACAGCCTCAATGAGGCGCTCATCCTCCGATCAATAGCCGAGGAGCGGGCCGACCGCTGCATCGTTCTCGTCTCCCACCGTCCCTCCACCCTGCGCATTGCGGAGCAGATCTGCCAGGTTCAGCGGGGGCAAAGCAGCTGATATACATTAGAGCTCAGTAAGGAGTATTGCGATGAAAGTAAAAAAACTACTCTGGCTTCTTCTCGGCTTCCTGGGCCTGGCCCTCGGCGCCATCGGGGCAGTCATCCCCCTGCTGCCCTCCTTCCCCTTTCTCCTCCTGGCGGCCCTATCCTTCGCCAAGAGCTCAGAGCGCCTGCACGACTGGTTCATCAATACGTCGCTTTATAAGAAAAATCTCGAGTCCTATGTTCAGGGGCGCGGTATGAGCCGCTCGGCCAAGCGTCGCGTGATGTGCAGCGTGAGTCTGGTGATGGCCATCAGCTGTATCGTGATGCTGCTCCGAGCAGTCTACTATCCCTGTATCATCCTCTTCGGGGTCTGGCTCTTCCATATTCTCTACTTCCGTTTCCGGGTCAAAACCCTGCCCCCCGCGGCGGAGGCCGACTTGGAAGAAGCCTGAAAAATCCAGACGATTCTGGCCCAAATAAGGGCCCCTCAACCCTGTTTTTGCCCCCTTCCAGAGCGTATAATAAGCCTCGTTCTACAGGGCTGGGAGTCCTGCGGACGAGGACTGCTGAGAGGAAGAGGAAAGCGGGTATGAAACAGTATACGGCCGTCGTCTTGGGCGGTGGAGCACGGGGGAGAATCTACGCGGACTACAGCTTGAGCCACCCGGAGGCCCTGCAGATTGTGGGCCTGGCTGAGCCACGGGCCGAGCGCAGGCTGCAGTTCCAGGAGCGCTACGGCCTTACGGAAAAGCAGTGTTACAGCGATTGGCAAGAGCTGCTGGCCCAGGGTCGCCTGGCGGACATCGCCATCATCTGCACCCTGGACGACCAGCACACGGCCCCCTGCCTCCAGGCCCTGGCCCTGGGCTATCACGTCCTCCTGGAGAAGCCTATGAGCAACAGTGAGGCCGAGTGCCGCCAGATTGCGGCGGCCGCTCAGAAGTTCAAACGGGCCCTCGTCATCTGTCACGTCCTCCGCTATACGCCCTTTTATCGCAGTATTAAAAAACTCATTGATGAGGGGGAGATCGGCGCGGTGGCCAGCCTCTCCCAGATTGAAAACGTAGGCTACTGGCACCAGGCCCACAGCTTCGTCCGCGGAAACTGGCGCAGCAGTGCAGAGACCAGCCCGATGATACTACAGAAGAGCTGCCATGATATGGATATCCTGATCTGGCTCTCAGGCCAGCGCGTCTTACGGGTGGCCAGCTTCGGCAGTCTGCGCGCATTCCGCCCAGAGAATGCTCCAGCGGGCGCGACACCCCGCTGTACGGACCCCTGCCCCCACGCGGAGACCTGTGTCTATGCCGCGCAAAAAATCTATCTGAACGGACGCCAGGGCTGGCCCAATGACATGTTGAGCAGCGACCTCAGCCATGAAGGTATGATGAAGGCCCTGCAAGAGGGGCCCTACGGTCGCTGCGTCTACTACTGTGACAACGATGTGGTGGACCGCCAGGTGGTTTCCATGGAACTGGATGCCGGAGCTGTAGCCAGCTTCACGATGACGGCCTTCACCACGGACATGGCCCGCCAGCTCAAGATTACAGGGACGAAGGGGCAAATTACAGCGGATATGAATACGAACGAGGTCTATCTGCACCGCTTTTCTGATGCTGAGGCCCAGAAAATCCCTGTGGAGCAGGTCCAGGTCAGCAACAACTACGGTCACGGCGGAGGGGACTATTTCCTGGTGAAAGAATTTTTGGAGCACTTGGAAAAGGGCTCCGATGAGCAGCTCTCCACAGCCCAGGCCTCCCTCCAGAGCCACCTGGTATGCTTTGCGGCAGAGCGGTCCCGCCTCTCCCATAGCGTGGAGGAGATTCAGATCTTCTGAGTTCCTGCCCCTGATTTATCTCGCTTTAAAACCTGTTTCTCCTCTGGGGGAACAGGTTTTTCTTACAATTTTCTTAAATTTTAAAAAGGGGCTTGCTTTTTTTTTTTTTTGTGATAATAGGGACGAATTAATTCTTTGAAAGGGGAGGAACTATGAAGAACCTCAAACTGAAAAGAGCCCTCGCGGCCGCCTGCTGCGCGCTCGTGTTTGGCGTGTCCGCGAACATGCTGCATGCTGCAGAGCCCACGAAGGATCCTGTGAAGGCGGAGATGAACGAGCTGGGCCTGGTGCCCGCAGGTGAGAATCTCGGTGAGAACCAGGGTGCTGTGCCGAAGGATTTTGACACGAACATCCCGGGAGCCTGGGCTGTGCCCGCGCCGGAATTTGATAACCTGAAGGAAGATCCGGCCAATCTGGGCTTCGTCCCTAAGCTGGCTCCGGAGCACTCGATTCCTGCCTTCACGGGTGAGAGCATCGAGAAGCTGGTCGACGCCAAGGATGGCATGGGTAAGGTGCCTCAGGACATTCTGACGACCCCGGCTACGACCCTGCCAGCCTTTACGGGTAACCTGCACATCGAGGGTGGCGTCTACAATCCGGTGAAGACCGAGGCCGCTAAGACCGAGGTGACCAAGCCTGCCACCGACAAGACCGAGGTGAGCAAGCCCGCCGGCGACAAGACCGAGGTGACCAAGCCCGCCAGCGACAAGACCGAGGCCGCTAAGGCCACCCAGCTCAAGGCCGCCAAGGCTGTCAAGGCTGAGTCCGCCCAGGGTGGCAAGACCCTGCCTAAGACGGGTGAGTCCAGCATGGCCGCTCTGGCGCTGATCCCCATGCTTGGTGCCGCGCTTGTCTTCGCTCTGAAGCAGCGGGTCTTCAATCGCTAAGCCGAAACGCATAGCAAGTAGTTGAAAAAGGCTGTCCTCTTTTGAGGACAGCCTTTTTTGCATGTGATGAATCGGGATTAGGGTCCCGCTGCGGTCTCTAAGGCAGAAAGGCCTGGGTAAAAAGCTCGGGGGGTCCGGAGCTGGCACGTACGCAGGTCTGAGCTGGTCTGGCCGGGCCGGGCCGGGTGTATAGCTGTCTGTGGCCCTGTGTGGCGGAAGCTCCCCGCCAGTTGAATAAGCTAAGCTCCGCGCTCAGATCGGATGCCAGATCCCAGTCATTTAATCTCTTCGCGCCCTCCAGCTCTGGCGCAGCTGGCGAAAGCAGAAGCAGAGGAGAAGGGTCAGCACGCTCAGCAGGACGATGCTTCCACCAGGTTTGAGGTCCCAGTGGTAGGAGAGGGTCAGCCCAAGCAGGCCGAAGCTGAGCGAAAAGAGGGAGGCCAGCCAGCGCAGTTGGCGGTAGTTTCGGGCGACTTGCATCGCAGCTGCCACGGGGATGACCAGCAGGGAGGAGACGACAAGGGCGCCCACGGTACGTGAGGCCACGGAAATGGTCAGGGCGGTCATGCAGGTGAAGAGGATGTTGAGCAGGCCCACAGGCAGGCCTGCCAGACGGGCGGCCTCCTCATCAAAGGTCAAAAAGCAGTAGGCCTGGGCAAAGATATTGGAGAGGACAAAGACCAGGAGGCAGACCCCCAAGACGAGGTAGAGCTCCACCTGCCCCACAGCCACAATGGAACCGAAGAGAAAGCTGCTGAAATTGCCTGCCGGGGTGTAGCCTGAGAGCACGCCGGCCAGACCAATGCCCAGGGAGAAGACCACCGCGATGGAGACCTCGGCATAACGCGGGAAGAGACGGCGCAGTAATTCAATGGCAAAGGCGGAGGCGACGGTAAAAATAAAGGCGCCCAGCACAGGGTTGTAGCCGAGTAGCATGCCCAGGGCCACCCCGGCAAGGGAGGCGTGGGAGAGGGCGTCACCCAGCTGGGAGAGGCGGCGCAGGACGATGATATGGCCCAGGGAAGCCGTGGCCAGGGTCAGGGCCAGGGCCGCAATAAAAGCGTGGACCATAAATGTATAGTGAAACATCTCAAACACGGCTGGGGCCTCCCTTCTCTTGCTCCAGGGCCGCCAGGCGGCGCAGGTACTCAGGGTCGTGGACGCCGCAAGGTTCCTCGGGAAGACCGCGGCCGTAGGCGCGCTGGAAGAGTTCCAAGAAGCGCTCATCCTCGCCCTGGCAGCGGGAGAGCTCCAGCTCTTCCAGTCCATCCGCCTGCAGGCAGAGCATGCGCTTCGCATAGCGCGAGACCGCACGGAGGTCGTGACTGACCCAGAGCAGGCTAAGGCCGTGAGCCTCATTGAGGTGGCGCAGGAGGCGGTAGATATCCTCCTCCGCTTCGGGATCCAGGCCCACAGTCGGCTCATCCAGGAGCAGGAGCTCCGGTTGGAGCACCAGGCAGCGGGCGATGAAGACCCGCTGCTGCTGGCCGCCAGAGAGCTGACCTATGGGCCGCTTGGCGTAGTCCAACATGCGGACAATGGTCAGGGCCTCGTGTACGGCTTCCTGAATCTGTCTGCGGCGCAGTAGGGCGAGGGGGCGGCTGCTCAGCGGCAGGGCCACCAACTCTTCCACGCTGATTGGAAAGTCCGGATTGATGGCGTTGGCTTTTTGGGGCAGGTAGGCGATGCGCCGCCAGTCCCGAAACTGGGCCAGAGGCTGGCCAAAGAGGGCGATCTGGCCCTGGTCCTGGCGCAGCTGACCCAGCAGGAGCTTCATGATGGTGCTCTTGCCTGTGCCATTGGCTCCAATCAGGCCGATGAAGTCACCTGGCAGGAGGGTGAAAGAGACGTGTTTGAGCACCCTCCCCTGGCCGTAGCTGAAGCTGAGATCGCGCACCTGGATGATGCTTGTATCCTGTGCCTGTTTACCCATAGATCTTCCTTTCCGCTTTAGAAGTGGAAAAAATATTCAAAATGCAAAAAAAGTGTACTGAACTTGGGGGAGCAGGGCAAGGCGGGACTGAGATTTTTCCATTGGCTATAATAAGGAAGATAGGAGAGAACGATGGCCAGGAAGACAAAGTCACACTATAAGCAGCAGAGCTACGCCGCTGACATCCGCCAATTGCGGGCGGAGGAGGAGCGGCGTTTGGGCCGCAGCCTGCACCGCCGTCCCCTCACGGACAGCCGCCATCCCTTCCGCCTGAAGGCCCCCTTCCAGGCGACTGGCGACCAGCCAGAGGCCATACGCCAGTTAGTCGACGGTGTGCGGGAGGGGCTCCAGTGGCAGACCCTACTCGGCGTGACGGGTTCGGGCAAGACCTTCACTATGGCCAACATCATCCAGGAATTGCAGCGGCCGACCCTCGTACTGGCTCCGAACAAGACCCTGGCGGGCCAGCTCTGCTCGGAATTTCGTGCCTTTTTCCCGCACAACCGTGTGGAGTACTTCGTCTCCTACTACGACTACTACCAGCCCGAGGCCTACATTCCCGCCTCAGATACCTACATCGAGAAAGACTCGGCCATCAATGACGAAATTGACCGCATGCGCCATGCGGCCACAGCTTCTCTGCTGAGTCGGCGGGATGTGATCGTGGTGGCTTCGGTCTCCTGTATTTATGGTCTGGGCGATCCCGAGGACTACGAAGAGCTCATGCTCCACCTGCGGCCAGGAGACCAGCTGGAACCCTATGAGCTCCTGCGCCGTCTGGCCAATATCCAGTATGTGCGCAACGACTTTGACCTGCGCCGTGGCTGTTTTTCTCTGCGTGGAGACATCGTGGATATCATGCCCTCATCGGAGAACAGTCGACTCATTCGGGTAGCCTTTTTCGACGATGAGATCGAAGAGATTCTGGAGGTGGACCCTCTGAATGGGGAGATTCTGGGATCCCGGGACTACGTTCTCGTCTATCCAGCCAGTCACTACACGACCAGCAAGCAGAAGCTGGAGCGGGCCATCCTGTCGATCGGTCAGGAGTTGGAGCAGCGCCTGGCGGAGCTGCGTGGGGAGGGGAAAATCCTCGAGGCCTACCGACTGGAGCAGCGCACGCGCTACGACTTGGAGATGCTGGCCGAGACGGGTTTCACCAAGGGCATTGAGAACTACTCACGACACATTTCCGGCCGGGCCCCCGGTTCGGCCCCGTATACGCTGCTGGACTTTTTCCCCGATGACTACCTGCTTTTCATCGATGAGTCCCATGTTTCTGTACCCCAGGTGGGCGGCATGTACAACGGGGACCACGCCCGCAAGGTCTCTCTGGTGGACTATGGTTTTCGCCTGCCCTCGTCCTTCGACAATCGCCCTCTGCGTTTCCCGGAATTTGAGGCACGCATGGGTCAGACAATTTTCGTCAGTGCGACGCCGGGCCCCTACGAAGAGGCGCATCAGGAGCAGCAGGTCGAGCAGATTATCCGCCCGACAGGCCTCCTCGATCCGGAGATTTTTATTCGGCCAACCGAGGGACAGATGGACGACCTTCTTCTGGAGCTGAAAATGGTCAAGGCCCGCGGCGAACGCGCCCTGCTGTTGACCAAGACCAAGCGACTTTCAGAAAATCTGAGTCAGTTTCTCTCGGCCACGGATATCCGCGCAGCCTATTTGCACTCGGAGCTGGAGAACGACAAGCGCCTCCAGGTCCTGGACCGACTGCGTCGCGGGGAGCTGGACTGCGTGGTGGGAATCAACCTCCTGCGGGAGGGCCTGGACCTGCCTGAGGTCTCGCTCATCGCCATCATGGACGCGGACCAGGCTGGGTTCCTGCGCTCGCGTTCCTCACTCATCCAGATGATTGGACGCGCCGCCCGCAACGTCCACGGCAAGGTTCTGATGTACGCCGATGAGGTCAGCCAGGCCATGCAGGAAGCTGTGGAGGAGACCCAGCGCCGTCGCCAGATACAGATGGACTACAACCGCCGCCACGGTATCGAGCCGCGCTCGGTGACCCGTGAGCTGCGGGCGGTCATCCAGAGCTATGAGGATCTCACAGGGACGGGGGCCAAGGCCAAGTCCCAGCGTCTGGAGCCTGCGGAGGAGGGGGACCTCCTCCTGGAGTCGGCCCGGGCTTCGACCCAGCTGCGCCGCCGTCTGAAACAGTTGGAGCTGGGGGATCTGGAGGGGCGGCTCAAGCGCTGGGAGCAGGCCATGCAGGAGGCGGCGGAGCAGCTGGACTTCGAGGAGGCGGCCCGCCTGCGCGACCTGCTTATCGAGGGGCGAGGCGTATTGGAAGAACGGCGGAAGAGCCGCGGGGCACATTAAATACCAGGTGGATAGGTTAAACGCCAGAAAGGGCAGATGAAACGCTAGGAGGATTTATGGACAAGTTATTTTGTAAGACTGGTGGCTGCACGGCCAAGCTGGGCGCAGCGGCACTCAAAAAAGTCCTGGGCCAGCTTGAGCGCCATAGGGACCCGCGGCTCCTGGTGGGTTTTGACGCCGTGGACGATGCGGCGGTCTTCCAGCTGCGGGAGGACCTGGCCCTGGTGCACACCACCGACTTTTTCCCGCCGATGGTGGAGGATCCCTATATCTTCGGCCGAATTGCGGCGGCGAATGCGGTCAGCGATGTCTACGCCATGGGGGGCGAGGTAACGACGGCCCTCAACCTGGTCAGTTTTCCTGCGGGTATGGACCTCAACATCCTGGGTGAAATTCTTCGCGGCGGCGCGGAGCTGCTCAAGGAGATTGGAGCCTGCCTGGCGGGGGGGCACAGCATCCAATCCGAGGCCCTGCTCTACGGGCTGACGGTGACGGGGACGGTGGATCCGCGGGCAATCTGGACGAATCAGGGCGGCCAGCCGGGGGCCAGATTACTGCTCTGTAAGGCCCTGGGCACGGGCATCGCCTGTGCGGCTGAGCGCACAGGGCAGGGGCGGGGAGAGGCCTTCCCCCGGGCTCTGGCCAGCATGCAGCAAACGAATAAGGCGGCGATGGAGCTGGCGCGCCGGCACCGGCCCCAGGCTGTCACGGATGTCACGGGCTTCGGCCTTCTAGGGCACCTCTCAGAGTGTCTGCGGCCAGGGCTTGGGGCCATTCTGGACCTCGGGCGTATCCCCCGACTTCCGGAGGTCCTGGACTTGGCGGAGGCCTTCTGCATCACAGGTGCCGCCCAGCAAAACCGACATTACGTGGAGGGCAGGGTGGACTTCTCAAGCTGCCCCTTCGCCTGGCAGGAACTGCTCCTGGACCCCCAGACTTCCGGGGGGCTGCTGCTGGTTCTGGATCCAGAGGAGGTGGAAGCCTGCGTCTCTGAGCTGCGGGCCGCGGGTTATCCAGCGGCGGAGATTGGCGAGCTGGAGGCCCAGGAGGGAGGGCAGTCCCTGATTCGCTTCCGGTCTTAGTTCGGCTTTGTTTTTTCTGCCCAGGTTTCCGTGACGATAAATGAAAGGAGAGAACTATGTTTTTAGATCAACGTGGGGAGGTCTGCCCGGTACCCGTCTTGAATGCCAAGCGGGCCATTGAGGAGGGGCAGGTGCAAGACGAATTGCGGGTGGCTGTGGACAATCAGGCAGCCCTCGAAAATCTGGAAAAATTGGGGCGTCAGAAAGGCCTCGAATACCAGGCCAGCAAACTGGGGCCAGCCCATTGGGAAATAGTCTACCACCTGGGTTCACGTCCCGCCGCGGCCCCCCTTGTGCAGGACCCGCTGGAGCTACAACTGGGCCAGGGGCGGCCGGAGTCACAGAGTCTCGGCCTGGACCTGGAGCATGGACCCCGACAGGCGACGCTGCTCTTCCTCTCGGACCTTCTGGGAGAGGGGGAGCCGGAACTGGGTCGCAAACTGATCCAGGGTTTCTGCTTCTCACTGCGCCAGCTTGAGCTTCTGCCAGAGCGCCTGATTTTTATGAATCGCGGCATCTTTCTCAGCACGGAGGGCTCAGCCTGTCTCGAGGATCTGCGGGCTCTGGAGGCGGCTGGTGTGGAAGTGCTGAGCTGTGGAACCTGCCTGGATTACTATGGGCGGCGCGAGCAGCTGGCCCTGGGCTCTGTGGCGAATATGTACGAGATTGTGAGCCACCTGATGGCCAGTCCCAAGGTTCTACGCATCTGAAGGAGGTCCCCAGCTATGTGGCAGATTGACGCCTGGCAGCCCCGGCCCCAGCCGGGTTTTGACCTCGGCCGGCTCTGCGTCCTGCGCGGGGCGGGGGACCTGGCGACGGCGGTTTCCTGCCGCCTGGTCCGCGCCGGGATCCCCGTCCTGCACCTGGAGCATCCCCGCCCCTCGGCAGTACGGCGTTCGGTGGCCTTCTCAGAGGCCGTGTACAGGGGCTTGCAGACGGTGGAGGGACTTGACTGCCGGCGGGCGGCCGACTGGTCCGAGGCCCAGCAGCTCCTCAGGGACTGTGGGCTGGCGCTAGTGGTGGATCCGGAGGCCCAGCTTCTGGAACAGTTCAGGCCCCGCTTCCTCGTCGACGCCATCTTGGCCAAGCGCAATCTGGGCACCCATCGGGGGATGGCGGAGATTTGTCTCGGGCTGGGTCCTGGTTTTACAGCGGGAGAAGACGTGGATGCCGTAATTGAGACCCGCCGCGGGCACGACCTGGGCCGGGTCATTTATCGTGGCACGGCCGCCCCCAACAGCGGCGTGCCAGGAGCCATCGGCGGCTATGCGGCTGAGCGCGTCCTGCGTGCGGAGCTGAGCGGAAACTTTTATCCCCTTAAAACTTTTGGGGACTGGGTTGAGGCGGGGGAGACCGTGGCCGAGGTCCGCCAGGAGGGCGGGGAGGTCTGGGAGCTCAAGACAGGGATTGCGGGGGTGATCCGCGGCATGCTTCCCGAGGCCTATCCCGTGACCCCAGGATTCAAGGTGGCGGATGTCGACCCCCGCAGGGAGGCGCTGGAACACTGGAGACGGGTCTCGGACAAGGGCCGGGCCATTGCCGGTGGAGTGCTCGAAGCCCTGCTCTGCCTGGAGCGGGAACGGGGCCTGTCATGTTAGTCTGGCAGGATGGAGGGGGTCTGCGCAGGGCTTGCGACTCCTTGACGGAGCTCCTGGAGCTGGCGGGACTGGGGGATAGGCGGAGAATTTCGCTCTTGGGTTCCGGAGGAAAGACGCGCGGCCTTTATAGCCTGGGCTTCTGGGCCAGGGCCCAGGGCCTACGCTGTCTCCTCGGGACGACGACCCATCTCCTGCGCCCCCAGGAGGCGGGAGGGCTAGCCGTTCTGACTGAGCCTTCACCGCCACGGCTGCGTGCCCTTTTTGCTGCCGGGGCCCTCGTCCTCTCCGCCCGTCCCCGAGCGGGGGCAAAAGGCGGGGTGAACGGTGACAAGCTTGGAGCCTGGAGCCCTGAGGAACAGGCGCAGCTCCAGGCTGAGGCCGAGTTCTGCATCCTTGAAGCCGACGGCTCCGCCCGCCTACCCTTGAAGTACCCAGATCTGACCTATGAACCTGCGCTGCGAGATGACCAGGATGCTGTGTTACTATTTCTTAATCCCTCGGCCTTAGGTACAGCCGGGGAGGCATCCTGCCACCGCTGGGCCCTGTACCAGGCGGAGCGGGGCCTGTCCAGGCCCCCTGGAGCCGCAGTGGAAGTGGCGGATGTCCTCCACTTCATCGGACGCTACCGTGAGGCCCAGCGCCGCCTCTGCCCCCAGGCCCTCTTTCGCCCTGTGCTCAGCCACGCTGCCGAGCCCGGAGCCCAGGTGGGACTGGAGACCCTGGCCACGGCCTATCAGTGTCGTTATGGAGAGGGCCTCATCATCTGGGACCTGCCCCCGACACCGGCCGAGGAGCCCAGGGTCCCGGCAGAAGAATAGAATGTAAAAAGGAGATACAGACATGTCTGTACACGCTGTTGAACGTCCCGAGCCTCAGCCCGTGAACCAGGGAATACGTGGCGCTGCCCCCGCAGGACTGGCGCTACAGGAACTGCAAAAAAAATTGGAGGGCCTGCTGGCCGACTTCAAGCGCCAGGTCCAACTGCGCCCAGGCCAGATCCTCGTTGTCGGCTGCTCCTCCAGCGAAGTCTGGGGAGACCGCATCGGCCAGGCATCCAGTGCCGAAACTGGGGCTGCAATCCACGCAGTCCTGCGGGATTTCTGCCAGCGTGAGGGCCTCGTTCTTGCGGCCCAGTGCTGTGAGCACTTGAACCGAGCCCTTGTCATGGAGCGCCGGGAGGCCCTGGCCCGAGGCTATGAGGAAGTCAATGTCCGCCCCTGGTTAAAGGGGGGCGGGGCCTTCGCCACCGCGGCCTATGAGGGGGCCCAAGAGCCCTGCTGTGTGGCTTCCATCTCCGCGGACTATGGACTGGACATCGGCGAGACGCTGATCGGCATGCACCTGCGCCCGGTGATCGTTCCCCTGCGCCTGCTTGACCGCCAACTGCTCGGAGCCCGGGTAACAGCCTGTCGGCGCCGTCCGCCCTGCATCGGCGGAGAGCGGGCGCGATACGTGTCTGAGCTGGCTTGAGAGGAGAGATCCTATGCGCAAACATGAGCTACAGCAACGGCTCAATGCCCACGGCCCGCGCCGTCTTATTGATGAGCGCATGGCCCGTCGCGGAGGCCTGGGGCGGCGGACGAAGCAGGGGGAACTGGGCCTGGCTGCCGAGGGGGGAAGCCAGGAGCCCAGGCGACCTTTTTGGGTCCAGTTACTCTGGGCACTCGGTACCGCAATTCTTGCGGTCCTCTTCATCTACTATGCCCACGGCTATACCAGTCGGGACATGCCCCATTTTTCCCATGCCCTCCGCAGCATGGAGACGGCCCGCCTGACCGAGCTCATCGAAGAGAAGGAGGGGGCCTCAGCCTTCCTCAGTGAAGATGGGCGGCCGCTCGGGGCCAAACAGGTGCAAAAGGTCTTTAAGGCCGTCCTGCTGACCGGGGAAAAGCAGGGTCAGGAGATACGGGCCAACTACACCCGCGTCCTCCTCAACGCCAATGATACGGACCAGCTCTCGGTGGGGGCCAGGGTCTTCGTCTCCAACCCGGCAGACCTGGCCGCCCAGACGAACCCCAACTCGCAGCCGGCCAACACAGAGCAAAACAGCTACAGTCAGGGCCCAGACAGCCGAGATGCCTTGAACCAGGGAAACTGGGTCATTTACCAGCAGGAGCGGCTGACACCCATCTACGTCCTAGGGGCTGTCTTCTTCCTCCTGATGCTGCTTCTCGGCGGCTGGAAGGGCCTGGGCACCGTCGCCTCGCTGGTCTACACAATCGCGGCCATCTTCCTCGTGCTGATACCGGCCATACTTTCGGCATACAACATCTATCTCTGGACCATCCTTATTCTCATCAGCGTGGTGGCCGTGACCGTGATTTTTATCAATGGCGGTAATATGAAGAGTCTGACTGCGGCCCTGGGCTGTCTCAGCGGCATGGCCCTGGCGGCCCTGATCCAGGTCCTCATGTCCCAGTTGCTCCAGCTGACTGGCGTCATCGATGAGGACGCCAACTATTTGACCCTCCTGCACGAGGGGCGGAGCATCGATCTGAAGGCCCTGATTTTTGCCACCATACTCATCGGCGCTGCGGGGGCCCTGCTGGATGTTTCGGTGGACCTTGTGGCCTCGCTGCGCGAGTTCGCCCAGACCACGGAGGGGCGGAGTTTCCAGCGCCTCCTGCGCACAGGCTTCGTCATCGGCCGTGACATTATGGGGACCATGGTCACGACCCTGATTCTGGCCTACGTGGGTGGGTCGCTGACCGCCCTGCTCATGACGGCGGCCCTGAACGCAGGGAGCATCCTCTACCTGCTCAACAGCGAGAGCGTCATCGTCGAACTCCTGCAGATGCTGGTTGGAGCCCTGGGCGTGCTGGTCTGCATACCGACCACAGCCTTTTTCAGCGCCCTCTTCTTCTCACGGCGGGAGGAGGCCTTCTAGGCCTTTCACGTGCCCGGGGCCTGCCCCATTTTCTGGATTAGCTTCTGCGATAGAGAGGAAAAGAATTCCCGCCAGCCGATTGAGCTGCCTCCCATTTCTCAGACAAGGATTCGAGCGTCTGAGGATGGGAGCTTTTTTCTTTGTCACGCTGGTCCTGAGCTGGGGCGAGCCCCCTGTAGCTGCGCCCTTGAGACAGGGCTGGACCGTCCCTCTGCCAGGGACACAGAACGAGGGAATAAAAAAAGAAGTGCCCCCTAAGGACACTTCCCATACTGGTCGGAGTGACAAGACTTGAACTTGCGACCTCGTGCACCCCAAGCACGCACTCTAGCCACCTGAGCTACACCCCGATGCTCAATACCTGAGTAATTCTAGCACAAGAACGCGTCTTGTCAATCCTCCTGCGCGCTTTATATGGGAATTCATTGCTTTTAAGTGGGAGAACAGATAAAATAAGACGTCACATTTACTTGCAGTCTTGAGGAGGCTAACATGATTTCTGCTGGTGATTTTCGCAATGGTATGACCTTTGAAATGGACAATAACGTGTTCCAGATCATCGAGTTCCAGCATGTGAAACCGGGTAAGGGTTCGGCTTTTGTCCGCACTAAGTACCGCAATGTGCGCACGGGTGCGGTGGTTGAGGGCACCTTCAACCCCAACGAGAAGTTCCAGGAGGCCAAGCTGGAGCGCCGCGATATGGAGTTCCTGTACCAGGACGGCGACCTCTACTACTTCATGGACACCGAGACCTACGAGCAGCTCCCCTTCGGTAAGGACGTCTTCGGCGATTCGCTGAAGTTCTTGAAGGAGAATATGGTTTGTAAAGTGGTCTCCTACAAGGGGACGGTCTTCAGCGTGGAGCTGCCGCTCTTTGTCGAGCTCCAGATCACCCATACGGAGCCGGGCGTCAAGGGCGACACCGCCCAGAATGCGACCAAGGCGGCCGAGCTGGAGACGGGCGCGACCATCAAGATTCCCCTCTTCATTAACGAGGGCGAGATCGTGCGTATCGACACCCGTACCGGCGAGTATATGGAGCGCGCCTAAGGCACTGTGTACCAGGGGCAAGCGGAGTCTCCTGACTTCGCTTGCCTTTTCATATCTGATGGAGGAGCTTAGGTATGCAGCAGGGCACGGGAAAGGGTGAGCGCACCATGTCCCGCGGCTTCATCGCCCAGTATGCCGCCGAGGCCGCCCTGGCCACACCTGGCGTCCTGGGACTGGAGCAGGGGACGGCTGCCGCCCTCAAGGAGGCCTTCGGCTATCATCACGAGGGGGCCGGAGTCCGCGTGGAATTCACGGAGCGGGACGAGGCGTCCTGCATCATTACGGTCTACCCCTACCTGCGCTACGGACTCCTGCTCCCAGAAGTGGCCTGGAATCTTCAGGAGCGGGTGAAGAAGGATGTGGAAAAATATACGGGCCTCAATGTGGAGGCCGTCCACGTCCATGTCAAGGATATTCTCCAGGGTCCGGATGAGGTGTCCGAGTCCTGGCTGGAAGAGGAGGGAGAACTGCTATGAGGCAGCTCAGTCGGTGGATCATCATGGTTTATGCCCTGCTGATGGGTCTGGTTTCAGCCCTGCTCCTGCTCCAGCTCTTGCAGCCGGCCTGGGCGGCCTATTTTGTGGCCTCCATTTACAATCTGAGCGGAGACCAGGCCCGCTGGTGGACAGCCTTCCTCGCCCTCCTCGCCCTGCTGGTCCTCAGTGCCCTCTGTTTCGGATACGCCCTGCTCAGCACGCGCATGTCCCGGGCCCGTCTGCGCAGCAATGCGGCGGGCAGCGTGGAGATCGGCGTTGAGGCCATTGAGAGTGTGGCCCTGAATGCGACGAAGGCGGCCCAGGCCGGTGTCAAAAACGCCAAGGCCCGGGCCTACCAGGGCAAGGGGGAGAGCCTCAAGTTGCTGATGTTGGTCCAGCTCTATTCGGATGTCGAGATCCCCGCCCAGATGCTCAAGATTCAAGACCGGGTAAAAAAGGATGTTGAGCGCTACACGGGCATTGTCGTCTCTGAGGTCCATGTCAAGGTGCGCCAGGTCGAGCAGATCGGCGCCCGGGTGGAGCGTTGATATGCGCAGGCTTTTTGTCCCGCTGATCGACTTTCTCCAGGGCAGAAATCCCGGGGTGACTGGGGCCCTTTTCGGCCTGATCCTGGGCCTGCTCCTGGTGATCTTTGGCTTTTGGAAAAGCCTTTTTGTCCTGTTGCTAAGTGTGGTCGGCTATATGCTGGGAGTCTCCGTCTTCGCCAATGCGGAGAGTTTTAAGCGGCTTTTGGACCGTATTTTGCCCCCTGGCCGTTTCCGCTGAGGCAGCCGCTATACACTTGGCTGTGTGGAGCATGTAGAGAAGAGGAGAAGCAGATGAGTCGTTATGAAGCGCGTGAGGTGGCCTTCCACCTGCTCTATATGATGGACCTGCACCAGAACTTCAGTCAGGACTTCTGTCAGCAGGCCCTGGAGGGCTGCAGCCAGAACTGGGGCTCGGAGAAGAAGCCCCGGGAGGGCTGGCTCCTGTCCACACTGCGCCGTGAACAGCCGCAGATTTACAGTAAATTCATCACGGGCGGCCTGAGCAAGGAGCTGCCAGAAAAAGTCTTTGACTGGTCCCTGACTGCGGTGGAGGGGTCTGGAGAGGGTCCTCGGGACCCAGGGTTCCAGGCGACGGCCACGGCCCGGGACCTCTCTGCAGCAGAAGAGGAAGCTGGCCTTCGGGAGGCGCTGGACCTGGGACAGCTGGAAGAAGGGCTCAGCGCCGAGTCCTTTATCCACTACCTGTACAGCTTTGGTCTGGACGAGCGGAGCCGCGACTATTGTCAGAGTCTGGTGGACGGGGTCCTGGCCCACTGTGCGGAGCTCGATGCGGCCCTCCAACCCTATCTGAAAGTCTGGGAAGTCTCCCGTCTGCCAGTCGTCGACCGGGCGCTGCTGCGCCTCGGGGCCTATGAGATCAGCTATGATCCCAGCGTGCCGAAGAGTGTCACCATCAATGAAATTGTGAATCTCACACGGATCTACACAACGGAGAGTTCGCGCCGCTATATCAATGCGGTCCTGGCCCATTTTAATGGCCCCGAGCCCGCGGCCAGGGACGAAGTCGGGGAAGATGCGCAGGAGCAGCAGGAGGAGTCCTGATGGCTGAGCAGCGCTGTTACACCGTCACCGAGTTGAATGGCTACATGCGACAGGCCGTCCGCAAGGCGGCCTTTTTGCGTGCTCTTCGGGTTTCGGGGGAGGTCTCCAACCTGAGTGTCCAGCAGAATTCCGGGCATGCCTACTTTACGCTTAAGGACGCCACCGCCCAGGTTCGCTGCGTCTTTTTCGGCTTTAAGCGGCATCCGGAGCTGGCCAGAATCCACAACGGCATGGCGGTGGAAGTCTGGGGCGAGGCCGACTTCTACAGTCCCAGCGGCCAGTTCCAGCTCGTGCTGAAGGGGATTGAGGCGGCGGGGCTGGGCAAGCTCTACGAGGCCTATGAGCGCCTGAAAAATAAGCTGGAGGCCGAGGGCCTCTTCGCCGCTGAGCACAAGCGCCCCATCCCCCTCCTGCCGCGGCGTATCGGTGTGATCACGAGCCCGACCGGGGCGGTGATTCGTGATATTATCCATGTTCTCAGCCGCCGTTTCCCGAATTTTGACCTGCTTCTGGCCCCGGTCCGTGTTCAGGGCGAGGGGGCGGCGGAGATGATGATCCAGGCCCTGAGGCAGCTGGAAGCCATTCCGGAGATTGATGTCATTATCATTGGCCGTGGCGGTGGCTCACTGGAGGACCTCTGGGAATTCAATGATGAGGCCCTGGCCAGGGCCCTCTACGCCTGCAGCAAGCCGCTGATCTCGGCAGTGGGTCACGAGACGGATTTCAGCATCTGCGACTATGTCTGCGACCTCCGTGCCCCGACACCTTCAGCGGCGGCGGAATGTGCTGTCCCTGTCAAGTCGGGCTACAGCGACTTTATTCAGGAGCAGAGCCAGCGCCTCAGCCAGGCCTGGCTGCGCGGCCAGGAGCTGCGCCGCAGCCAGCTGCGCCAGCTTCGACAGTCAGCCTATTTGCAGGATCCAGGCCGTATTACGGAACAGGCCAGACTGCGGCTGAAGCACTGTCTGGAGAGTCCCAGTTTGCGGTCTCCCGAGCGGCTGTGGCTGGAGCAGCGTCAGCGCCTGGATATGGCCCGCGAGGCCCTGATCCAGGGCCTCGGGAGCCAGGTGCTCTGGGGGCAGGAGCGTCTGCAAAGGTCCTTATATCGCCTGGAACAGCTGGGACAAGAGGCCCAGAGGCGCCGATCCATACAGTTGACCAGCCTGGAGGCCCGACTCCAGGCCATGGATCCCCACCGCGTCTTAGCCCGCGGCTACGCCCTGCTGACGGCGGAGCGGGAGGGCCGAGTTCTGGCCTCAGTGGAGGGCTTGGAAGCAGGAATGACGCTACAGGCCCAACTGGCCGATGGTCTCCTGCACTGTCGGGTGGAGGGGGTGGAGGCCCGGCCCGCGGTCGCGGCATCTGACAGGGGGCAGGAGCCTGCTGTCACTCTAAGTAAAAGTACAGACTGAACTACGAGCGGAGGAGCGTACAATGGAAGAGCAGAACGTGCAGGAACAGACGAAGGAGCAGCTGGGAGCGCTGAGCTTCGAGGAGGCCCTGATGAGTCTTGAGGAGCAGGTGCGCCTGCTGGAGTCGGGGCGGGCCAGTCTGGAAGATTCGATGGCCGCATTCGCCCGTGGCAGCCAGCTGGCCAAGCAGTGTCAGGCCAAGTTGGATGAGGCTGACCAGCGCATCCGCCAGTTGATTCAGGCCGCGGACGGGAGCCTGCAGGAGGCCCCGCTGCCAGAGCTGAAAAACTGAGGGTTGGCCTGAACAATCTGGTCCACTACATGGGTGGAGCCAAAAGGAGCAGGATATGGTAGAGCAATGGCAGGAAGCGAAGGCCGCCCCGGATTGGCAGCGCCAAGTCCGGGACTGGCAGGAGCTCTTTGAGAATTTTGCCCAGCAATATATTGAGGAGGCGGGGCCCTCTGCGCGGCTTGAAGAGGCGCTGCGCTACGCCCTTTTCGCCCCGGGCAAGCGGGTGCGCCCCGTCCTGGTCTATGCTGCAGCCCACGCCGTCCAGCCGGAGATGCCACAGAGCCACTATCGCTGTCTGAACTGCCTGGCCGCGGCCCTGGAATGCATCCACGCCTATTCTCTGGTCCATGATGACCTGCCCTGCATGGACAACGACGACTTGCGCCGAGGCAGGCCCTGCTGCCACATCGTCTATGGGGAGGCCACCGCCCTGCTGGTGGGAGACGCCCTGCAGGCCGAGGCCATGGACCTGCTGATTGAGGCCTGCAATGGTAATCCCCAGGGCCTCTATGCGGCGAAGGCTGTGGCGGATGCCGCTGGCCGCCTGGGTATGGTGGGGGGCCAGCAGCTGGATTTGGAAGGGGAGTCCCGGAGGCTCGACCTGGAGGAACTGGAGCGCATGGTCCAGGGTAAGACGGGAGCTCTCATCCGTGCCGCCCTGGTGGCGGGGGCGATTGCGGGCCAGGGTTACGACGAGACCAGTGTGAGCCTTTTTAGCCAGCTCGGAACGGAGCTGGGGCGGGCCTTCCAGATCCGTGACGATCTGCTGGACGTCGAGGCGGATCCGGCCCTGCTTGGCAAGACGCTCGGTAAAGATGCGGCGGCAGGCAAGAGCACCTACGTCAGTCTCCTGGGACTGGAGGGGGCCAGGTCCGAGGCCGAGGCCTCTGAGCGGGCCGTAGCCGAAGCCCTGGACGGCCTGGAGAAACTGGGCTATGACCTGGCTTTTCTGCGGGCCTATACCAAATATTTAGCGACGAGACGGAGTTAGTCATGGACCACGATCAGGTCCGCCCTCGGGCGGACAAATACAGCCATCTGGATAAGATACAGCAGCCTGAGCAGCTGCGGACGGCCAGCCAGTCCGAACTTGAGGCCCTGGCCCGAGATCTGCGTCACTTTATCGTGGACCAGGTCTCCCAGACGGGGGGGCACCTGGCTTCCAACCTGGGTACGGTGGAGCTGACCCTGGCCCTGCTGCACTGCTTTGATTTTCGTCAGGATCGCGTGATCTGGGATGTGGGACACCAGTCCTACGCCTATAAGATTCTGACTGGGCGCAGGGCCCAGTTTGGCAGTCTGCGTCAGGCGGGGGGGCTCTCCGGTTTTCCGAAGCGGGACGAGAGTCCCTATGACAGTTTTGATACGGGCCACAGTTCAACGGCCCTTTCAGCGGCCCTCGGCATGGATCGGGCCCGCCGTGCCCAGCAGCTGCCCGGCCGGGTCCTGGCCGTAGTCGGTGATGGGGCGGCGACGGGGGGACTTTTCTATGAGGCCCTGAACAATATTGAGGAAGAAGATCGGGTCCTGCTCATCTTGAATGACAATCAGATGAGTATAGACCGCAATGTGGGCGCCATGTCCCGCCACCTAAACCGCCTGCGCACCTCCTCTTCCTACCGCCAGATCAAGCGCAACAGCGAACGTTTCCTGGACCACCTGCCGCTGCTGGGCCGCCCCCTGATTCGCTGCATGTCCTGGCTCAAGCGCCGCCTGCGTCTACTGGGAGGGGCCAAGAGCAGCTACTTCGACAGCCTGGGCCTACGTTACTACGGGCCTATTGACGGCCACGATCTGGCGGCCCTCACACGCAGCCTGCATGCCCTGCAGGACTTTGATGGGCCAGCCGTACTGCATATTTGCACGCAGAAGGGCCAGGGTTATGACTGGGCCGAGCAGGAGCCTGAGCGCTATCACGGTGTCTCCCCCTTCTCCATCGAAGAGGGACTACTGCCCAGTCCCCGCGGCCAGGAACGCAAGCTGGCCTGCAACAGCTTCACCGATGCCTGTGGCCAGGAGCTGCTCAAGCTGGCCCAGAGGGAGGAGCGACTTGTGGCGATCACGGCGGCCATGGCCCAGGGTACCGGCCTCGCCCCCTTTGCCCAGGCCTACCCCCAGCGTTTCTTTGATGTGGGCATAGCCGAGCAGCACGCGGTCTGCATGGCTGCCGGCATGGCTGCAGGTGGACTGAAGCCCGTAGTCTGTATCTACTCGACCTTTTTGCAACGGGCCCTGGACCAGGTCCTCCATGACGTGGTCCTCCAGCAGCTACCCGTGGTCTTCTGCATTGACCGGGCCGGCCTGGTAGGAGCGGACGGGGAGACCCACCAGGGGCTCTACGAACAGGCCTACCTGAGTGCCCTGCCCGGCCTGGAAGTCTATCAGCCCTGCTGCTACCAGGCCCTTGAGGACTGCCTCAATTACGCCCTCTTTACGGCTCAGGGGCCAGTCGCCATCCGCTATCCCCGCGATAAGGAGCAGGAGGAGCTGCGGGAGCTCTACTGTGGCCAGCGTCGCGGCCAGGAACAGGGGGCTGCTAAGCCTCCAGCCCTCGTCGCGCTACACAGTTCCCCAGCTGCTGGGCCGGGGTCTGGTCAGGGGCAAAAGCCCTCAGCACCCAGCTACGGCATTCTCGCCCTGGGCTCCTCCGCCACTGAGGCTCTGGAACTGGGCCGCCTCCTGGAGGCCCGAGGCCATGAGGTCCGCGCCTGGGCCGTACAGAATCTGGAGCTGGATGAGGACCTGGTCCGGATCTTTGACGGTCTGGATGAGCTGATCTGCATTGAGGAACTTGTGCGCCGTGGCGGCTATGCTGAGGCCCTGACTTACGCCCTCGGCCAATGGGCCCAGCGTCTTGCCCAAGCTGGAGAGCTGGAAATCAAGCTGCCGCGGGTCCGCCGCTTTGGCATCCCCAAGCAGCCCGTCTACCAGGCGTCCAGCCCAGCGGAGAGCCGCCGGCTCCTCGGCCTGGACGCACAGACCATCTACAGGCAGTTGACGGAGGAGGATAGTCTGTGAAATTTGCGATCAGTGCCAATCCTTATAAAGATCCTGGGTATCTGACCCTGCTGGAGACCTGCCGCTACTTGCTGGCTCAGGGGGCCCAGGTGCTTGTGGACCAGCGCAACAGGAGCCCTGAGGGCGAAGCCCTGGGCCTCCAATACCGTGAGGACTTCAGCGGGGCGGATGTCATCCTCAGCCTTGGAGGGGATGGGACCTTTCTGAACGCCGTACACAGTACCCGTTGCTATGATATACCCATCGTCGGCGTCAACCTGGGCAGTGTAGGTTTTTTGGCGGAGATTCGTGTGGAGAGTCTGCACGAGGACCTGGACCGTCTCCTCGCCCGGGATTACAGCATTGAAGAACGAATGATGCTACACGTCGCGGCCTGGCACGCCGATGGACAGCGCTACTTCGAAGCCCAGGCCCTCAATGAGGCCCTGCTCTCTCGGGGCTATTCCCAGCGCATCGTCCCGGCCCGGCTCTACCTGGATGACAGCTATATCGAGACCGTGCGCTGCGACGGCCTCATCGTCGGCACACCTACAGGTTCCACGGGCTATGCCATGGCGGCTGGTGGCCCCATCGTCCAGCCGAACAGCCAGCTGATTCAGATTACACCAGTCTGCCCCTACTCCCTGCAAAACCGCAGTTACATCCTCGATTCGGCCACGGTGGTCCGTCTCGAACTGGGCGATTACCCATTTGTGGCCACGCTCTCCGCAGATGGTCGCCAGGAGACGGCCTTCCGCTCAGGAGACTGTGTGGAGATCCGCAGGGCGGAGCGCTCCTTGCGGCTCATCCACTTCCGGGCTCCGAATTTCTTCCAGATTCTTCCGGAGAAGCTGCGCACACGGACGAGCGGGCTCCACTCCCAGTGAGGAGCTGCCCCTGCGGCTGTGCAGCTTGTCTAGAACAATCTTATAAAAATTGAATTTCGCATATGAATCGAATGATTTTCATCTTCATGTGCTTTAAATTTCAAACAACTTTGCGTATAATTAAAATTCAAATATTGAATTTTCCTGCTAGAGAAAAGGGATTAGAGGAGAGCATAAAATGGCTAAAGAAAAGCGCGATAGACAGAAAAAGCTATTGGAAATAATTCGTGATAACTGTATTTCCACGCAGGATGAATTGACTAGGGCCCTCTGTGACGCTGGATATGAAACCACGCAGGCCACCATTTCCCGCGATATTAATGAATTGCATATTGTCAAGATTACGATGGCGGATGGCCGTCAAAAATACATGTGCATGAATAACGAGACCGACATCCGCACCCGGCGGATTCTGACTGTCTTTTCGCAGGCGGTGGTGGATATCAAGGTCGCCCAGAATTTTCTGGTCCTGCACACCCTGCCGGGTATGGCGGGGGCCTCGGCCCTGGCCATCGACGCCCTGCACCTCCAGGATTCCCTGGGTTGCATCGCCGGTGACGATACGATTTTTGTGGCTTCCAGCGACAATGAGGCGGCCCGTCGCCTCCAGCGCGAATTGGAGAACTACTGCTTCGAGGACCGTTACTGAGCTACTTTCCAGATGCGGACTGGACTAGTGCTGAGGGCCGTCCCAGGGGGGCGGCCTTCTGTATCACTGGGGGCAGCGAGGTGATTTTGCGGCACTTACGGAGGGGCCTGCTCTCGGATTCAGCCAGAGGGCGGGCCCTGGGTTCCTCCGAGGGCTTTTGTCGCCTTTTGGCGGATTTCCCAGATACGGGCTGACTGGCGGACTGATATACTTGTAACAAGTCGGATGGGGCGACACATGGGGGGAGACGGGAGGAAACTGGATGCTGGAGCGTCTGGAGCTGGAGGGTCTGGCCCTGATTGAGCGGGCCGAACTGGATCTCGGAGCGGGCCTGCTGGCGATCACTGGCGAGACGGGGGCTGGTAAGTCCCTGCTCGTCTTCGCCCTGTCCCTTTTAGCCGGGGCCCGCGGCAATAAGGACTACATCCGTCAGGGGGCGGAGCGGGCCAGAATTGAGGCCAGCTTTACGGGCTGCCGCCAGCTGATTCCAGCGGAGCTGCAGGCTGAGCTCTATAAGGAGGACCTGGTGGAGGAGCTGGAGTTCCCGGACGAGCTGATCATCAGTCGCGAACTCAGTGTCCGCGGGCGAAATATCTGCCGTCTCAATGGGCGCCTGATGCCCCTGTCCCTCCTGCGCCGTCTGGGGCCTCTGCTTCTGGACATCCAGTCCCAGCGGGACCAGGCACTGATTTACGACGAGCAGCAGCACCTGAAGTTCCTGGAGCAGTTTGGAGGTCCGGAGCTGGAGGCTGAGGCCGAGCGCTACAGGCAGCTCTGGGAGGGGCTGCGCCGTCTGGTTCAGGAGCGACGCAGGCTGGGGGGAGATCCCCGCGCCAGAGAACATGAGCGGGCTCTCCTGGCCTACCAGGTGGAGGAGCTGGGGGGGATCCAGGCCGAGGCCGATGAGGAAGAGCGCCTGCTGGCCAGCGTCGCAGCCATGGAGGAGGAGCAGGCCGAGGCCCTGGCTCTGGATGAGGTCCTGACCCAGCTGGAGGGGGGGTCAGAGCAGCCAGGGGTGCTTGAACTGCTGAGCGCGGCTCGCAGCCGTCTGGCCCAGACGGGGCTGGAACAGCTGGAAGCCAGCGTCCAGACTCTGGCTCTGCTTCTGGAACAGTGCCAGGGCCTGCAGGCTGACCTGGAGCGGCGGCGTTTTGGCCTGCACTATGACGAGGCGGCCTGGAACCGTGCCTGGCAGCGCTTGGACCAGCTGCGCAGCGTGGGCCATAAGTACGGAAAAAATATTCAGGACCTGCCAGACTTCCTGGAGCAGAGCCGACGCGAGCTGCGCCAGTTGGAGGATGCTGAGGAGCGCCTGCGTGAGCTGGACCAGGAGATACGGGCCCAGCAGCAGGCCATTGTGGACCAGGCCGCCAGGCTCAGTGCCGCCCGCCGAGAAGCGGCTGGCAGACTTGAAACGGCCGTCGTCGCGAGTCTGTCCGAGCTGGGCATGCCAGGCCTGCGCTTTGCGGTACAGTTCCGGCCCCTGGCCAAGCTGCAGCAGCGTGGGGCGGAGGATCTGGCTTTCTACATCCAGGCCAATCCAGGCGAAGCCCTGGGGCCGATCAGCCAGATCGCCTCAGGCGGCGAGAGTTCGCGCATACTCCTGGCTGTCAAATGCATCTTGTCCTGCCAGCAGGACCAGGGGACCATGGTCTTCGATGAGGTGGATGCGGGTATCAGTGGGGAGGCCTGTCAGCTTGTCGCGGCCAAGCTCCAGGAGCTTGGGAGGACGAAGCAGGTGCTATGTATCACCCATGCGGCCCAGATTGCAGCCTGCGGGCGGGAGCATTGGAAGATCAGCAAGAGCGTCCAGGGCGGGCGGACCAGGACTCAGATCTGCCGTCTGGAAAAGGAGGGCAGGGTTGCTGAGCTGGCCCGACTTCTTGCCGGTGATGAATCTGATGCGGAGGCCCGCCGTCTGGCCCGCCAACTCCTCAAACGGCCTGGGCGCTAGGTCCTGCCTGGCGCAGGGCGACAGAAGATCAAAAAACGGGAGCTGAATTGGGCTCCCGTTTTTTTAGTGTATTTCCTGGGCCCAGCGCCGCAGCTCGGTCTCGAGTTGGAGCAGCTCCGCAGAGGCGCCGAGGGAAAAGTTCAGCTCGCGCTTTAAGAAAGGGTGCCAGAAGCTGAGTTCGGAGGCCTGTAAGGCCTGGCGGCCAAAATTCTGAGAGAGGGCTTCCAGGCGCCGGCTGGATTCGGGACTGGTTTTGGCGGCCAGGTCCTCCCAGAAGCTATCGGCGGGAGGGTAGAGGCTTTCGCCGACCAGGGCGTGGCCACCCAGCTGGCCGTGGAGGCGGATCTGGTGGGTGCGTCCGCTGTGCAGGCGCAGACCAATCTGGCTGGCTCCTGGACCGTAGTGTTCCAGGGGCCAGTAGTCTGTCTGGGCCGGCTTGCCTGCGGGGTCATGGCAGCGCTGGACAATACTTCCTGGCAGGCGGCCGATGGGCCAGTCCCAGCTTCCGGCGTCCTGTACCTGGCCCAGCACGTAGGCCCTGTATCCCTTCCGGGGCTGGCCCTCATGCAGCAGGCGGTAGTGGGCATAGCCGCTGCGGGCCAGCAGCATCAGCCCCTCAGTGCCACGGTCCAGGCGGGAGACGAGGTGGAGCTGGTAGGGGGTGAAGAAGGCAGTCACACTGGGTCCTGTGTCCCCGACAAAATTCGGGTGACTGAGCCAGCCCGCCGGCTTGTTGACAAGTATGTAATAGGCGTCCTGATAGACGATGGGACAGGCAGTTCCCTCCGGGGCGCGCCAGTCCACCGGGGCCTCCCCCTCCTCAGGGTAGTGGAGTTCCAGGAGGTCTCCCTCATGAACCGCGTCGATCATCCGCAGGGGGCGTCCGTTGCAGAGGGCCTGACCATGGAGTCGCAGCCGCTTGCAGAGCAGACCTGAGAAGCCCTGGTAGCGGCGCAGATAGACGTGGGCGGGAAGGGATCCAATCTTTTCTTCAATGCGCTGGTAAAAGTACATGGTTCTGGCCTCCTCCGCCGACTGTTGGGTATTGTACTACAGGCTTAGGGGGAACTGGATCAGGCAGGAAAATCTGGCGGGAATCTGTCTTTAATATGATATACTTTGAAGTATGGATATGGACCAGAGGTCTGGTGAACAGCGCCGACGGACATGGACCGTCAAGCTGGCTTCCAGGCTGGGAACATAGACAGCAGAACTGTACTTGGACTTTGAAACGTGAATAAGCATTAGGAGGTGAGAACCATTAATTGGGGACACATGATACTCAGTCTGGGTCTCGGACTGTTTTTAGGCGCCCTGGCAGCGGTGCTCTTCTATCGTCTGGGCTTCAGCCGGCGCAAGCAGGAACTGGGCAAGGAGATTGAGCGCCAGGAGCTGGAGGCGCAGATGATTCTGGGCGAGGCACAGAAGAGCTCAGAACAGCGCAAGCGCGAGCTGCTTTTACAGGCCAAGGAGGAGATCCATAAGGCCCGTCTGAACCTTGAGACGGAGGCCCGGGACCGCAAGCAGGAACTGCAGCGCGAGCGCAACCGACTGGAGCAAAAAGAGAGTAGTCTCGACCGCAAGCTGGAGCAGCAGGAGCAGCGCGAGGCGGAATTGGAGAGCCGCCTGGAGGAGGTGCAGAAGCGCCAGGAGGCCCTGCGCGAGCTGGAAGATGAGAAGCGCCAGGAAATTGAGCGCATTTCGGGTCTGAGCATGGATGAGGCCAGGCAGCAGGTGCTGGAGACGGCGGAGCGCAGCTACCGCCACGACAAGGCCCTGATGCTGAAGCAGATGCAGGACCAGTTGCGCGAAGAGGTGGAGACGCGGGCCAAGGAGCTCGTAGTCTGTACGATTCAGCGCTACGCTTCGGACTACGTCGCCGAGTCCACGGTCTCGGTGGTCACCCTGCCCGGTGAGGAGATGAAGGGTCGAATCATCGGTCGTGAGGGACGCAACATTCGTATGATTGAGACGATTACGGGTGTCGATCTGATTATTGACGACACGCCGGAGGCCGTCATCCTTTCCTGCTTTAATCCGCTACGCCGGGAGTTGGCGAAGCTGACGCTGGAGAAACTCCTGCAGGATGGTCGCATTCATCCGGCCCGCGTGGAGGAGATGTACCACAAGGCACAGAAAGAGCTGGAGCAGACAGTGCGTCAGCAGGGCGAGCGGGCGGCCATGGAGGTCGGCCTGGTCGGTCTCTCCCAGGAGATGATCCGCATGTTGGGTCGTCTGTACTATCGCTCGAGCTTTGGTCAGAATGCGCTGAAGCACTCTATTGAAGTTGCATTACTGAGCGGCATGATGGCCGAGGAGCTGGGCTTGGATGGAGACCTGGCCCGCCGTGCCGGTCTGCTGCATGACATCGGCAAGGCCATAGACTTCGAGCTGGAGGGCACGCACATCGAATTGGGCGCCCACTTCGCCCGTAAGTGCAAGGAGCATCCGGTGGTCATCAACGCCATTGAATCCCACCACGGCGACAAGGAAGCGAATTCGCTGATCTCGTCGCTGGTCGCAGCTGCCGATGCGATTTCGGCAGCCCGCCCTGGAGCGCGCAAGGAGAACCTGGAAACCTATGTCAAGCGCCTGACCCGCCTGGAGGAGATTGCGATGAGCTATCCGGGTGTGGAGAAGTGCTTCGCCATTCAGGCGGGGCGCGAGTTGCGCGTCATCGTCTCTCCGGAGGAGATGTCTGAGGATGAGATGGTGCTGCGGGCCCATGAGATGAGCAAGCAGATTGAGGAGGAGCTGGACTATCCCGGCCAGATCAAGATCAACATGATCCGCGAGACCCGCGTGGTCGATTACGCAAAGTGAGTTCAAAAAAACTCTCCACCCGTTCAGGGTGGGGAGTTTTTTTATGCCCAGCTGAACGCGAGGACCCCGGCCCGCCTTCGCGGGTCCAGCTGGTATAATATAACTTGACTTTTTATGCGCAAGAAAGAATTTTATCTTCGACCAAGTCGGAACTGTCAGGGTAGGAGAAGGGATATGTGTGAACAGAGAGAGAGAAGGGCGCGCGGGAGGCGGCCAAAAACTGCCACAGGGGCCGGAGCGGCGGGGCCTGGTCTGATTTCGCCTCGCAGCGGCCAGCTACATGGGGGCTTCCTCCTCGTGCTCCTCCTCGTCCTCAGTGATATTGGGACGAAACTGCTGGTTGAGCGGGCCCTGCCGATGGGCGGGGGGCCCAGACTGATACCTGGCTTTTTCCATCTGACCAGGGTGCATAACCGGGGGGCGGCCTTCAGTTTTCTGGCAGGGCATGAGGCGGGGATCTATATTCTGTCTGGCCTCTCGCTCCTGGCGGCCCTCTTTTTTCTGCGTGAGCTCTACTATTGCCGCCCGGATCGGAGCCTGGCTCTGGTCCTGCTCAGCCTGCTGACGGCAGGGACTATTGGCAATGGTCTGGAACGCCTGTTTCGGGGCTATGTCGTAGATTTTTTTGACTTTCGCTTCGGGGCCTACACCTTCCCGACCTTTAACCTGGCGGACTGCTATCTCACACTGGGCATGTTTCTCCTGATCCTGGGCATCTTCTTCTGGGTCCAGCAACTGGAGGGAGCATATGGGGGGCTACTGGGAAAAATTATTGACTGCGATGAATTAGAGAGGGGGGCCTGATGGCCGAGCAAGGACGGACTATGCGCTGGCAGCTTGGGGCGGAGGACCTGGGACAGCGTCTGGACCAGCTGCTGACCGAGCGTCTGGAGGACTATAGTCGCACGGCGATTAAGAGGCTGTTTACTGATGGTCGTGTCCTGCTGGATGGCCGTGTGGCCAAGGCGGGAGAAAAGCCGAAGCGGCCTGCAGAGCTCTGTCTGCTGGAGGTGGAGGGCGCTTCGGACCGGGGAGACGAGCCCCCCGTTGGGCACGAGCTGGGGGCGGAGGTGGAGGCCCTCTTTGCCCAGGTCCGTGTCATCTATGAAGACGATGCCATACTGGTACTGTACAAGCCCCGGGGGCTGGTGGTCCACCCGGCTGCGGGGCACAGCGGGGACACGCTGGTGGACTACCTCCAACAGAACTGGCCGGGCCAGCTCTCCCTGCTTGGTGGGGAGGATCGGGCGGGCATCGTCCACCGCATTGATAAAGACACGACGGGCCTGCTCCTGGCAGTGAAGGACGCCCGGGCCCACCAGCGCCTGGCCCAGGACCTGGCGGAGCACGCGGTACAGCGCCATTATCTGGCCCTGGTCTACGGACAGCCGGACGCGCTGAGGGGCTGCATTGACGCCCCTCTGGCCCGTTCGTTGAAGGACCGTAAGCGCATGTGTGTCGCGGCTGGCGGGCGCGAGGCGCGGACCCACTTTCGACTGGTGGAGCGCCTGCGCGGTATGTCGCTCTTAGATGTGGAACTGGAGACGGGACGGACCCACCAGATTCGCTGCCATATGGAATATATTCGCCACCCGCTTGTGGGGGATCCCGTCTATGCGCCGGGACGTCCGAACTACGGCCTGGCTGGCCAGGCCCTGCACGCCTATCGGCTGGACTTTTGCCATCCCCTGACGGGGGAGGGCCTGAGTTTTCGTGCAGCAGCTCCGGAGGACTTCGTCACAGTCTACCTGCGCCAGGGAGGACAGCTCCGCAGCTTGGACCAATACTGGGAGGAGCATGAATGCTGAGAATTGTACATGTGGAAGATAACGATGAGCGACTGTTACTGGGGGGCAGCCTGGGTAGCCATCTGCAGACCCTGGAGCGCCAACTGGGCGTGCGCATCGAGAGCTGTGACGAGGGCTTCCGTATAGAGGGGGAGGAGGCGGCGGTGCACCAGGCGGAAGGGGTGCTGCGCAGCCTGCAGCAGTTCCGGCACCAGGGTCTGATGCCGGACCAGCAGAACGTCCGTTACCTGGCGGACCAGGTGGTCCTGGGTGGTGATCAGGCCCTGGCCTCATTCTCGCCGGACGTGGTCTGCCTGAGTGCAAAGGGGCAGGCGATCCGCGCTAAGACGGCGGGTCAGAGCCGCTATGTGCGGGCGATTCGGGAGCATGAGATCTGTTTTGGCATCGGCCCGGCGGGTACGGGTAAGACCTTCCTGGCTGTGGCTCTGGCGGTGGACGCCTTTCGAAAAAAAGAGGTCGAGCGCATTGTGCTGACCCGCCCTGCAGTGGAGGCGGGGGAGAAGCTGGGCTTCCTGCCCGGGGACCTGCAGTCCAAGGTTGATCCCTATATGCGTCCGCTCTATGATGCCCTGTTCACCCTAATGGGAGCGGAGTCCTACATGAAGAATATGGAAAAGGGCCTGATAGAAGTTTCGCCCCTGGCCTATATGCGTGGCCGCACCCTGGATGCCTCTTTTATCATTTTGGATGAGGCCCAGAATACCACGATGGAGCAGATGAAAATGTTTCTGACCCGACTGGGGCAGGGCTCCAAGGCGGTGATTACGGGTGACGTGACCCAGGTCGACCTGCCTTCGGGCACGCGCTCGGCCCTCAAGGGCATCAGGCCCATACTCCGCAAGGTGGAGGGGCTCTGCTTCATCGACCTGGATCGGACGGATGTGGTGCGCAACGGCATCGTCCAGCGAATTATCCAGGCCTATGAGCAGCACGAGAAGGGAGGCAAGCAGCGTGGCTGAACGTGGGATGCAGCAAGAAGTCCGGCAGCAAGAGGAGCAGAATCAGGCCTTGCCAGCTGCCCAGCAGGACTCAGGGCCACAGCCCGCCCCGACTGCAAAGCGGGACTTAAAACCGCGTCCAAAGCGGAGCAGGGGCCGTAGACTCAGCCGTGAGACCCGGGGTTGGGGACAGAATGAAATTCAGGAGCTGCGCCTGCTCAGCCGCCGCTCTCTGGCCCGGCTCCAGCCGCGTCAGGGCCTGCGCTTCCTGCGCCGAAATCTGGCGTCCATTCTTTTTTATACTTTCATCATCTGCATTTTGACCTTTGTCAGTTACTTCCGTCTCCTGCCCGAGCGCTATGCGGTAACTGTCGGTGAGCTCTCACCGGCGGACATCATCAGCCCCCGGGCCCTCGAGGATGAGGAGGCGACGAAGAACAGGGCCCGAGAGGCCATGCGTAAGGTGAATATTATCACCGACCGCTCCGAGCAGATCTCGACGCAGAGTGTGGAGAGTCTGCGCCAGCTCTTTAAACTGGCGACGGAGCAGCGCCAGGACCTGCGGAGCAAGGCGGAGCAGGTCCTGAAGCTGGGCGGGACCAGCGCTCCCACAGGCTCGGATAAGGCGACGGAGGCCAGCCAGTCGGCGGAGACCAAGGCGACGGAAGCCAGCCAGGCGGCGGAGACCGTGGTTTACACCGCCGAGCAAATTCAGGAGGCGGCCCAGCAGCTCCAGACTCAGGTTCAGGAGAGGCTGGGGCGCGAACTTACGGCGGATCAGGCCAAGCTGCTGATCAGCTTCCACGAGTCCTTTTTCCGTGACTTTCAGACCCAGTGTCTGAGTCTTGGTGAGACCATCATGGCCAACACCCTCGACCTTTCGGGTCTGGAGGCCGAGATTGACCGGCGCTGTACGGAATTGGTTGAATCACGGACGGTCTACAAGAGCGAATATGGTGTGAGCAAGGACCTGCTCCGTCTCTTCCTCCAGGCGAACGTGGTCAACGATGAGGCGGCGACCCAGCAGGCCCGTGAGGCCGAATACAACCGTGTCATGGACGACCCGACCTGGATTCCAGCTGGTACGCGCATTGTGAGCCGTGGAGAGCTCGTCACGGAGGCCATCTACAAACAGCTGCGGCGTCTGAACCTCATCGAGTATGCGGGCGTGGACTTCAGCCTCCTCCTGCCCCTGCTCCTGCTGGCGGCCAGCCTCAGTCTGCTCACGGCCCTCTATCTCAAGAGGCGGCGCCACGAGGCGATGAAAAATGTGCGCGAGCGTCTCTTCGTGACCCTCGTCTCCCTGCTCTGCTTCATTTCTTCGGCCTATGCCCTGAAAATTTCTCCCTTCGCCTCAACGCTCTACGCCCTGGCCATTATCATCACCCTGAATTATGACCTGGAGACGGGACTGATACTGAGTACGGTGTCGGCGCTCATGCTCCTGCCCTTCTACAGCGGGGATATGTCGATCTACTTCATACTTTTCCTCGCCCTGCCTGTGATCTGCTTCCTGGCCCACGAGCAGAAGAAGAGCCGTTCGATGGTCAAGCTCCTGCTCTGTTCAGGTCTTGTGCCAGCTCTGGCGGTCCTGCTCTTGAGTTATGTGCAAAAAATTCGCTTCGGCGTCAGCATCCAGAACGCCTTTATCGCTGGCGTTTCTGGTGGCCTCTCCGCAATCCTGGCCAGCGGCCTGCAGCCGCTTCTGGACCTACTGACCACCTCGGTCTCAGCGGCTCAGCTGATCCGCCTGGCCGAGCCCAGCCAGCCCCTCCTGCGCCGTCTCTTCCTGGAGGCCCCCGGAACCTATCAGCACTCGATGATGGTGGCCAATCTCGCCGAGAACGGGGCTGAGGCGGTGGGGGCAGACGCCCTGCTGGTCCGTGTCGGTTCCTATTATCACGACATTGGCAAGATGCTGCACCCCGAGGCTTTTACGGAGAATCAGACGACCTATAACCCCCATGACTACATGAGTCCGACCGAGAGTGTCTCGGTCATCATCGGACATGTCACCGAGGGGGTGAAACTGGCCCGCCGCTACCGCCTGCCCGAACGCATTCAGGACTTCATCCTTGAACACCACGGTAACACCCTTCAGGCCTCCTTCTATTACAAGGCCTGTGAGGAGGCGGAGCAGAAGGGTCTCGCAGCCCCGGAAGAGGCCAGTTTCCGCTATCCAGGTCCCATCCCCCAGTCCAAGGAGACCGCCATCGTCATGTTGGCCGACTCTTTGGAGGCGGCCATGCGCTCCATTGGTATTAAGGAGCTTGAGGGGATGAAAAAGTTGGCGGAGAAGATTCTGCGTATTAAGACGGAGCAGAATCAGCTTGTGGACTCGGGTCTGACTTATAAGGAGGTACGCCAGGTTTTGGAGGCCTTTGCAAAAGTTTATGAGGGCCAGTTTCACCACCGTGTGAAGTATCCTGAACCCAAGGAGGATGATCCGCTGCGCGGTCTTCTGGCCCAGCAGCAGGCGGCTCAGCAGTCGGAGGTCCTGCCGGAACGGGAGGCGGTCAAGGAGGCCCAGGTCCAGTCCGATGCCCAGTCTGAACGCCAGGCTGAGCCTCAGTCCGAGAAGCAGGAGGAGCGTTCAGAAGCGAAGGAAGGAGGGGAGACCCGTGCTGCGAATACAGTGGACTAACAATCAGCGCAAATACCAGATCGCGGCCCATATTCCGCGCCTGGAAAAATTGTTGGCCGCGGCCTGGGAGAGCCTGCCCGCAGCCCAGTCTGCCAGCCTGGAGGGTGTGGACTTGGAACTGGCCCTGGGCTTTGTGAGCTGTGCGGCCATGCGCCGCATCAACCAGGAGCAGCGGGGCATCTCCCGCAAGACAGATGTCTTGTCCTTTCCCATGCACCAGTTCCATGAGGGGCGGATCAGTGAGACACTGACGGGGGCGGATCTTTATCCCTACGAGGATGGGAGCTATAGTCTCTTCCTCGGAGATATACTGATATGTCCGGAGGTGGCGGCCCAGCAGGCTGAGGCCTACGGCCATAGCCTGGAGCGAGAACTGGCCTTTTTAGCCCTGCACGGCTTCTTGCATCTCTGTGGCTACGACCACATGGATGAGGCTGAGGAGGGGCGTATGCGCGAGAAGCAGCGCAGCATCCTGGAGGCCCAGGACATCCGCCGTGACGGCCCTGGACCAGAGTTGAAGGAATAGATGGAAGGAGATCATGTATGGAGCTTGAACGCGGGGAAAGCCAGGTGAAGGGAGCGGCCCAGGACCAGGGGCAGGGGGAATATCGCTCCGGCTTCATCACCATTATGGGCCGTCCGAATGCGGGGAAGTCCACCCTGCTTAATGCCCTCAGCGGGGAGTATCTGGCCATTGTTTCATCCAAGGCCCAGACGACTCGCCACAGCATTCGCTATATCTACACAGACGACGAAGCCCAGTGTATCTTCGTCGACACCCCGGGCGTGCACAAGCCCCAGCATAAGCTGGGCGACTACATGATGAACAGTCTCAAGGAGAGCCTCGATGGGGCCGACGTCGTCCTCCTCGTCCTGGACGCGGGCAAGGGACGGCTAAACAGCCATGAGGAGGAGCTGATCCAGAGCCGCCAGCGCCAGGGGCGTCCCCTGATTCTGGCGCTGAATAAAGTGGACAGCCTGCCCAAGGAAAAACTGCTGCCCATCATGGCCCAGGCCCAGGCCCTCGGCCTGACGCACATTGTGCCCATCAGCGCCCTGAAGGCCCAGGGCTTAGAGTTGCTGCTGCGGGAGGTCAAGGCCCTCCTGCCCCCTGGCCCGCTCTACTATGATCCGGAGGACTTTACCGACCAGTCCGAGCGCAAGCTGGCGGAGGAGTTGGTACGGGAAAAAATCCTGCGCAATCTCTATGAGGAAATTCCCCACGGCACAGGCGTACTCATCCAGAAATTTGAGGAGTTTTTTAGCGGGGATGCAGAGCCCGGTGACCAGGACTCGGAAGCGGCTTGCTCTGAAGCCGGGGCCGAGCCTGGGGCCAGCGTTGGAGCCTCTGAGGCTGAGACCGGTGGCGATGCCGAGCCGCGGCGGCGTAAGGTGCGCATTTCGGCCGATATACTCTGCGACCGCGAGAGTCACAAAAAGATTCTGATTGGTCAGGGAGCCAGCATGCTCAAGCGCATCCGTCTGGCCGCCGAGCGTGATATCGCCCAGGTCCTCGGTTGTCGCTGCCGTCTGGAGCTCTTTGTGAAGGTCCGCCCGGACTGGCGCAATCGCCCGGGTATTTTGCGCAGCCTCGGGTACCGCTGATGGCCGTGGCGAAGCACTGCCGGGTGCGGGCCCTAATTCTTAGGGCCAATGCGGCCAGGGGCCGTGACCGCTACGTGCACTTCTGCTGCCAGGAACTGGGGATGCAGGAGGCCTACGTGCGGGGGGCCATGAACCGCAATAGCCCCCTCGCCGCCCCGACGGAGGCCTTCACCTACGCGGACTTGGACCTGTTTTGTGGCCGACAGACCTACTATGTGGACCAGGCCAGCTACATCTATCCCTTCCGTCAGCTCAAGACGAGCATTGAGGCCCTGAGCTGCGCGGCCCATCTGGGAGAGCTGGCCCAGGACTTCTGCCAGGGGGAGGAGGGGGCAGGGGATTACCATGAGCTCCTGCTTCGGGCCTTCTACGCCTTGGAATCCGCAAGCCGGGAGACGGACTGGGCTCTGGCAGTGGACCGCTGCCTGCTGCTCAGCCATGTGGCGGAGCTCCGCCTCCTGGCTCTCGGAGGCTATGGCCTGAATCTGGAACAGGAGCGCTTTGCCGGCAGTCCGCCGGCGGCCTTTGACTTTCAGCAGTTCGGCTTCCTGGATGAGGAGCAGACCCGCCTGGAGGAGGCCCGCTATGCAGCCCTGCGTGGGGAAGCCACTGCGGCCCAGGCCCGCTATATGGGGCGGGGTGGACAGCGGGGGGAGCAGCCAGGCCCGGTCCTGCTCCGCCTGAGTCCAGCCTGCTACCAGGCCATAGTACACTGCTTCGAAAGCCCGCTGGAGCGTCTTTTTCAGTTTCGGGTGGAGGGGGAACTGGCCCAGCGCCTGGGAACTTTTGCCAGCCGCTATCTGGCACAGGTGAGTGAAAAAAGTTATCATCGCCTGGATTATGTCCAGTCCCTTGTGGGTCTGCAGAAGGACCTGCAGCCGAGGGACAGACGAGGAGGAGACTTATGATGAACCGCTACGATGTCTTGATTGTTGGTGGGGGGCCGGCTGGTATCTTCACCGCCTTGGAACTGAGTAATTTACATCCGGAGCTGAACATAGCCCTCCTGGAGGAGGGAGCCTCGATCCGCCGCCGCAGCTGCCCCATTGTGGAGGGGGCGGTCAGCCACTGCATTCACTGCCCTACTTGTGCCATCATGCGTGGTTTCGGCGGGGCGGGGGCCTATTCAGACGGCAAATTTAATTTCACCACGCAGTTCGGCGGTTGGATGAATGAGTACCTGGAGGAGCAGGAGGTACTGGATCTGATCGCCTATGTGGACAAGATAAACCAGGATTTCGGGGCCCCGGCCGAGTTTTACAGCACGGCCACGGAGGAGGCGGCGCGCATCCGCCAGCGGGCCCTCGGGGCGGACATCCACCTCCTGGACGCCCGCTGCAAGCACCTCGGGACGGAGAAGAACCTTCAGATCCTGACGGCCCAGGCCGACGCCCTGGAGCAGAAAATAGACCTCCTCTGTCGCAAGGAAGTGACAGAAATCTATAACCTGGACGGGGCCTACCGCCTGAGCTGCAAGGATGGCTCCGAATATGAGGCGCGTTGGCTGGTGGCAGCTCCGGGCCGCGCCGGGGCGGAGTGGTTTTCCGAACAGTGCCACAAGCTGGGACTGCGCCTGCTGAACAACCAGGTTGACCTTGGGGTGCGCGTGGAGCTTCCGGCCCTGGTCTTCAAGGATGTCACCGACGTGCTCTATGAGGCGAAGCTCAAGTACCGTACGAAGCAGTACGGGGACATCGTCCGCACCTTCTGCATGAATCCTTACGGTTATGTGGTGACGGAAAATACGGATGGAATCATCACGGTCAACGGACACAGCTATGCGGATCCCAACCTGCGCTCTCAGAATACGAATTTTGCCCTGCTCGTCTCCAATAAATTTACGGAGCCTTTCTCGGAGCCTTACCGCTACGGCAAGCATATCGCCTCCCTGTCCAACATGCTGGGCGGCGGCATCATCGTCCAGCGCTTCGGAGACCTGATTGAGGGCCGGAGGACGAATGAGCACCGCCTGAAAAACAGTTTCACGCGGCCCACCCTCCAGGCGACGCCGGGTGATCTCTCTCTGGTCCTACCCAAGCGCCATGTGGACAACATTATCGAGATGATCCAGGCCCTGGATCAGATTGTGCCTGGTACGGCCAACCAGGATACCCTGCTCTACGGTGTCGAGGTCAAGTTCTACAGTGCCCGACTGGAGCTGGATCGCAACTTCGAGACCAGCCTGGACGGCTTCTATGCCATCGGTGACGGGGCGGGACTGACCCGCGGTCTGTCCCAGGCTGGGGCAAGCGGCGTACATGTGGCCCGGGCCATTGCCAGGCGACTTGAGGCCGAGGCCTAGCAGGGGACCTGAGCACAGGCGTGCTGGAAGAATATAAGCGCAGGGCCAGGCTTCCTCATGAGGAAGCCTGGCCCTCTTTTGTTGCTATTAAGCAGGCTACCCTCAGCCCCCATTCTGCCGCAGCTGCTCACGGTAGTCGCGGGGGCTCAGGCCCACCAATTCTTTGAAAAGCTTGCTGAAATACTTGGAACTCTCGTAGCCGACCATCGGGGCTATGTCGTAAATCTTGAGCTCCGTCTCAGCCAGGAGGCGGCGGGCGTGGTGGATGCGCAGCTGGCTCAGATAGTCGACGAAGTTCTGGCCTGTCTTTTCCAGGAAGAGCTTACTCAGGTAATTGGGATGCAGGAAAAAATGCTGGGCCAGAACCTGGAGGCTGATGGCCTCGCTGTAGTGTTCCTGAAGGTACTGCTTGATGTCGCTGACCGTCTGGCCCTGATTGGGTCGGGCCTGGAGAATGAGTGGGCTCAGCTCGTCCAGAAAGTCCAGGAGCTTGCGGCGGATTCCAGGGAGCTCATCCTGGAGCAGGAAGTCCCGCAGGTGCTGGTGACGGTTCAGACTCTGGGCGGTGGGGAGATAGTTGGTCAAGTAGCGGTCGATGAGTAGCTGGAACTCGATGCCGAAGACGTAGAGGTAGTTAATTTTTTCCGGATTCGAACTGAGCCGCTGGAGTTCCGCATCGAGGAGGCCGCGCAGCCCCTCGATATCCTTATTGGTCAAGGCCTCCTGGATGCGCTGTTCAAGTTCTGGAGAAAGCAAGTCGCTGTCGCAGAGCAGCTCCTGGACCTGGGCATAGGAAAGGAGGGGGCGGCGCTGGCGGAGCAGTGCGTAATCCAGAGCCCGTCCTGCCTGCTGATAGGCCTGGTGGAGCTGGGCCAGGCCCACGAAGGGGAGGCTCAGTCCGACACGCAATTCCGGCCCGAAACGCTCAACCAGACGTTCACCCAATTTCTCCGCCCAGAGCAGGTCCTCCGCTGGGCTGTGGGAGGGACAGAGGAAACTGTACTCCGAGACACTGTTGACAAAGCCCAGGATATGCGTTTGCAGGCCTCCATCCACGGCTCCCTGGGCTGTTTTACGAAGCTCCCCGTACCAGGACTCCAGACGCTCCTGGAACTGCTCTTCCAGGCTCGCCCCAGAGCCCTCAGCGCGTTTCACACGCAGGCGGAAGAGGAGGCAGCGCCCCAGTTCCAGCCCCAACTTGCGGGCCTCTTCCAGCATGCAGGGCTCTGCGGCCTCCTTGGCCAAACCGTTGAGCAGCTGACTGCGTTTGAGCCGCCAGTACTCCGCCTTTTGCCGGGCCTTCTCAGCATCGGCTTCCAACTGGGACCACAGACGCTTGAAGCAGTCTTCCAGGACGCTGAATTGCACCGGTTTCGTCAGGAAATCGAAGGCCTGGCAGTGCAGTGCCCGGCGGGCGTAGTCGAAGTTGTTGTGGGCGCTCAGAATGACCGAGTGCAGCTGAGGGTAGAGGCGCTGGGCCTCCTCCAGCAGGTCCAGCCCAGAGTCTCCAGGATCCAGCTCGATGTCCGAGAGAATGACGTCGATTTCCTCCTCAGAGAGTATCTGCAGGGCTTCTCTGCGGTTGTGGGCCAGCCCCACAACTTCATAGCCCAGTTGGCGCCAGTCCACGTAATTTGCCAGGCCTTCCAGGGCCAGGTCCTCGTCGTCCACAATTAACAGCTTGTACCTGCTCATGCCGGGTATAGCTCCCTTCTAGGCCCCAGTAGGCCCCTTCTTATCCTTGAGAAAATAGAGTTGAATCGCGAGGCCCCCTTCTGGACCAAGGTCGAACTGGTAAGCAAAGCGCTCTCCGTAGCAGAGTTGGAGGCGCGAAAGTACATTGTTCAGGCCGAGGCCGCGCCCCTCTGGACCTGAGCCCAGGCGAGCCAGTTTCCCGGCCTCCAGACCTCGGCCGTTATCCCGGATTTCCAGCAGGATTCGCCCCTCCTGTCTGCTCGCCTGAATCCAGAGTCGGGGCTCTGCTTCTGTCTGTGCTTCGAAGGCGTGGAGCAGGGCGTTTTCAACCAGGGGCTGGAGACTGAACTTGGGCAGGAGCAGGCCCTCTGTACCCTCCTCCACATCGATCTGCAGCAGGGGGCGGCGCTTTTTGCGTATCTCCAGGACCTGTAAATAGGCGCGAACATGCTCCAGCTCCTCAGTCAGTGGGACCTGCTGCTGGGGGTCGGCCAGACTCATCCGCAGGAAGGCAGAGAACTGGTCCAGCATGCGGCTGGCCACAGTTTGTCCCCCACCCTCGCGCATAACCTCCCAGCGGATGATATCGAGGCTATTGTAGAGAAAATGGGGTTGGATCTGCATCTGCAGGGCCAGGAGCTCCGCCTGGGCCCGTTGCAGCTTCAGCTCTCTGGCCTCCACTGCGCTGGCAATGCTCTGCTGGACCAGGGACTCCGTGCGTTCGGCCATCTGATTGAAGCCCTGGCCGAGCCGGGTAAATTCCCGATAGGGGCCCAGCTGGATGCGCTGGTGCAAGTCATTCTGTGAAAACTGGTCCATGGCCTGGAGAATCTGGTGGAGAGGGCGGCTGAGGCTGGCGCTAAACCAGCGGGCGAAGCCGATAGAGGCGCAGAAGAGGAGGGCGATGGCCAGGAAACAGCGGTTGCGCACGGTCCGCGCCGGTGCCAGAAGACTGTCCAGAGAGACAATATGTACCAGGAAGAGCTCGTTTTCCTCCATATGTTTCAGGGAGACAAAAAGCTCCTGCTGGTCGGACACAGCCCGGAAGCTGCCCTCTGGAGCGTGTCGGATACGTGCGAGCAGGTCCTGCTTACCACTCAGGTTGGGAGCCTTGAAATCGGGGTTGAGCGTTGCCAGAACAGAGTCCGGGCCGACGAGAAAGCTGTTGCCCGTCCCGTAAAAACTGTAGCTGGTCAGGGATTCGGAGAGGGCCCGAGGCTCCAGGCTCAGGATGAGATAACCCAGAGCCCGGCGGCTGGCGGGTGCAAAGATCCCAACGGAGAGGGTGAAATTCTCCGCCCGTGACACGGTTCCCCGGGGCTGGTGTGCGGGGACCAGGGGCCAGCTCTCCCCCCAGGACCAGAGAGGGTAGCCATAATTCTGGCGGGTGCGCTGGAGGAGCTGACTCTGGGCGAAGGCCTCCTCATCGGCGAGGCGGTAGCCCCGAAGTTCAGCGCGCTGGTCACGCATATAATAGGGCTGCTCCTGCCCATCCGCAGGGAAGAGGCAGAGGTTTCGAATGTATTTTAAACTTCTGCTGAGTTCGTAGAGCCGTTTTTCAATTACAAGGCGGCGCTGCTTATAGGCCGCGGTCTGGCGGGCCGTGACTCCCTCCTGGTCCAGAGCGCGGAGGTTTTCTTCGAGATTCAGGACCATTTCCTGGTCCCCATAGAAGTCCAGGGCCAGCTGCTCATAGCTGTGCAGGCGTTCCCGGAGCTGGAGGCGGAGGTTCGAGAGGAGCAGTCCCACAAACTGTTCGGAATTGGCCTCGATCTCGGCGCTATAGCTGCTGAAGCTGAGCGCCGTGATCACGCTGGCAGGAATGACGGCAAAGAGCAGGAGGGCCGCGAAGCTGAGGGGGAAAATGGAACGGGGCAATCGTGGCCAGTTCCGCCTGGCCCAGCTGTCCAGGCTGCGTTTACGTCCCGTTATTTGGCGTCTACGTACAGACTTTAGCAAGTTTTTCAGGCCTCCTGACACGCGTTAAAACTGCCTAATAAGTATAACCCAGGCCGGGACTTTCCCCAGGCTGGCAGCTGTACAAAAAAGGGGCTGCCCCAGGTTCTGGGTCAGCCCCTTCAAGATAATCAGGATCTTCCTACAGCGGGCGGTGACGCTACTTATTTGCCCAGTTTGGCATTGTACGCGTTGACCACTTCCTGCTGGGCGTTGTCCTGGGCGGTCTGGAACTCCTTTTGCACATCCACATTGGGATTGGTCAGGATGTTTTGTACCGCGCGGTCAACGTAGGAACCCACGAGGCCCTTGCCCGGGAATTCGAGGCGGCCGCCCTTCGAGGCCTCAATTACGGACTCCCACTCCTTGGGCATCTGGGTGTAGTCACTGAGATTGAAGTCCGTGCGGGAGAAGATCATGGGGTTGACGCCACCCGTCTCGTCCATGTTCTTGGCGGTCTTTTCCAGTGTGCCCTTGGACAGCATGAACTTGATGTATTCCCAGGCCGCGTCCTTCTTGGCCTGGCTGGTCTTCGCGTTGATCACGTAGCACTGACCCAGGTCGGTGGTGACGCTCTTGCCACTGGGACCCGCAGGGAGCAGGGCCAGGCCGATGTCCTCAGGCTTCATGCCCTTGGAGACCATGATTGAGACCCAGTCGCCAGCGAAGGGCATCATGGCAATCTTGCCCTGGGCGAAGAGGTCCTGAATGTCGCTGAACTTCAGGGTCAGGTCGGACTGCAAGACGCCCTCCTGTTTCAGCTTCTTATAGAATTCGCCGGCCTTGATGACTGCAGGATCCGTAAATGTCAACGTCAGCTTGCCGTCCTTGTCCTCCTTGGCGAGGTCGCCGCCGGCCTGCCAGACAAAGTACTGGAAGTACCACTCCGTCCACTCAGCGGTCAGCGTGGAAAAGCCGATCTGCTGCTGTTCGGGCTTGCTCAGTTTCTTGGCGTCGGCGAGGAGCTCCTCCCAGTTTTTCGGTGCTTCCTTGATGCCGGCCTGCTCGAAGAGCGGCTTGTTGTAACCCAGGTAGAAGGCGGCGCTCCAACTCACCAGGCCCTGGAGCTTACCATCCTTGGTGAAGCGTTCGGTGTAGACGGGGTCGAAGGCCCCCTTGTCCTCCCAGGCATCGAAGTAGCTGTTCAGCGGTTCCAGAATGCCCGCCTCCATATACTTGTCCATCACGGAGAAAGAGGCCTTGACGAAGTCAGGGGCATTGCCTGCGGCCACGGCAGCGTAGAAGTCGTTGCCAGGGTCGCCCTCCTTGACCACGTTGTTGATCTTAATATTCGGGTGCAGCTTCATGAACTCTTCATCCAGGGACTTCTGGAAGTCGGTCATGTAGGTTGAGGTCGTCCAGTTGGTCAGCTCAACCTGTTCGGTCTGATTCTGGTCTTTCTGGGCCTCCGCGCCTTTAGATGTCGTGTTCGGATTGTCTGCTGTCTGGCTGGAACAGGCTGCGACGCCAAAGAGCATCGACAGGGCCAGCACACTAGAGAGAATTCGCTTCTTCATTTGCTTCCTCCTGGCTGATAATTCTATCCATTGAAGAATGGGTCCCAAGTTCAGGCTCTGAATCTTGGTCTATATGCCCAGTATAGGGGCTCTGAATTCGGGATTTAGACCTCGATTTACACAGAAAAGTGCGCATATTTAAGGAGGGAGCTGAAGTCCTTAATAATTGACACCTTTTTCTTGGCACAGTGCGGGGGCGGGCCCTCGCAGACACACTATAGTGTAAGTAAGTCGAAAGAAGAGGGAGGAGTTCCATGTCCCAGCCACAAGCCCAGCTCGCTCTGCGGAGGCGCTCCGCTGGTCTCAAGCACTCCTGGGCCAGCGCCCTGGCCTTCTTGCTGCCGGGGATCCTGATGACCGTCTGGCTACGCTACTATCCCATTGCGAAGGCCTTTTACATGTCCTTCTACCATTATGACGCCATCAATCCGCCAGGCCGCTTTATCGGCTTGGAGAATTATCGCAGCCTCTTTCAGACTAAATTTTATTGGGAGGCCTGGGGCAACACCTTCAGCTTTCTCGCCCTGACCCTCCTCCTGGTCTTCTGGATGCCCCTGCTCCAGGCCCTGCTCCTGGATGGTCTACGTCGCAGCAGGCGCCTGGTGACCACAATTTACCTCATCACCAGTCTGATTCCCATGTCGGTCAACGTCATCATATGGAAGTGGATCTGGAATCCGGATTATGGTCTGGCCAATCAGATCTTTCGCTTTTTTGGCGGCAGTGCCCAGCTCTGGCTCAGCAATCCGGCGCTGACGAAGTTCTGCATCGTCTTTCCCGGCATTGTGGGCGGCGGCGTGGCCGTTCTCCTCTATATGACCGCAATCGCCGGCATCCCCCGCGATATCAGTGAGGCGGCGGCCCTGGACGGCTGCACGGGCTTTCGGCGTATCTGGCACATCGTCCTTCCCAACATCCGCTTCATCATTGTCATCCAGTTAGTTCTCAGCTGCATTGCGACGATGCAGCTCCTGGACCTGCCCTATCAGTTTACCAGCGGCGGTCCCTCCGGAGCCTCGACCACCATGGGCATTTACATCTATAACGCCGTCTATAAGGACCTGAGCTATGGCAAGTCCACGGCCGCTGCCGTGACACTCTTCGTCATTATCGCCCTGCTCACCCTGCTCCAGATGAAGCTGGACCGCCAGGAACGGGACTAGGAGGGAAGAGGCATGAGCACAGTACGCAAGCGTCCCCGAAGCCTGAGCCCCTTTAACCTGGTGGCCTGTCTGCTATCTCTGATCTTTGCCCTGCTGATCCTGTATCCCCTGTTTTATATTGCGGCCAATGCGATGAAGGATTCGGCAAAAATCTACGACAGCCCGCCGCGCCTGCTCCCTGACCAGGCCCAGGAGCTGAGCTATACGCTGGACTACTCAGACTTAGCTGGACTCACGGATGAGGAACTGCTGCCCATCTTACAGCAGGACCAGGTCAAGCTCTTTCTGGGCAGTATCTATGAGCAGCCCAAGGCCTCGATTTTTGCCCTGCGCTTCCAGGCTCTGCGGGATGGTCGTCTTATCTATGAGGCCCGGGCCCACCGCGCCCTGATCGACCTTGAGAAGGACCAGGGGGCATATAAGGGCGTGGCCATCAACCAGCGTATGCTGGAAAAGCCTGAGCGGGTCTCAAGAGCTGTCCAGAAAATGGGATACCGCTTCATGCCAGAGGGCGGGAACCTGACTTCAGACCGGGCCTACCATGAGGCGGGCCAGCTGGGGCGGGAGCTCAGCAGGGCCATGCAGGAGAAGTTTGTACTCCGCGGCAAGTTGGAGCGGATTCAGGTCAAGACCAATAACTGGCTGCTCCTGGAGAGCTTTAAATATTATTTTCAGCTCCCAAGTTTCCTCTACGCGGACAATCCTCTCATCAGCCGCTACAGTTTCCTGATTTTCATCTTCAACACCGTCCTCGTCATCGGCTGGGCCATAGTCTGCCAGGTCTGCCTCTGCGCCCTGACGGCCTTCCCCCTCTCGCGCCTGCTCTCCAGGCGGGCCGCCAACCGCCTCCTGCTCTTCTTCCTCGGCACGACCATGATTCCCTTCGTCGCGGTGATGATCCCCCAGCTGACCATGTTCCGTCACCTGGGGCTCTACAACAACTACGGGGCCCTGCTTCTGCCTCACCTCCTGCCCTACGGCTTTTTTGTCTATCTCTATAAAGGCTTCTTTGATCACCTCCCCGAGAGTCTTTTTGAGGCGGCAAAAATTGATGGGGCCTCGAGTTTTTATCTCTTTGTGCGCATCTGCCTGCCCTTGTCCAAACCGATTATTGCGGTCATCGCCCTCCAGACCTTCCTGTCCAACTGGAATGACTTCTTCTGGGCCTGGATGGTCAGCGAGAGGCAGGAACTCTGGACCCTCAATGTGGCCCTCTATAACATTTCTAAAATCAGCAGCGTCAAGCCCAATTTCATCATGGGACTCTCGGTGCTGACGATTCTGCCCGTGCTCTTACTGACCCTGGTCTTTTCACGACAGATTAAGGAGAACATTGCCAGCGCGGGCATCAAGGGCTGAGTCGTCCGCAACGGCAGCAAAGCTGAAGGAGGCGCGTATGAACTGCTTACACGGGAGCTCTTGGCTGCGGCAGCCCAGGGGCAAAAAGTTCCTTCCCCTACTTCTGGGTCTCAGTCTCGTCCTGCCCTGCTGGCTGCCGGGAGGAGGGGGCTGGCAGTTGCGGGCGGAGGAAGCAGGACAGACTGGCCAATCTTATTACGTGGACAGCGTGGGTGGAGATGACAGCCATAGTGGCCAGTCTGAGTCTGAGGCCTGGCGGAGCCTGGAAATGCTCAATCGGCGGACTTTTGGTCCAGGAGACCATATCTATCTAAAGCGGGGCTCCGTTTTCCTGGGGCAGCTCTGGCCCAAGGGCTCCGGGGAGGAGGCCAGGCCCATCGTCATGACGAGCTATGGCGAGGGCGCCAAGCCCCAGCTCCGAGGGGAGGGCCAGGTCCAGGAGGCCCTGCGTCTGTACAACCAGTCCTACTGGGAAATCTCCGACTTGGACATCAGTAATTGGGGGGCTAAGCCGGAGCCCAGGCGCGCTCTGTGGGTGGAGAACCAGGATGCGGGAAGGCTGAGCCATATCTACCTCCGAGACTTGGACATTCACGATGTCAACGGCCGAGTATCTGACCGCTACTACGAGGACGGGGGCATCATCTGCATGGTGACGGGAGGGGCCAGGCCCTCTTACTTTGACGATCTGCTGATTGAGAATAACCGAATCTGGCATGTGGATTACGATGGGATTTTTATTCGAAACCAGTGGATGAACCGCGGTTCCAGGGTCGATGGCATCGGCCCCTGGACGCCGAATACACGGGTTGTCGTGCGGGGGAACGACCTGCGGGATATCGGGGGAGATGGGGCTGTAGTCTGTGAATGTCAGTCCCCCCTGGTGGAGCATAACTACGCCCAGGACTGCCACATCCGCGCGACGAAGACCTGGAGCGCCGGCCTCTGGTGCATCAATTCAGATGACGCGCTCTTTCAATATAATGAGGTCTGCTTCACCCGCGGCGACCTGGACGGCCAGGCTTTTGACTGTGATGGCCTCTGCAATCGGACGGTTTACCAGTATAACTACAGCCACGACAATGAGGGTGGCTTCATGCTTATCTGTAACTGGAGCAATCCGAAAAAAGACTTCAATGACCGCGGCATCATCCGATATAACATCAGCCAGAACGATCGGAGTAAGCTCTTCCACTTCTCTGGAATCAACACGAATTTTGAGGTCTATAACAACACCATTTACGTGGGTCCTGGCAATGAGGCCAGTTTTTCTCGTGAAAATGGGGTGGCGGGCTCCAGCGTGCACTTCCGCAACAATCTTTTCATCAATGAGGGCGAAAATTTTGCTTATGTCTATAGGGAGACCGACTGTGATTTCAGCCACAATGCGTACATTGGCCGCCATCCCAAGTCGGAGCCCCCGGACGCCGCGGGATTTCGCGCTGAACCTGGGCTCCTGGATCCTGGTCGAGCGGGACGGGGGCTGGCTGCGCCCCTGGGCTATCGGCCCCTCTCCACTTCGGCCCTGGCAGGGGCCGGGGAGCTCATAGAGGACAATGGGGGGCTGGACTACAGCGGACGGAGTCTGGAAGGCGTCCAACCCTTTATTGGCGCCCTGCGGCCTCTGGACGCCCAGGAGGAGGCCCAGGCCCAGGCCAGTCTGGCCACGAGCTGGTCGGCTCAGGAGGCCTTCGGCCAGGGGATGGGGGCAGATGGCTGGACCTACGCCTTGGCCCATGGGCAGAACACTCAGATGTGCTATTGGAACGGGGACAAAGAGCGCTGGGGCCTTCGGACGGACTACGCCGGCCTCGGAGCTGATTGGGCCCATCCCTGTGGGGAGGAAGAGGCCCAGCGTATCTTCCGCGTCCCACGGACGGGGCGCTACCACCTGAGCGCAGAGATACAGAAGCGCAATCTGGGCGGAGGAGACGGCTGCCGGGCGGAGATCCGCAGCCAGCGGGAGGGCAGTCTGGCCTCCTGGGACATTCCCGCCCAGTCCGCTGAGCCTCTGAGCTACGGGCGAGACTATGTATTGGAGGCTGGTGATTTCCTGATTTTTGCCGTCTCGGCAGGCAAAAATGACCACTATGACCTCGTGTCCTGGAATCCCCAGATCCGTTTCCTGGGCCCCGTTCAGGACTTCCATGTTGAGGGGGAGGCGGGCCAGTTTTCTGGCCAGGCCAGGCCTCAGGACTGGGCCCCAGCATCAGAAGGACAGGTCGCAGGCTTCATCGGAGCTGGGGCGGAGAACCGTGTCAGCTATCAGCTGGAGGTCCCTGAGGATGGACTCTACATGCTGAATCTGGAAGTCTTTAGCAAGGAGCAGCGCCTGCTCTACTGTCAGGTCAATGAACAGGCCCCGCGGGTTCTGGCTGTGTCCTCCCCCAGCTGGGAGGAGGTCCAGCGGATCAGCTACGGCTATGTGCCCCTGAAGGCGGGGGTGAATCGCCTGCTTTTCTACAATGATCAGCGGCCCGCTCCAAGCATTGATCGGCTGACTTTACTGGGGCCCCTGAGCAGTCCTGGTTGAAGCGGGAACTTCGCCGCCTTTATTTTCTCCCGAATCCTCCTTGTCCCGACCTGTGCCGCTCTGTCATAATGGACGGCGATGTTCAGGCCCAGCTTCAGCTTGAGGAAGCTGACACTGTGGGCGGAGGGAGCAGGAGAAAATAGCTATGAAAAAAACGAGTATCGGTGGTCAGGCCCTGATCGAGGGCCTGCTGATGGTCGGGCCAGAGAAGCGGGCGCTGGCGAGCCTGCTCCCAGACGGCCAGATTCACCTGGAATATCTGGAAGCGCCCCGCAAGCGCCGTGTTGAGCGCTATTGGCTGCTGCGGGGCATGGTCCGCATCTGGGACCAGCTGCGCCTTGGCTACGGGGCCATGTTCCGGTCCGCAGAGATTCAAGAAGCTGCCGAGGATGCAGGAAAAAAAAGGACGGGTGCGCCTGGCGGTGACCCACTTGAGCGGGCTCAGATCCCCGTCTTTGAGGATGAGCAGCTGCTCATCACCGCGGACCCTCCCAGTCAGACCGTGGATAGGAAGGTTGGGGCCGGGGACAAGAAGGCAGCCAGACGCATACTGGAACTGCTCCTGCTGGGTTTTAGTCTGGCCCTTGGTCTCGCCGTCTTTTTTCTCCTGCCCAATCTCCTGATGCAGGGCCTGCTGAGCCTCCTGCCAGGAGGCTCAGCCCCTGGCGGCCTGGCCTGGAGTCTGGCCTGCAACTTCGCCGAGGCCCTGATTCGTATTGCGATTTTTCTCGGCTACCTCTGGCTCTGCTCGCGGCAGAAGGACATCGCCCGTGTGTGGCAGTTTCACGGGGCGGAGCACAAGACGATCTCCTGTTATGAGGCGGGGCGTCCGCTCACCGTGGAGGAGGTCCAGGCCCAATCGCGCTTTCACCCCCGCTGTGGGACCTCCTTCCTGTTCATTATTGTGCTGGTCGCCGCCCTGCTCTACGCTGTCCTCGGCTGGCACGGTCTCTGGCTGAACCTCCTGATTCGCCTCCTGCTCATACCCTTGCTGGCAGGTCTATCCTATGAGGTCCTGCGCTATTCTGGCCGCCACGCCCAGTGCCGCCGTGGCCGTATTCTGGCCGCCCCGGGCCTCTGGCTCCAGCGCCTGACTACGAAGGAACCTGAGCAGGAGCAGATCCGCGTGGCCATACGGGCCCTGGAGGCCGTCTTGCCGACTGAGGAGGGGGCTGATGACTGGGACCGCCAGTGAAGTCAAGGGGCGAGGGGGGCAGCTTGAGGAGGTGAAAGCCAGGGCTCAGCAGCTCGTGGATGCCCTTCACGCAGGACTCAGCCGCGCCGCCTGGCGGAGGGCGCTGAGCCACCTGGCCACAGCTTGTGGGGAGGATGCGGAACTGTTGGGAGAGGACCTGCTTCAACTCTACCTAGCCGCCAGTTCTTATCGTCAGGAGGAGAAGGCCTACTGGCCTCTGGAGGAGGCCCCGAGTTCTGGAGCTCCGGGATTCTGGCTGGCTCAGTACAGGCTGGAGCGTCCAGCCAGGGAGGCCTTCAGGCAGGGACTTGAGCGCTATCTGGAGGGGGAGCCTCTGGCCTACATTCTCGGCTGGTCCTATTTCTGGGACCGGTCCTATCGGGTTGGGCCGGGGGTGCTCATCCCTCGTCCGGACACGGAGACGCTTTTGCGCGTCCTTGAGGAGCAGCTGCCAGACCTGCAGTTTCGTTTTCGGGATTCTGCCGCATTTAACGTCCTCGATGCCTGCACAGGTTCGGGCTGTCTCGCAATCAGCTGCCAGCACATCCTGGCTGGGGCTGATCTGCCTGCTGTTCACATTGATGCAACAGATTGCTCTCCCATCGCCCTGACTTACGCTCGGACTAATCTCGGTCTCGAGCCTGGGCGGGGGAGCCTGGAACTCTGGGAGGCGGATCTCTGGCCCCCCATTCGGCGGCGCTATGCGCTCGGCCTTTCCAATCCGCCCTATATAGCGCCAGGTGACCCTGAATTGGACCAGGCGGTCTCTGGCCATGAGCCCAGCCAGGCCCTCTACGCGGAGGAGGCTGGTCTGGCTTTTTACCGCCGCCTGCTGGAGGAGGGGCGGAACTACTGGGAACCAGGGGCCCTGCTTATCTGGGAACACGGGGCACGCCAGAAGGAGGCTCTGGAGGCCCTTATCGGCGCCCGGCAGGACTACCACCTGGAGGCCAGCTATCAGGATTTCTCGGGCCTGGATAGGGCCATCTGCCTCCGCTACTGTGGCCCCTGATTTGGGTCTCAATAGGTGAGCGCAGCAGCCTGCACAAGACGGACCTGCGCTATGGGCTGCTGTCCAAGCCGTTCAAAAACTTAACTATTCCACAGTTACGGACTTCGCAAGATTGCGGGGCTGGTCGACATCCAGGCCCTTGCTGCGGGCCGTGTGATAGGCCAGGAATTGGAGGTGTAG
>JAEWGG010000011.1 GCA_023388435.1 Bacillota bacterium | reverse complement strand
AGTCTGCTGCCTCTCCTGTTTTTTGCCCTGGCCTTCCAGGTCCAGCTCAAGCGAGAACAGGAGGCGGCTCTGCGCCAGGGCTATGCCGACAATGCGGCCTACCTCATGCGCACGGTGGACACGCGCCTGGATGAGACCCGTGACGTGCTGATTAATCTCGGCCGGAACCAGGGTCTGCAGCGCTTGATATACCCGCTGGGCGACGCGGGCCGCAGCGGGAAAGAGACTGGCTATCTCAGCACCCTTGAGGCCTATATCTGGTATCACCTCAGTTCGGAGCGCAGCGGTTTTTCTGATATTCGCATTTATGGCCAGCGCGTGACACGACCTATCGGCTATTTCATCCACCCGGCCGAGGAACTTCCTGCAGAGCTGCTCCAGCAGTGGCAGTCCCGGGCGGCCTTTACGGAACTCTTCTACGCCGAGGGCCAAGCGGGCTTCCCCCAGGACGGCCTCTACTTCGTACACGCGATCAGCCCCCAGCAGAGCCGCGGTATCTCCGGCTACATCGTCGCCAAACTGAACATGGAACGTCTTCTCAGCCCGTTTGAAGCTTCGCATGACCGGGTCCCCTTCGGCTTCGAGCTGCGTCTGGGCCAGCAGCTGCTCTCCGCCCAGGACCCACGGGGACAGCGGGCTCCGCTGGTCGATGTGCAGGCCAGGGGCCGCTATCCGGATATGCATCTGACACTGCTGGTCCCCTCCAGGAAAATCTCACTCAATCTCCTGCTCCCGCTCGCCGCCTTTGCGCTCAGCACGCTGATTGCGCTGTTTATCGCCTACGGCCTGGTCCTGAGTTTGCGGCGGATGACGGCCGAAATTGATGCGAAGCGTCAGCATATTGAGGCGCTGAAGCTGACGGCTCTCCGCAGTCAGATCAACCCGCATTTCCTGTATAACATTTTGTCCTCCATCAATTGGAAGGCAAAATACGCGGGCCTGGATGAGATTAGCGACGCAGTGACGGACCTGTCACAGTTCTACCGGCTGTCCCTCAACCACGGACGGGAGACGCTGCGCTTGAAGGACGAGTTTTGTACTATTGACCACTATCTCAAGCTCAAGACGAAACTGATGGACGCCCCCCCGACCTTCAGCCTGTCGCTTCCAGCAGAACTGGAAAACAAGGAAATTGTCAATTTTATCCTCCAGCCGCTGGTGGAGAACGCGGTAGTGCATGGGCTCGCTGGTCTGGACCGCCCCTGTCAGTTGGAGGTGGCGGCAGCTGGCCGGGGGAACTGGCTCTGGCTCTGGGTTCTGGATGACGGGCGGGGGCTCCGTGTGGAGGACTTTCAGCGCCTGCGCCAGGAGGAGTCCTATGGCTTGAGAAATGTGGACAGCCGTATCCGCTTGCACTGCGCTGCGGACAGCGGTCTACACCTGTTTTCGCAGGGCCAGCACTTTTCTTTTTCTGGAGACCTGCCGAGAGCCCTGCTGGACGAGCTGCCCGAAGAGCTCCGCAGGGCCTGGGCCAAGGCGGAGAGCCAGGGATGCTTGGCCCTCCTGGTATTGCATCTGGCGAATTGAGCGTTAATCTCAAAAAAATCAGCCTAATTCTTAGCAGAATCCTAAGATAGCATGATAAATCTGAATATTCTTCTATTCAGATTTCCTAAAACCCACCGTACAATAGAGATAAGTTGACGTGGTGGACGTATTCCACCTATGAATGAGGAGGTACGGAATGAAAAAAGTCTTCGCGTGGTCCCTGGCGGCCCTGATGACCTTTTCCCTCGCCCTGAGCGGCTGTGGCAAGCAGGGGGGAAGCACAGAGACTCCCAGCGGCAATCAGCCGGCTTCGGAGGCCCCGAATGGCGGGTCGAAGGACGGTGAGAAGGTAAAAATCCGCATGATGTATTGGAACAAACAAGACACCATGCAGGCCTTCCTGGACAAGGCCAAGGAAAAGTTGCCGAATATTGAAATTGAATTCCAGTTTGTCCCTGTCGACCAGTTGGACGGCATTCTGAACGCCCAGCTACAGGCGGGGGAAGGTCCGGACATCCTGCCCACAGGCCAGAGCGAGACGATGGTCAAGGCGGGCTACCTGCTCGATCTGAGCGACCAGGACTTCCTCAAAAACTATGAGGAGGCGGCGATTAAGTCGATCTCTGTCGATGGTAAAACATACGGCGTACCAGGACTCAGCTGGTATGAGGGTATGTTCTACAACAAGGAAATCTTTGATAAGTACGGCCTCAAGCCCCCCACGAGCTGGGAAGAGCTGATGGCCCTGCACAAGACGCTCAAGGAGAAGGGCGTGAAGCCGCAGGCCATGGGCGCGCAGAGCTTCGAGCCCATGATGAAGTCGACCCTGGGTCTGGCCCTGGCGGACTGGCTGGGCGTGACGGAGGATGGTAAGAAGTTTGACGCTTCCATCCGGGATGGCTCGGGCAAGTTTGCTGGCTCCAAGCTGGCGGGAATTGTTGAGAAATGGTCGCAGTACATCAAGGAAGGCTACATTACGCCGGATATGCTGCAGGTGACCTATGACGACGCGCTGAAGGAGTTTGCCACTGGCGAGGCGGCCATGTGGGAGAGCGGCCCCTGGGCTGTCGAGGCCATTCAGCAGACCAATCCCAATCTGAAGTTCGACATGTTCCCCTTCTATGGTGACAAAAAGGGCGAAGGCTGGCTGATCGGTGGCCCTGGCGTTACTTTCGGCGTCAATGCGGCCAGTAAGCACCAGAAAGAAGCCCTGGAAGTCCTGGCCTACATGTCCACCCCGGAGGCCCAGCAGGCCCTGTGGGATGGCAACAAGGGCGCCGGCTCCTTCGTCAAGGGCTTTAGCCCCGAACTCCCTGAATATTTCCAGGGTGTGGCGGAGACCCTCAAGGCTGGGCGCACGTATTGCCCCTGGTTCGTGTGGAGCGCCAACAATGGTCCCTACATTGAGACCTATGGCAAGGGCCTCCAGGAGTACCTGCAGGGCAACACGAATATCGAGGAAGTCCTGAAGGCGGTCGACGAGGTTGCGGCTGAGGATCACGCCCTGAAAAAATGAGCCCGCTGTGCTCAGTTAGATGATTAAGGACTGGGAAAAGAGCTGTTTTACAGCTCTTTTCCCATCATTGGACAACTTGGTGAGGAGGCGGATGCATGCTCCGGAAAACGAGGCGAAAAAAAGGCGACCTGCTCCTGACAGTGCAGTATGAGGCCCTGATTTTACCCGCCTTTTTACTCTATATACTGTTTTGTGGGGTCCCGTTTTTTACGACATTCATGTACTCGGTGACGAATTATAACCAGTACCATGTCCATGATTTCGGTTTTGTTGGCCTCCAGAACTACGTGGAAATTTTCAGCAAGCGCTTCATGCTGGTCTCCCTGCTGAACTCGCTGAAATACGCCATATTTATGACGTTTTTTCAGTCGCTCATCGCCATACCCCTGGCCGTCTTGCTCAACAAGAAGGTTCCCCTGCGCAATCTCATGCGCAGCGCCCTGTTCTTGCCGGCCATGTTCAGTCCCCTTGTCGTGGGCTACCTCTTCCAATACATCCTGGGACGTACGGGGCTCATCAACAGCCTTCTGGCCCAGTTAGGACAGAAGCCCATAGCCTTTTTTGACGCCAACAACGCTCTGAACAGTATCATCTTCACACAGGTCTGGCAGTGGGTTGGTTGGGCCGTAGTTATTTATCTGGCGAATTTGCAGACGATCCCCTCCGACATGATTGAGGCGGCCCGGGTGGACGGGGCCAACGAGTGGCAGATTTTTCGCAGGATCACCCTGCCCCTTCTCTATCCAGGGGTGACCGTCGTGGCCATCAGTTCGCTGGTCGGTGGACTGAAGGTCTTTGACATCATCTACGCGACCACGAAGGGTGGGCCCGGTTACGCCACGGAGACGATTATGAGTACGATGCTCAACGTCACGTCCAAAAAGGGTAACTATGCACTGGCCAGCGCCTTTGGTGTCGTATTCTTCGCGGTCGTCCTGTTCTTGAGCCTGATTCTGCTTCGGCTGCTCAAGGCCTGGGAAAAGAAAGTAAGCTAAGGAGGTAGGTCAATGGCTGTTCAGAACTTGCCAGCTGCTGCGCCCTGCAGCTTCGCCAAGGAAAAAAGACCGCGTCCGGATGGGAAATTCTCGCTAAAAAAAGCGAGCTGCCGCCGCACGATTTATCTGATGCTTTTTCTCCTCTTTGTGACGGCTATTTTTATGGTGCCGGTGTACTACATGGTCGTCACAACATTTAAGAGTGGGGCGGAGGCGGCGGCCCAACCCATGGCCCTGCCAAAAGTCTGGCGCTTTGAGGGCTATGTGCGTGCCTTCCATGAGATGCACTACCTGCGCGCCCTGGGAAACACGGTATATATCGCCCTGCTGACCGTCGTCCTGAATATCAGTCTGGCCAGCATGGCCTCCTACGCCCTGGCCCGCAGGCCGAACTTCTTTAACCGGCTGGTCTATTACATTTTCATTGCGGGTATGATGGTGCCCTTCCAGATGGGACTGGCCAGCCTGTTCAGTCTGATGAGCAGCCTGGGACTGGTCAATACCCCCTACGCTGTGATCTTGATTAACGCCTCAGGCGCTTTGATTGCCTCTATCTTTTTGATGAAATCCTTCGTCTCCTCCTCGGTTCCTCTGGAGATAGAGGAGGCGGGGCGCATTGATGGCTGCAGTGTGTTTGGCATCTTCTTTCGCCTGGTGCTGCCTCTGATGAAGCCAGTGATTGCGACCATGTCCATCATTGTCATGCTGGGCAGCTGGAACGACTTCCTGAATCCCCTGCTTTTTTTGCAGTCCCCTTCCAAGGCGGTCCTGCTCCAGGAACTCTATACCAGCATCGGGCGCTTCTCTGTGGACTGGGCCCGGATGTTCCCGATGCTCGTCCTGGCCATTCTGCCACTGACACTGGTATATATATTCCTGCAGCGCTACATTATTGCCGGCGTGGCCGCAGGTTCGGTCAAGGGTTAATTCCTTGGAGCGCTAAGAGGAAGGCCGGACTG
>JAEWGG010000004.1 GCA_023388435.1 Bacillota bacterium | reverse complement strand
TAGGCGCAGCAGCCGGGTCCATAGCGTATGGCGAAATGGTATAGTTTACCGTCCACCACCGCCTCCTTATACAAGCCCTCCATCCGTATGCGCTTGCCCAGATAGAGCTTATTGTTGATGTAAATATCATTGCTCAGGGCTACAAAATACTTCTCCTGGATCTCGATTACCCCGTCCGCTCCAGGCTGCCGCTGGGCATCGTCAAGTTTATGTTTGGCTTTTGTCTTAAATGGGTTATCCCCCGACTGGGCGGGATCCTGAAGAATTTCCGAAGCATCGGGGGCCAGGTCCACCGCCACCGGAGCCTTCTGCCCACTCAGGTCCGGGGACAGATTCTGGCTTGCCAGGGCCGCACTGCGCCGCCCGAAACTCTGCCGCCGCATGAAGAGCGAACAGACAAAAATCAGAAGCAGCAGGAGGGCCGCCCCCCCATAGAGCAGGTAGCGGCTGCGGCGTTCCAGGCGCTGCTGTGCCTGTCCATATTCGGCGTCAATACTCAGCAGCTCCGCCTCTTGTTCAGCTCGGTCAGCTCCAGAGTCCGGCTCTGTCCGTTCTTTAGCCAGGTCCTCAGCCTTCAGCGCCTCAGACGCTGAGCGCCGATCCGGATCCAAGTCTCGCCACTGTCTCTTAGTCAAGGCTGCACCTCTTTCTTTTCCCGCATTATACCAGCGCCCTAGCCGCGATGGAGCAGGCGCCCCAGAAGCAGGCAGAAGCCAAAGAAGAATAGCTGCACAAGCGCCACAGCCGCCCCTGCGGGCAGATTCAGCAGGCTCGACACGAAGAGGCCGCAGGCGAAGGCCAGAAGCGAATAGATGGCAGCAAAAACAGACAGGCCCCGAAAGCTGCGACAGAGGCCCTGGCCGCTGAGGACTGGGAAAACGAGCAGGGCGGTGATCAGCAAGCTGCCCATCATGCGCATGCCGAGGACGATGAGGAGGCTCAGCAACAGGGCCTGTAGCATGGTATAAACCGCCACTGGGTGGCCGCTGGCCCGGGCGTAGTCCTCGTCATAGGTGAAGGCAAAGAAGCGGCGGTAGTACAGGAGGTAGATAGCCAGGATCAGAGCCAGAAGCACGAGGCTTGGCACGAAGTCCTCCGGGGGGATGGCCAGTATGGAACCGAACATAAAATTACAGACATCGGTGGTCATCCCGCGGCTGGCCGCAATAATACTGACCCCCAGAGCCAGGGCCGACGTGGCTACGATCGCCATCAGACCGTCGCTCCACTGCGCGGCCTTGCGCAGCGAAAGCAGGCCAAAGGCCGCCAGACAGACCATCGGAATACTGAAGGGCAGAGGGGACAGCTCCAGGGCCAGGGCCAGGGCCAGGGCGCAGAAGGAAACCTGGGAAAGGCTGTAACCAATCATGGCATAGCGCTTGAGCTGGAGGTTCACACCCAGCAGACCGGAGACCAGGGACAGGGCCAGGCCCAGGACTAGAGCCCGCTGCATGAAGGGAAATTGGAGAAGCTCGATAAAGTGCTGAAACATCTCAGTGCTCCTCTCTGGTCTGCAGCGCCCAGCCCGCCGCGGCCTGGGGCGAGGTCGGATAAAAATATGCGGCCTCGGGACTCTCCTTGTATGCCGCAATACTTGACCAGTAATGGGCCTTCCCAGCCTGCAAGAAGAGCAGGGCTGTGGCCAGGCCCTCCAGCATATCCGGGTCGTGGCTTATGTGGAGGACGGACAGGCCCGAGCGGTGCAGGGCCCGCAAGTGCTGGCAGAGTTCCCGCCGAGCTTCGGGATCCAGACCTGACTCGGCCTCATCCAGAATCAGTAAGGGGCTGTCTGTCATCAGAGCGCGGGCCAGGCGCAGACGCTGACGCTGGCCCCCGGAAAAACTGCCATAACGCTGTTTGGCCTGCTCAGCCAGGCCGAAGTCCGCCAATTTATCCAGGGCTTTTTGGCGCAGGCGGCGCGAAAAACAGGGCAGGGGCCCATGGGCTGGCAGCCCCCCTGTGGCCACAAACTCCCATGCACTGACGGGGAATTGGCTCTGATTGCTGCGCTCCTGTGGCAGGTAGGCCAGGGGTCGGCGGCGCAGTTCTGGGGCGACTTGCAGCTCCCCTCCCGCCAGGGGCAGCTGCCCCAGCAGGGCTCGGACAAAACTGGTCTTCCCCGCTCCGTTAACTCCAGCCAGCACGAGATAGTCCCCCTGCTGCATGGAGGCTGAGATCCGGTCCAGAACCAGCCTGTCTCCGTAGCGCAGGCTGAGGGATTTGGCTTCCCATAGCTTAGGCATCTTGCTTGGTCCTTTCTGTACTGGACCTGGCTCTGGTAAGCGGCCAAGTCCTCCACCCTGGACTAGTTATTATATGCTATCCGGCCAGGCGGCAAAAAAAAAGGCGGCGCCCCAACGGGGACGCCGCCTCATCGTGAGCAGTCCGGAGCGGAAACTCAGCCGCAGCAGTCCTTCTTGGCTGTCTTGGCCGTTCCCAGGGCCTCACGCAGGGGTTCAAGATTCTTGCCCATCAGATCGAGGTAGTCCACACCCTTGTCGAAGTCCTCCTTGGATACATTGTGCACGCTGTTAAACTCGAGAAGCTTGGCTCCCGTAGCCTCCTGTAAGGCCTTGGCCACCTTCTGGTCCGAGAATTCCAGATAGAAAATAACAGGAATTTTTTCGTCCTTAATCTTCTTGGTCAGATTCGCCATACCCAGGGCGGAGGGCTCCACTTCCTTACTGCAACCAGGGAAGGCCGCATCGTAGCTCAGTCCGTATTCCTCTGTGAAGTAGCGCAGGGGGAAGCGGTCACCCAGAATGATGGTCTTGCGCTCCGCCTTATCCACAACGTTCTGGAAGTCCTTATCGAGCTTCTCCAACTTTTCCTTATATGCCTTGGCATTGGCCTGAAACTGCTCCTTGGCGCTCGGATCCAAAGTGCTCAGGCGGTCGGCTATGGCCTGGACCAGATTCTGAGCCAGTTTGGGGGAGGTCCAGACGTGCTCGTCCATCTCCGGCTCGCCGTCATGGTGATGGTGGTGATGGCCCTCCTCGCCGTGCTCGTGGCTGTGGCCCTCCTCAGCGTGCTCGTGCTCCTCCGGGGCAAATATCTCCTGTAGCACCTCGTCTTTTACCGCGGCATCTACATAGAACGGCACCGTATCCTGCTCCAGCGTCTTCTCGAAGCTCTCATTCCCGTACAGCAGGTGGATGTGGGCCAGGTGCCCCTCCTCCTTCGGCTGATTTGCCTTGTACCCATGGTCATTAAACAGCAGGTACTTCGGCAGCTTTTCCGAGCCGCTCTTCTTCTCGTACTGATACCAGACGTGGGCGTGGTCCCCGTGGCTCTCAAAATTGAAGCCCTTGGCCTCGTAGCTGGCCTCCTCCTGGACCTTTCCGTCCTTGTCCGTCAGCTGCAGCTTCTCGCCGTCCACCTTAATGTAGG
>JAEWGG010000031.1 GCA_023388435.1 Bacillota bacterium | reverse complement strand
CGGAGCATGACCTCGCCCAGGGACATCATATCGAATTGGGTATTTTCTCTCAGTTTCAGCATTCTTTACTCCTTAAACAGTGTTCCTCCACAGGGGAGGCTATGGCTGGGTCTCAGGCCCGGGCCTGGTCGATGAGCGCGCGGCTCTCCTTGCAGATGGCTGTGATCTCAGCCCAGCGACCTTCCTTAATCAGCTCGGCCTTGACCATGTAAGAACCGCCAGCGGCCACGATGCAGGAGGCCTTGATGTAGGTCTCAAGATTCTTGGGGGAGATACCGCCCGTCGGGACAAACTTCATATCGGCGATGGCCGCAGCCACAGCTTTCATATAGGGCAGGCCACCCGCCTGCTCGGCCGGGAAGAACTTCAGAACCTTGCAGCCGCGGTTGTAGGCGTGGATCATCTCGGTGGCCGTGGCGCAGCCGGGCAGGTACAGGAGATCCTTCTCCAGACAGAAGTCCAGAACCTCCTCCACCGTGCCGGGGGAGACGATGAAGCAGGCGCCAGCCTCGTAGGCTTCACGGGCCTGGTCCACATTCAAGACGGTGCCCGCACCGACCAGCATGTCAGGGTAGGCCTCGTGCATGAGGCGGATGGCCTGGGCCGCACCGGCCGCACGGAAGGTGACTTCTGCAGCGGGGATGCCGCCCTCAATGAGAGCCTTGGCGAGGGCCAGGCTGTCGCGTTCCACGTGCTCCAGTTTGACGACGGGAATCAGACCAACTTCGTGCATACTCTGAATGAGACGCTCGTTGTCCATAAATACCTCCTAAAAATGTGGATGCAGGATTAGTCGCCACATCCGCTCTGTGTCACTCTCCATTATAGCGAGAAAAGGGGGAAGTGTCTCACTAAGTTTTGTGCAGGAGGGGCGGAAAAATTTGGGCAACTTGTATACAAGCTCTCGATGCAACTGATTTTCGGAGGGGTTTGGCAAGAAATTTACGGCAAAATATGACTTTTCCCCGTGTAAGAGAGGCGAGATCTGCTAGAATGGAAGCAATTACAAATATATTTAGGGCAGCCTCAAGTGGGCCCTGAAGGAGGAAAAAAAAGACTATGCTCGACCGGGACTTCATACTGGAAAACGACGTGGCCAAGCAGCTTTACCACGACTATGTAGAGCAAGCTCCGATTTTTGACTACCACTGCCATCTGAGCCCCCAGCAGATTTACGAGAATCGGCCCTTTACGGACATCACGGAACTCTGGTTGGGTGGCGACCACTACAAGTGGCGGCTGATGCGTTCGATGGGCATCGATGAGGAGCGCATCACAGGTGGGGCCTCCTCGGAGGACAAGTTCCTGGCCTATGCGGAGGCCCTGGACCTGGCCATTGGCAATCCGCTCTACCACTGGTCACATATGGAGCTGGAGCGCTTTTTCGGCGTGGAGGACTTCCTGACTAAGGAGAATGCCCGTGAGGTCTACGCCCACTGTCAGCGCCGTCTGCAGGAGGAGCCCATGGGTCCCCGCGAGTTTATGGCCAAGGCCAATGTGGTGGGCGTATTTACAACGGATGACCCCTGCGACAGCCTCGAGTGGCACGAAAAGCTGGAGGCCGACGAGAGCTTCGACCGCTTCGTCTATCCGGCCTTCCGCCCGGACAAGTATGTACAGATTGGTCAGGCGGACTTCGCTCAGAATCTGGCCCGTCTGGAGCGGACGGTGGGCCGCGAATTGCAGACTTTTGCGGATGTGACGGCGGCCTTGGGTGAGCGCATTGACTACTTCAAGGAACATGGCTGCAGGGCCTCGGACCACGCTCTGGCCGGCTACTGCTTTGTCCGCGCCACGGAGGAGGAGCTGGATGGGATCCTCGCCCGGGCGCGCCGTGGGGAGCAGCTGGAACAGCGGGAGGTCATGGCCTACATCACGGAGCTCTTGATCTATCTCGGGCGCCGGTACAAGGCCCTGGGCTGGCCCATGGAACTGCATATTCAGGCGATCCGCAACAACAACCAGGCCATGTTCCAGAAGCTTGGTCCGGATACCGGATATGATTCCATCCTGGATGGCCCCGTGGCGGAGGCTGTCAACGCCTTGCTGAATGTCTTGGAGGAGACGGACGAGCTGCCCCAGGTCATCCTTTTCTCCTTGAATCCGGCCGACCTGCCCGTTCTGGCCACGGCCATGGGAAACTTTATGAAGGCCCCGGTTCCGGGCAAGGTGCAGCTGGGCTCAGCCTGGTGGATGCTGGACCACTATGAGGGCATGATGCAGCAGATCACGCTTTACGCCCACTATGCCAACCTCTCTTCGTTCATCGGCATGCTGACGGACTCGCGCTCCTTCTTGTCCTATCCGCGCCACGACTACTTCCGCCGCATCCTCTGCCAGTGGGTGGGGGACCGCGTCAGCCGCGGATTCTATCCGCCGCGCCTGGAGGCTCTGGGCCAGATGTTGCGCCAGATTAGCTACGACAACGCCCGAGCCTATTTCCGAGTCTAAGGCAGAGGATTTCAAAACCATGAAGAAGAGCGCCGCCTGGCCAGGTGGCGCTCTTCTTTATGCTAAGGGCCTTCCTTTTACTGGTCTTGGGCCTTGTCGAGCCCCTGCGCCCAGGTCAGGGCCAGGCCCCAGCGCCCCCGACCAGAGCTCCCGGGCTCAGGGCCATTGCTGCGCGCCAGGTAGCTCAGTTTGGAGCCTCTTCCAACTGGGCCTCATAGACTCCGGGGAGGTCTTCATAGAGATATTCCAGGCGTTTGGACAGGTGGAGGCTGAGGCCTCCAGGACGGAAGCGGATGAGGAGGAGCAAGCTGCCCAGGGCCTCAGCGAGGACTTGGAGGCGGAGGGCCAGATGCTGGGGGGCAGGGATCCAGGCCGTCACCTGGGCCAGCTGTCCTGGCCTGGGGAAGTCCAGGCAGCAGCCGCTTTCCAGGGAAACGGGGAAGCAATAGCTCTGACCTCGGTAAGAGACTTCCAGGACCGCGGGGGGAGACTGGCCTGCAGTCGCCTCTGGCCTTCGGAAGCAGAGGGCCTCCAGCCCGTCCGAGCTCTTGCTGATGCGGTAGGGGCGGTTCCAGACAATGGCTAGCTGACTGAGCTTCTGAGGCTCCAATCTCGCTGAGGCGGGGCCAGGTTGATCCAGACGCCAGTTCTCCAGACAGGCCTCGAGCCTGCTTCTTCCCGCTTCACAGGGGGGGAGGGGACGGTCCTCCAGGGCGGGAAAAATTTCCTCATAGAGGGCGTCGAAGAGCAGCTGAGTCTGGCCGCGGCGCCCCTGGTTGTCCGCGGTACAGCTGAGGACGAGGCGCTGGGAAGGGTAGACCAGGATGTACTGTCCACCCATGCCGTAGCAGGCATAGCCGCCGTGTCGGCAGAGCCAGAACTGATAGCCATAGCCCAGGCTCTCCTCCCGCGTCGTGGCGGCGTGCAGGCTGGGGCTCACGAGCTGTGTGGCCTGGCGGAGATAGCTGCGGGGAAAGCGCTGGAGGGCGGGCCCCTCGAGGCCCGAGGAGGCAGCCTCAAGTGCCAGGCCCAATTTCAGGAGGTCCGTCGAACGGGCCATCAGGCCACTGGCCCCCATGGAAATTCCCTGGGGATCTTGGAGGAAGTAGGCCTCGGAGGAAAAGCCAAGGGCTGTCAGGAAGCGCTCCCGGAGGTAGTCCAGGAGCTGCTGGCCGCTGAGCTTCTCGACGAGGGCCGCCAGACAGTGGCTGGCGGAGCTGTCGTAGGCGAAGAGGGTGCCGGGGCGCTGGCTGGGAGGACAGCTGAAGAAGCTGGCCACCCAGTCCTCCTGTGGCTGGGCCTTATAACTCGTCCTGCGATGGCAGCTGCGCATCGAGAGGAGGTCCTCCACCGTCATATGGCGCTGGAACTCACTGGCGACACAGGCCTCGTATTCGGGGAAATAGTCGAGGACTGGCAGACCCAGTTCCACCTGGCCCTCCTCCTGCAGACAGCCTATGGCCAGCGAGACGAGGCTCTTGCTAATTGAGAAGCAGCGCTGGAGGGAGGCAGGGCTGAGGGGGGGGAGGTCCAGGCTGAACATACAGTGGCCGTTGCGGGCCAGATAGAGGCTGTGCAGGCCGAAGTCCGAGTCCTTGAGGCGCTCCAGGAAGGAGGCCAGAGCGCGGCTCGGCAGGCCCTGGGTCTCGGGTTCAGACCGCTGTTGGAAGTACTTGTGGTCCACGGGGGCTGGTGGGGGAAATGCTGAAGACATGGGGCCTCCTCCGTTCTTAGCTGTCCAGCGCAGGGGTCTGGGTTTACGCTTCCTCCTGAAGGAGTTTTTGCCGCATTTCACTGGCTGTCAGGCCGAAGTGCTTCTTAAAGGCGCGGCGGAAGCTGTTGGCGTTGTTATAGCCCAGTTCCTGATAGAGTTCACTGATGGGCAGGGTCTCTCTTTTTAGCAGCTTACGGGCCGCCTGCATGCGGACTTTTTCCAGGTAGACAGAAAAATTCTCGCGGCTGTGCTCCTTAAAGAGGGCCGAGATGTAGCTTGGGCTCAGCTTGAACTGCTCGGAGAGGCTCAGCAGGCTGAGGTTGGGGTCCTTATAATTGCGCTGTATGTAGCGCCGAATCTCCTCCGCCGGATCGGACTTGCGCTGGACCAGGCGCTCACTGTAGCGGCAGAGCAGGGCGGCGCAGTCCTCGAGCTGACGGAAGGAGGGGCGCCCCGCCAATTTCTGGTCGAAGCGTCTCAGTTCGGGGGCCTCGGCATCTTCTGTAAATTTCTGGCGGATACGGCCCAGACCGCCCTGGAGCTCTGTCAGGAGCTGGCGGTATTGGCCATAGGAGATGGCGCGTTTGACGAGATTTTCTTTATAGAGGAATTTGAAAAATTCCTGGACCTGCCCTGTGTTGGCCTGGAGGATGTAGCCCTCCAGACTCTGGCTCAACTGCGGGGGATAGAAGTAGCGGTCGTTCTCAAGACGCAGTTCTGAGTAGAGGATAAAAGGCTGGTTCTGGCTGCTGAAAGAGCAGGCCTGCTGGGCCTGTTCATAGGACTTCCAGCTGTTTTCAGGCAACTGATTGAAGCAGCCCAGTCCTCCAGTCAGATGGAGCCCCAGACCCTGAAGGTCCAGGTTGAGGGCTTCGAAGTGGGCCCGGACATCGGCATTGATCTCCTCGTAGCTCAGCCTGGCCGAATAGCAGAGCAGGAGGGCATAGGCCCCGGATTCTGGAGAAAAATACAGGGTCTCTGGACCGAAGTGGCGCAGGAGGCCCTGGCGCACCTCGTGTTCGGCTTCGAGCTGGATCTGGCGCAGGGACTTATGCCCCCTGTCCTCGGTCTGTCGGAGATGCTCATAGACCATGTAGAGGACCAGGTATTGGTTTCGGCGATCGTCGGGCAGGGCCAGCTCCTGCTTGATGTGGCGCTCCTCCTCCGCTGAGGAGAGACGCCCCGTCAGCAGCTTGCGCAGGAAGCTGCGCTGCACGAGGGGGCTCTGGTAGGCCAGGGATTTTGCCAGGGCGGAGCTCTCGAGCTCAGTCTTGTGCAGGCGGGCCTGCAATTGGGCCACAGGACGGGCGTGGAGACGGCTGATGAAGTTGAGGAAGACCAGGGCCAAGATGAAACTGAGACCGGTCAGCCCCAGGAAGAGCAGGCGGTAGGGGGAGAGTTGGGCCGTCAGTACAGATTCGGGGATGAGCAGGTAATAGACTCTGCTGTCCATCTGATTGTGCTGACGAAAGACCATATAGCGGCCCGCTGTATCCTTTAACCAGGCGAGATCCTGGGTATAACTCAGCGCCTCTAGCTGCTGGCGCTCCGGCTTGGCCAGATTTTGGCCCGCATGCTCATCGGCGAAGCGCGTAAGACTGGACTCGCTGCGTTCGGCGAGAAAGAGACTGGCCCCGGACTCGTGGAAGAGGTTGGAGAAGTCCTGCATGAAGTGCTTGCGGCTGAGCAGGAAACAGATCCGCGCATCCATGGGCTGGTAGATGTAGCGGCTGAGGGGCAGGATGTAGAGGAGGTCGTCCGATCCTTCCTTAAACTTATTAAAAGGCAGAAAGCGAAAATAGCGCTCCTGGTCATAGAGTAGGTCCTGCCAGGCCCCGTAATTGTTTTTCTGTAGTCCCTCCCAGCGGAAGTAGTCGTCCATCCGCGTAAAAAAGCTGGGGGAGAGCAGGTAGCCATTGTCCATATGAACAAAGAAGGAGGAGAGGGGGAGGAGGCGGTCGATGCTGGAATAGGCGGCGATGCGGCGCTGGGCCCTGGCTGCCTGGATGTAGAAGGCCGTGGTTTTTGTTTCCTGGGCCCTCATATTTGCCAGCTGTCGTATATCCTCGTCGTTGAGGATGAGCTGGGAGAGATTCTGCAGGGCCTGGAGGCTGTTTTCCATTGTTTCCACACAGGCCTTCAGCTGAATCTGGCTCCGCTCCTGGTAGGACTTGCGCAGGCTGTTCAGGCTGCTGGAATAGAAGAAGAGTCCCAGGCTGAGCAGGATGAGGAGAACGGCGCTGTAGGTAAGGAAGAGGCGGCGAGCGAAGCGCAGGCTGCGCTGTTTCTTTTTGCTGAAATCGGGCATAGGGCACTCCTTTTAGCCTTTTCATTATAAATCATAAAATTTGACTCGTCTTGAGGGGGTCTGGGCGGATGTGCCATAAAAAACTGGCAAATATGGGGTTGTAAGCGCTTAAATCAAAAGAATTGCACGCTATTTTTCTTGAAGAAACGGCCTTGCGTGCAATTTTTGAGCCTTGATTTTCTGCCTCTTCCTGCCCAGAATGGGGCCACAGATACGGGTCAGGGCCGCAGTTATAGCCGGATGCTGGTTTAGCGGGATGGACTGACCTCAATGAGCGTAATGGAGGAGAACTTATGAAGATGAAGAAGCTGCTGAGCCTCGCCCTGGCCGCTGGCATGAGTCTCTCACTCTTTGCTGCCTGTGGTGGCGGAGGGGAGCAGGGTTCTGGAGGAGAGACCCAGACAGGTGACAAGCCGGCCAAGATTAAGATCATGACGAACGGGACGGTCTTTACGGCCTCCAATGGCCGTGACAAGTTCGAGAAGCGCTGGGAGGAACTGACAGGTATTGACCTCGAAATCACCCAGCCTGACCATGATTCCTATTACGATGTCCTGGGGCAGACCATGTCCGCCGGTCCGGAGTCGTGGCCGGATGTCGTCCTTCTGAGCCCGACGTACTACGCCGGTTACGCAGAGGAAGGCGCGCTCTGGGATATGACGGAGGCCTGGGAGAAGTCTGAGCTGAAAAAGTCCGGGAGGATCAACAATCCGGAACTCATTGACCAGCTCTACTTGAACACGCAGGACGGGCACCGTCTCTATGGCTTCGCCCCGGCCCGCGGTTCAGGCTGTATCACCTATGTCAAGAAAAAGTGGTTGGACAACTGCGGACTCTCTGTGCCCCAGACCTACGACGAATATCTCAACATGCTCAAGGCCTTCCGCGAGGGGGACCCGGACGGCAACGGTAAAAAGGATACGGAGTTCTCCGTGGCCGCCCCCGGTCTGATTGGCAATGAGGAGCCCTACACCAACTACCTGCCAGAGTTCTACCAGAGTGGCTATCCCACCTTCTATCAGAAGGAGGATGGGACCTGGGTTGACGGCTTCATGGAGCAGCCGATGAAGGATGCCCTGACCCGCCTGCGCGACGCGTATCAGCAGGGTCTGATCGACAAGATGTCCGTCAAGCAGGGTACGAAAGACATCCGCAACAAGTTCTACGACAACAAGTTCGGTGTATTCACCTATTGGGCGGGCACCTGGGCCACCAATCTGAAGACCAACCTCAAGGCCAATGGCCTGGACGATGAACTGGTCGCCCTGCCCCCCATCAAGGAGCTGGGGAATTACCTGGAGCGCCGCCCCGCCGTGTGGTGCATCACCAGCAGCTGCAAGAATCCTGAGGCCGTTTTCAAGTACTTCATTGAGTCCATGCTCGACGGCGGGGACATGCAGGTGCTCTGGACCTACGGCGTAAAAGGTACCCATTGGGATGACAAGGCTGAGACGGTCCTGGGCAAGGAGTATAAGGAAGGTGAGTTCCATATGCTGCCCAGCCTGGAGAAGAAGAGCACGGCCTACACCAAGAACCACATCGATCCCATGCTGTCCATCGGCGACTTCAAGGGTGAGGATCCTGGTGCGAACCAGGTGGCTCCAGAGGCCAGGGCCTCTCAGGAGACCTTCAACAAGAATGCCAAGCTGGCCCCGAACGTCATGTCCTCTGAGGAGATGAGCAAGTTCAACGGCAGTCTGACACAGCTGAAAAACAGTTTGATCACCGAGTTTATCACCAGCGATAAGGCCATGAGCATCGAGGAACTCTACGCCAAGTTCCAGAAGGAGCGCGGCGAGGAGTGGTCCAAGGCCATTGTCGACTCCCTGAACGCGAAGTCGCAGAAGAAATAAGTACAGGGCCCCCGAGCTGTGCGGACCCGGGAGCGGGGGAGCTCCCGGGTCTTGAGCCGCCAGCGGCCCGACCTGACCTGGAGGAAGTCCCATGTTTAAGCCCAAGGCCCTGAAGGGCCCTGCCACAGGCCAGCCAGCCCTCGGTCTGCGCCTGCGCAAGTACAGCGGGTTCTATCTGATGTTCCTGCCCGTGCTGGCTTTTGTGCTTGTCTTTCACTACCTGCCGATGATCGGCGTCAGCCTGGCCTTCACGGACTATAACGGCATCCGTCCCCCGCGCTTTGTCGCCTTTAAGCACTTTCAGACCATGTTCTCCCAGCCCGCCTTTTGGCGCGCCTTCTGGAATACCCTGAACCTGAGTGTGGTCAAGCTGCTTTTGAACACCTTTATGGCTGTTCTGATCTCCCTGCTCCTGCACGAGATTATCCACGCGAAGTTTAAGAAGACGGTGCAGACGATCATCTACCTGCCCCACTTCATGTCCTGGGTTGTGACCGCGTCGGTCTTCGCCCTGATACTGGCCCCCAGTCAGAGCGGTCTGGTGAACTCCCTGCTGGTCCAGGCTGGCGTTCTGGAGCGCGGTCAGGAGATTAACTTCCTGGCCCACCGCGGCTGGTGGACGCCTGTCTACTACATCATCAATATCTGGAAGGACACGGGTTGGGGAACCATCATCTTCCTGGCCACACTGTCGAGCATCAGCCCCGAACTCTATGAGGCCGCGACAGTGGACGGAGCCGGACGCTGGGCCAAGATGCGTTATGTCACCCTGCCGGCCCTGATGAACACCATCATCACCGTTCTGATTCTAAATCTGGCAAAGGTCATGAACCTCTTCGAGTCCGTCTTTGTCCTTCAGAATAACGCGGTCATCGAACAGGCCGACGTGCTGCAGACCTACATTTACACCCAGACCTTTAACAGCGGGGCCATCCCGAACTACGGTTACACCACGGCCGTGGGCATTGTGAAGTCCCTGGTCGGCTGTATCCTGGTCCTGATCTGTCATCAGCTCAGCAAGCGCGTCCGTGGCAAGGGCATCGTCTAGGGAGGTAGCATATGGCATCAGTTACGAGCGGAGTCAACAGCTCCAAGCAGCGCATCACAGCCTTCCATGTGATTAACGCGCTGATTTTTATCCTCATTGCGATCTTCATCCTTCTGCCGATCTGGAAGGTCTTTGTCGACTCGCTGGACCTGCGCACTTCCTACGGTATGCGTCTCTGGCCGCAGAAGTTCGGCTTCGGTGGGTATATTTCGATCTTCTCGAACCCCACCCTCTATAGGCCCTTCCTCATCTCCATCCTCACCACGGTGACGGGCACCATCATGGGTCTGCTGCTTTCGACCCTGGGCGGCTATGTGCTCATCCAGTACAAGATGCCGGGGCGCAATATTTTCGCCGGCCTCCTCCTCTTTACGATGATCTTTTCCGGCGGCATGATCCCGACCTACATGGTCCTGAACAAGCTGCACATGACCAACACCCTTTTTGCGGTCATCCTCCTGCCCGCAATCAACATCTACAATCTGGTGCTCATGCGCAACTTCTTCGAGGGTATCCCGCACTCGCTCTTTGAGGCGGCGGAGATTGACGGCTGCACGCCGATGCAGACCTTCTTGCGCATTGTGCTCCCCCTGTCGAAGGCGGCCCTGGCGGCGATCGGCCTGATGTTCGCCGTGGCCTACTGGAACGACTACACCAATTTCAAGATCTATATCACGAAGGAGAACCTCTACAACTTCCAGATGAAGCTGCGCAGCCTCATCATGGGCAGCGACCTGCCCTCGGCCATCGCGGATGCGACGGAGAGTACGGTGCAGAATGCGGCGGTTATGGTGGCCATCATTCCTTTTATGATCATCTATCCCTTCTGCCAGAAATACTTCATCAGCGGCATCAATATCGGTGCCGTCAAGGAATGAGTGGGGGCAGTTCGGAGAGGATTTTATCTATCTACTGCCATAGGGCGTCGGGTTTCTCGCTTGGGGAGCCTGGCGCCCACACTTTATCCCCCCGTGTCAGCTGCTGTTCTCAGCTGGCAAAAATAAAGGAAAGGAGTTGTCTATGCCGAGTATTTACTGGGCCTCGGATTCGACGGTGGCCCACAACAGCGCGGAGACCTGGCCTCAGGTGGGCCTGGGCCAGTACCTGACCCCGCTGCTGGCCCCGAACTGGGTCCTGCACAACCACGCCGTCAACGGGCGCAGCACGAAGAGTTTCCTGGATGAGGGCCGCCTGGCTCCCATTTATGATCAGCTGGAGGCCGCAGATCTGCTCTTCGTTCAGTTCGGCCACAATGATGAAAAAAGTGAAGATCCCAGGCGTTACACAGAGCCTCAGGGGGACTACCGTGAGAACCTCCTGCGCTTCTGTCGTGCGGCCCACAACCGAGGGGCCAGGCTTGTCTTGATCAGCCCTCTTTCCCGCCGGGACTTCGACGAAGATGGGCGGGTGCGAAATCTCCCCCACCAGCCCTACCGCCAGGTGATGGCGGAGCTGGCGGCCGAAGAGGGCATAGCCTATGTCGACTTGACTGCGGCCTCCGCCCGTCAGCTGGAACTGGTCGGTCCGGAGGCCAGTAAGGCCTACTACATGCATTTCCCTGCTGGCGCGTATCCCCAGTACCCGGAGGGCAAGCAGGACGACACCCACCTGCGGGAGGCGGGGGCGAGGATTTTTGCCCAGATTCTGGCCTCTGAACTGCTGCAGCTGGGGGCGGAATTTCGAGGACTCTTTCGGGAGGACTGACCTGGGCCAAGCATGCCTGGCCAGGCCTGCCGGGAGCGTGAGGCAGAGCTGCCGAGGCCGCAGATGAAAGAGGAGAGGAGCTGCTGAGCATGGACGAACTGGCGAAGCTCTGGACAGCGGATCTGGGGAATGGACTCTATATCAACCCCATATTGCACACGGACTATTCTGACCCGGACGTGATTCGGGTCGGGGAGCGCTACTACATGACGGCATCTAGCTTTCACTACGTGCCGGGACTGCCCCTCCTGGAGTCGGCAGACCTCGTCAACTGGGAGCTGCAGGGCTATGCCCTGCCGGAGCTTCCGGGGCCTGGCTATGCTGCCGTGCGCCACAGCTGTGGGGTCTGGGCTCCCTCCCTGCGCTACCATGAGGGCCGTTTTTATATTTATTTTGGCATGCCTGATGAGGGGCTCTATGTGCTGAGCAGTACAGACTTCCGTGGCCCCTGGTCCCAGCCTCGTCTCCTCCTGGCCGGAGCGGGGTACATTGACCCCTGTCCGATCTGGACGCCGGAGGGGCGCTGCTACCTTATTCACGCATATGCCCGCAGCCGCATTGGCTTCAAGAGCTTTCTCGGGAGCGTGGAACTGGAGCCGGACGGGCTGAGCGTCAAGGGCCGCGACCACCTGATCTATGATGGGCGGGCCAGCAACCCGACCATCGAGGGTCCGAAGTGCTACTACCGAGCCCCGTATTACTATATTTTCGCCCCTGCTGGAGGCGTGAAAAGCGGCTGGCAGACGGTCTTGCGCAGCCGTGACCCCCTGGGGCCCTTCGAGGAGCGGGTGGTCCTGCGCCAGGGCTCCACTGCGGTGAATGGCCCCCATCAAGGTGGCTGGGTGGATACGCCTGCTGGCCAGGACTATTTCCTGCACTTCCAGGACTGCGGGGCCAGTGGGCGAATCTGTCATCTCCAGCCCCTGCAGTGGACGGCTGAACACTGGCCGCTGCTTGGGCGTCCGCGGCCTGGGGAGACCTGGGGGGAGCCTGTGGAGCTGGGGCGGCGTCCGGCCCTGCCGCCTTGTGAGCCCCTGTCCCAGAAGCTGAGTCTGCAGTCTGACCGCGGGGGGCTGGAAGCCAGCTGGCAGGCGGCGGCACACAGGGCCTGGGCCGATTGTGAGACCCTGCCAGAAGGCGCTATGCGCCTCCAGGCCAGGGGCTGCAAGGTGGGGGAAAATCTCTGGTCCTGGGGCTCCTTCCTCAGTCAAAAAATACCTGCTCCCAGTCTGGATTATAGCTTGCACCTGGACTTCTCCGGACTTCAGCCAGGGGAGGAGGCAGGCCTGCTCCTGCTCGGAGGCAGCTATGCGGCCCTCGTCCTCCGCCGAAGTGCAGAGCGGCGCCTCGAGGCCTTTATTGAGCGGGGGGGAGAGAATTCTGTCTGGCGGGAGGCCCTCGGATCCCTGGCATTAAATGAAGACTGCTGGCTCAGCTGTCTGCTCTGGCCTGAGGGGGACCGGGGGATTCAGGACGAGTCCCTGGCTGCCGGGGGCATCGATAGCGGACTGGGACGGCAGGGCACAGAGCTCAGGCTAAAGTTCAGCATTTTTTCTTCTGAAGCGGGAGCGGGGAGCTGCCTCTGGTGTCAGGACTTGCCCCTGGCCCTGGCTGCCCAGACCTGGACAGGGGTGCAAGTGGGCCTCTTTTGCCGGGCTCCTGGCTGGGAAGCTGGCTGTGATTCAGGTTGGCTGGACTGTCTGGAAATGCGGAGCCGGAGGCCTCTCCTGACGGATTTGCTGCGGCTGCGTGCCACGGACTGCCCCGTGGCAGCCAGGCACCCTGAGGACCCAGCCTGGATGGAGGCCAGTTGGGAGGAGAGCCTGGTCCCCCTCCTGGCCCGTGAGGCCCCCCTGGCGAAGGCGGCCGGTCTGCGCCTCCTCCTGGCCTCCGCCCCGGAACTTCCAGCTGAGGCCAGGGTCCTGCTGCTCGGCGACCTTGAGGCCTGCCGCTATATGGTGGAATACAGCAAGTCCAGTATGCAGGTCCGGCCCCCCCGCGGGGCCAGTCTGCTTCACTATGCAGCCCTGGCGGATCGGCCAGATATGCTGGACTACCTGATTCGGCGCGTAGGGCTGGATCCCTGGGCCCTGGACCAGGATTTCTGCTCGCTCTGGGACTACGCGCGGGCGGCTGGGGCCGGGGCCAATCTGGCCTGGCTTGAGGCGCACTATGGGCCCGAGCGGCAGCTCTATCGGAACCCGGTCTGCCGGGGCTTGGCGGCCGACCCCTCGATCGTCCGAGTGGGGGAGGACTACTACATGGTGCACTCCTCCTTTCACTATTTTCCCGCCATTCCCATCTCGAAGTCCCGGGACCTCATTCACTGGGACATTATTGGCCATGCCATAGTTGACGAGGCATGGGCGCGCCTGGCTCCATTGGAGGGCGGCCGGGGTTACTGGGCCGCCGATATCTCCCATGACGGACAGTATTTTTACATCACGGCGACCTATCGTAAGTCTGACCAGGAGGTCCCCTGCAGGGAGCAGATTGTCTGTCGCTCCACACGCCCGGAGGGCCCCTATTCGGAGCCTGCCATCATCCCCCTCGACGGCATTGACCCCTCCCTCTATCACGAGGGCGGCCGGCACTATATGCTGCTCAATCGCGGGGCGCGGATTGTGGAGTTGGATGCGGACTGCCGGAGGGCCCTGGGGGAGCCGAGCCTGATCTATTACGGATGGAACAAGCGCAATCCGGAGGGTCCCCACCTCCTGCGGAGGGGGGACTACTATTATCTGTTCCTGGCGGAGGGTGGCACGGGCCAGGGGCACCTCTGTAGTGTGGCCCGCTCCCGTCAGCTCATGGGCCCCTATGAGCCCAGTCCATACAACCCGCTGCTGCGCCAGAGCGACAAGCAGTCCGCCCTCCAGCGCGCCGGCCATGGCAAGGCTGTGGAGCTGGCGGACGGGCGCTGGGCCCTGGTCTATCTCTGTGCGCGTATGGCGGAGGGCTACAGCCTCTGTGGGCGGGAAACCGGTCTGGACCTGCTGGAATGGACAGCCGATGGCTGGCCGCGCCTCGCCCGGGCTTCTTCCTGTCCCAGCGGCCTGGCCCCCTGCCCCTTTCCAGGGACAGAGGCCCAGGACCGGTACCTGGGATGCTGGCGGCAGTACCTGCAGCCGGGAATCCTGGAGCGGCTGGCCCTGCACCCGCGCGCTGCGGCCCGCTACACCTGGCAGCAGGGCCGCCTGGACCTGGCCCCCGATAAGTACTGGCCAGGGAGCCTGGAGGCACGTCAGCTCCTGCTCCTGCGCCAGGATGAGGCCCAGATGGACTTCCGCCTCCAGGCTGACATCCGCCATCTGGCCCCAGGAGCGGCGGCAGGACTCATCCAGTACTACGATGAGCGCAGCTGGTTTGCCTATCTAGTGGAGGCTGGGGCCGACGGGGCCTGGACCCTCTACTATTATCGCCAGCTGGGACAGGAGCTCCAGCGTCAGAAGATCTGCTGCGGACAGCTGAGGGCGGAGGCCCTCGTCTGGAACCTGGATATCCGCGGTCTGAAACGTGAGTTCTGCCTCTGCGACAGTAGTGGGCAGAAGCTGGCTGAGGACAGCCTGGAGGACTGCAGTTACCTCACGGATGAGGGCTGGCACGAGGGCAAACGCTTCACAGGACCAACGCTCGGTTGCTATCACTACGGCCCCTCCGAATCCCATTTTTACCTGGAGGAACTGGCGCTCAGGCGCTGGCCCTGGACCGGGCCCCTGATTGAGCCTGGAGCAGACTGCTAAATCTATTCCGCCTGGGCCGCATAGAGGCGGTAAAAGGCCCCACGTCGGGCCAGCAGCTCCTCCCAGCTGCCCTGCTCTTCCACCTTGCCGTCGCGGATGAGGACGATCTGGTCGGCGTGGCGAATGGTTGAGAGGCGGTGGGCCACAATAAATGTGCTGCGCCCCCGGCAGAGCTCCTCGATGGCGCTCTGAATCAGCCGCTCCGAGATGCTGTCCAGGGCCGAAGTGGCCTCGTCCAGGATGATGACCCTGGGGTCGCGGATCAGGGCTCGGGCGATGGCCAGACGCTGCCGCTGACCGCCGGAGAGCTTGCTGCCCCGGCTGCCGACCTGGGTGTCCAGACCCTGGGGCAGGCTCTCCACCAGGTCCTGGAGTCGGGCCGCCCGTATCACCTCTTGAAGCCGCGCCTCATCGACTTCTTCCAGGCCATAACAGATATTGTCACGTATGGAACCGGAGAAGAGCACAGAAGTTTGTGGGACAAAGGCCAGGTGGCGGCGATAGCTGCGGCGCTGGATCTGGGCCAGGTCCTGGCCGTCGACGAGAATATGTCCAGAACTGGGCAGGTAAAAGCCCATGATGAGGTTGAGCAGGGTGCTCTTACCAGCTCCGGACTCACCGACAAAGGCCACAGTCTGGCCCGCAGGGACATCCAGATTGAGGCCGGCCAGAACCTCCTCCTGGGCCCCAGGGTAGCGGTAGTGGAGCTCACAGAACTGATAATTTCCGGCAAAAGTCAGCAACTCGGCCTTGCCGCTGTCATCTTCCAGATCTCGGGCCAGAAGCAATTCCCCTATGCTGCGTACCGACTCCAGGCCCTTGCTGATCGTGGGGAGGAGGGTGACAATGGCCGAGACTTGGTTGACCATGCTCGCGAAGTAGCTCTGATAGAGGAGAATGTCGCCCACCGGGATCTCCCCACGGAGCGCAAGTCGGGCGCTATAGAGCAGGCAGAGGACCTGAAAGATCTGGAAAACAGCCCAGGACACCGCGCCAAAAGTGGACTGAATCAGATCCAGGCGATAGCCTTTTTGGGCGATCTGGAAGAGGCGCTGGGCCATGCGCCGCTCCTCCTGGACCTCCAGGGCGTGGGCCCTGGTGACGGGCAGCATCTCGACCATTTCCATAACTTCCGCCGAACTCTGCTCCATCTCCTGACGAAAGAGAAAATTCTGCTGCTTCATAGGCCGGCGAAAGCTGACGATGGACAGGGCCGCCACAGGGACGGTCAGTACGAAAAAGAAAAAGATGCCCCTGCTCCGTCCGAGAGTCACCGAGAGGGCGACCACAATATTGATAAGGATGTTCAGAGAGCTGACAAAGACCTGTGATGAGAGGGTCTCAACGGCCTCGACATCACGCATGATTTTGGACTGGAGACGGCCCAGCTCGTGCTCGGAGTGGTAGAGGAGACTCAGCTGCTGGATGCGGCGGACGAGGGCCCCGCGCAGGCTGGCCTCCACGGCTCGCATGGCCTTACTCCGCAGCCTGGTATGCAGATAGTTGGCCGGGACGTTGAGCAGGATGAGCAGGGCCAAAATACCCGCATTGAGAAGAATCTGCCCCCAGACCTCGGCCTCCGCCTGTGTCAGGCTGTTGATGATATTTGCGCTGACCAGGGGCAGAACCCAGACCGCGCTGTGCTTGATGACGTAGAGCAGGGTGGAGAGGGCCAGGAGCTGATATTTACCGCGGTAGAGCTGTAGCAGGATGCGGAGATTGCGCTGCCCGTGGCGGCTGTAGGCCTCCTGGGCGAGTTCGGGGTCAATGGGAAAAGTAGCGTCCGTCTTGGACTGCCTGTTTGCGAACATAGTCTAAGAAGGCCTCCTTTGTACAGTCTTCGGCTGCCAGTGGGTCCAGGCTTGTCCAGCTGGCTTGGCTTCCTGGGCGGAGGGGAGAGCCGTCGGCAGCCCGTGTGGCATAGACCGCATAGACGGCCTGTTCGTGTGCCTGGGGCTTGTCCCAGTCAGACCAGAGCTGGGGGTGAATGTGCGCACCCAGTTCACAGTCGTTGAGACAGCAGCGGGCCGCCTCCCGCCAGGGCCGACCCAGATATACTGAAGCGTCTTCCAGGCCTTTTTCGGCGCTGAAGCGGCAGGACTGGAAATAATAGCCGAAGCGCTCATCCCGCTGCGTGGAAGCCGCAGTGACATAGCCCTGGCAGCCCTCCTGCCCCTCCCGCCAGAGTGAGCGCAGTTCGCAGTCCTCAAACAGGGCCTGGGCCCCGCCGAAAATGAAGTCCACATCCCCCGCGATCAGGCAGCGGCGGTAGATCTGTCGGTTGCGGCGGCGCGGGGCGAATTGCTTGGGGCCTCGGAAGCCGTCGACCTGCAATTCCCGCTCTGGAAGGGGGGCGGTGAAGAGGGTGTCCTGCCGTCCCAGGAGGGCGCAGTCCTCGACGAGGAGGTCATCGGAGTCCGCATAGAGGGCGATGGCCTGGCCCACAGTCGGTCCCCAGCCCGCCCGATTTTGCACGCTGAGACCATGTACTTCGATGTGGTCCGCATCCAGGAAGAGTGTCGCCGTGCGAAAGGTCCCGTACGTCCGTCCATCCGCATGTCTCTGCTGGGCCGCCAGACCTGCTGTCAGCAGGGTCTCATCCCGGCCCTGGCCACGGAGCCGAAGGCCCGGCACGGCACAGTAAAAGGGACCCTCGTAGCGGCCCTCAGCGAGTTCGAGTTCGGGCTTCTCAGAAGGGTGGGCGGAGAGCCAGTCAAGGGCTGTCTGTAATTGGGTGAAGTCGCCGCGACCTCTGGGATCCACATAGAACATAAGAGCCTCATTTCTCCGTCTGCTGACACGGCATCCCGGCCCAGTCCCAGGTTTGTCGCGGGCCCTGTTTCGCCGTGTTGTAAGCATTTACACGCAACGTTGCTATCTTAGCGCTTTTGCCCAGGCATTACAAAGTTTCCGAGGCCTTGGACGGAGTTCGCTATAATAAGTGAAGAATTCTGGAGGAGGGAAGACATGGAATTGGAGATTAAGCGTCTGGAGCAGGGCCAGACCCGCCATCACGACGAGCAGAGTCTGGGTTTTGGAACCTATTTTACCGACCACATGTTTCGCATGGACTACAGTCCGGAACAAGGCTGGCACGGAGCCCAGATCTGTCCCCGCCAGCCCCTCTCCCTGGATCCGGCAAGTATGGTTTTGCACTATGGACAGGCCGTCTTCGAGGGTTTAAAGGCCTACAAGCGACCGGATGGCGACCTACAGCTCTTTCGTCCCGAGGCGAATTTCGCCCGTCTCAATCGCTCCTGTCGCCGCCTCGACATCCCGACGGTGGATGAGGCCTTCTGTCTTGAGGCTCTGGAGCAGCTGCTCCGTATCGACGCCGCCTGGGCTCCAGAGAGCCTGGGCACCAGCCTTTATATCCGCCCCTTTATCATCGCCACAGACGCGCAGCTCGGAGTGCGCGCCTCCCAGCACTACAGTCTGCTCATCCTGCTTTCGCCCTCGGGGCTGTACTACAAGGATGGCCTCAAGCCTGTGTCCATCTATGTTGAGGACCACTATGTCCGCGCGGCCCGCGGCGGCATCGGTGAGGCGAAGACTGCCGGAAACTATGCGGCCTCCATTCTGGCCCAGTCGGAGGCCGCCCGCCGCGGCTGTGAGCAGGTGCTCTGGCTGGATGCCCAGGAGCGTCGTTATATCGAAGAAGTGGGGGCGATGAATGTATTTTTTGTGTCCCGGGATCGGGTGCTCAGCCCGGCCCTTTCGGGGAGCATACTAGCTGGCATCACCCGTGACAGCGTCTTACAGATCCTGGCGGACTGGGGGATAGAGGTCGAGGAACGTGCTCTGGATATCGAGGAAGTCATGGATGGGATTGCGAGCGGGGAGATCAGCGAGGCCTTTGGAAGCGGTACAGCCGCCATCATCTCGCCCATTGGTCAGCTGCGGTGGAAGGGGCGGGACTACCTGCTTTCGAAGGGCCAGATCGGCCCCCTGTCCCAGCGTCTCTTTGAGGAGCTCTCGGCCATCCAGTATGGCCTGAAGGAGGACTCCCATGATTGGACGCGCCGCATCCAGCTGGAGACCGCGGGGGGAGGGGCATAGTCCACAGGCCGGGCGGAACACCAGGGACCTGGAGACTGGGCTGCCTCCAGGTCCCTATTTTATCCACCTCAGGTCAGCAGGCTTGAGCCCAGGCTGAAGCCGCTCAGCCCAGCGTCAGGCTCTGCCCCGGTTCGACCATCGGCAGGACCTCCGTGGGCCCGCCGTCCAGGTCGCGCTTCAAGTCAGCCGGCAGACCCACCCCGCCATTCAGGTGCATGGGTATCAGATAGGCCGGGCGGATCAGCTCGACGAAAATTTTTGCCCCCGCCAGAGCCAGGTCCCCCAGTCGCTGGTCCACTGGGACGAAGGCCAGCTTCAGCTGGTCCTCGGGATTCAGGCAGTCCGCCAGGGCTCCGATCAGCTGGCGGTAGCGCCGCTCCATCTCCAGGCCCTCCGCATCCTGCCAGTTCCAGTCGTTGAGGTCCCCGGCGTGGTAGATGGAGGCGGAGTCCGCCCGCAGGAAGAAGGCCACCCCAGCGTCTGTAGAGGGGAGGCAGTAGAGCCCTGTGAAGCCCGCTTCTTGCAGGAACTGCCAGGTATAGCAGCAATTTTCCTGCACATAGAAGAGGCTCTCCCCCTCGCGCGGGTCACTGCCCAGTTCACGGCGGATGGCCTGGTCCAGCACGAAATAGACGCCCGCGCGGTTACGGAAGCCCAGAATGTCCGAATTCCAGTGGTCGTAGTGGTTGTGGGAGACAAAAAAGATTATGGGCTTACCGCAGTTCTCATAGGTGCCCAGAATCTGAGCCGGATCTGAGAAAAAGTCGAAGACCAGAACAGCCCGCTCCAGATCCAGCAGAAATCCACTGTGTTTTAAGTATGTAACCTGCATCTCAGCTACCTCTTTCGCTCACGATATAACAATCAGATCGGCAATCAGATGGTCAGATCTCCAGCCAAAGTAAGTATTCTGAGACTGTCAGTTAGCGGACATTATATAACACTTTTAAAAGCGGCAAAAGTCCCAGTAGGCGGCAAAGGCCCCAGTCCATCTTAGGCATCATGTATAATAGCCCCTGCCAAATACAGAAGGAACGTGCAGGAGGAAGCCTGATGGCCACGCAGTCAAAAGGTTCTGGCGCCAGTGCTGGCCGCCCGGCAGGAACAGCTTCGAAGTCCGAGCAGGCCCTGGCCCAAGCCCCCTTACTGGGGCTGATTTTTCGCCTGGCGACGCCGATTCTCATCGCTCAGATCATTAATATTCTTTATAACATTGTCGACAGCATCTATGTGGGCAATATGGCCCAGAACGGGCAGGAGGCGCTCACGGCCCTGGGGGTATGTTCGCCCCTGCTCCTCCTTGTTTCGGCATTTAGTAATTTAGTGGGTGGAGGGGCGGCCCCCCTGGCCTCTATTGAGCTGGGCAGGGGCCGCAGGGATGAGGCCCAGAGATACATGGGCACAGGTTTTAGCTTTCTGCTGCTGCTGTCCTGCCTGCTGACCCTACTCAGCCTGCTATTTAAGGAGCCTGTTCTGCGCTTTTTCGGCGCTTCTGAACGCATCTATCCCTTTGCGGAGCAGTACTACAGCATCTACGTTCTTGGTACCGTTTTTGTACAGCTGGCCCTCGGTATGAATCCTTTTATCAGCGCCCAGGGCCTGGCTCGCTACGCCATGGCCTCGGTCCTGATCGGGGCGCTGACCAATATTGTCCTCGATCCGATTTTTATCTATGCGCTGGACCTGGGCGTACGGGGGGCGGCCCTGGCCACCGTCTTATCCCAGGCCCTTTCTGCCATTTATGTGCTGCTCTTCTTGCAGAGTTCAAAGAGCCGTCTCCACCTCAGCCGCCAGAGCCTCTGTCCGGACCTGGCCAAGCTGCGGCGCCTCCTGGCTCTGGGTGTTTCCAGTTTTACGATGACCGCCACAGAGAGCGCGATTTTTATTGTTTTTAACACCCAGCTCCTGCGCTATGGAGGGGACCTCTATGTTGGGGCCATGACCATTTTGCAACGCGCCATGCAGATTCTTTTTATTCCGAATCTCGGTTTTTCTCAGGGCGTCCAGCCCATTGTCAGTTACAACTGGGGGGCGGGGAATTACCGCCGTGTGGCCAGGGCCGTGCGCCAGACCCTGGTCCTGCTCTGCCTCTGGAATCTCAGCTTCTACGTGCTCATCTGTCTGGGAGCCCGCCCCTTTGCCCGGGCCTTTGTCAACGCTCCGGAGATCATTGATCTGGTGGTTCAGCTCCTGCCGACCTATTTGCTTCTCCTGCCTCTTTTTGGAATTCAGACCGCGGCCCAGATGTATTTTGTGGGCACAGGCAAGGCGGGGCTCTCCCTTTTTGTCGCCCTGCTACGTAAGGTGGTCCTGCTCATTCCCCTGGCCTTTATCCTGCCGCATTTTAACGGCGTCCTGGGCATCATCCAGGCTGAGCCGATCTCAGACAGCGTGTCTATCCTGGCTGCGTCCCTGCTGCTTTTCTTTGGACTGCGCGACTGCCAGCGCCTGGAACGTCACGAATTGGGACCCTGATTTACAGGAGTTCAAGGGGACTGTCCTGTGCAGGGATTTCTTGCAGCTTCACCTTAGAGCGTGCTATAATTTATAAGATTGTTTACGAAAATCGGAGCGCTTTATAACGCTCGCGAAATAGGAGGACAGCATGTCATCGCAAGTCGAGAAACTAGAGAAGAACCAGGTGAAGCTCAGCATCGAGATTTCGGCTGAAGATTTTCGCCAGGCCATGAGCCAGGCCTACAAGAAGAAGGCCCGCCAGTTCCGCATTCCGGGCTTCCGCCCGGGCAAGGCCCCGATGAATATGGCCCTGCGCTATTATGGTGAGGGCGCGCTCTATGAGGACTGCATTGATTTGCTGCTGGCCAAGGCCTATCCCGAGGCCATCCGTGAGCACAAACTGGAGCCTGTGGATCGTCCGGAGCTGGATATTGAGGAGATTGGTAGCGAAAAGGGCCTGAAGGCCCAGCTCCTCGTTACGGTCAAGCCGGAGGCCGAGCTGGGGCAGTACAAGGGCCTCGAGGCCGAGCAGCACCAGCTGGAAGTTACGGACGAGATGGTCGAGAATTCCCTGAAGCGGGTGCTCGAGCGCAATGCGCGCATGGTTCCTGTGGAGGACCGCGGCATCGAGGAGGGCGACACAGCTGATATTGACTACGAGGGCAAGGTGGATGGCGAGGTCTTCGAGGGTGGTAGCGCCCAGGGCCACAAGCTCCGCATCGGCTCCAAGTCCTTTATTCCTGGCTTTGAGGACCAGCTTGTGGGCCACAAGGCCGGCGAGGATGTCCTGGTCGATCTGAGCTTCCCGGAGGACTATCACGCCGAGAATCTGAAGGGCAAGCCGGCTCAGTTCTCCGTGCATATCAATCGTGTGGAGCGCCGTGAACTGCCGGAGGCCGACGACGAATTCGCCAAGGATGTCAGTGAGTTTGATACCCTGGAGGAGTACAAGGCGGACCTGCGCCGCCAGCGCGAGGAAGAGATCCAGCAGGCCATGCGCAGTGAACTGGAGAACAACGCCCTGACCGCGGCCATCAAGAACCTGACGGTGGATGTGCCGGAGGCCATGGTGGAGCGGGAGGTTGACGAGATCCTCTACCAGCAGGAACAGCAGATGGCGCAGATGGGGATGAATCTTGAGACCTACCTGTCTTATCTGGGTAAGAAGATTGACGAGTACCGCGAGGAACAGAAGCCGCAGGCCCTGCAGCGCGTCAAGTTGGGGCTCTTGCTCGAGGCGGTGGTCAAGGCTGAGGACATCCAGGTCAGTGAAGAGGAATTCGAAGCTGAGCTGGCCAAGCTGGCTGCGGAGCACAAGCAGGAGCTGGATCAGGTCAAGGAGCGCATGACCGAGGAGGTCAAGGAGAGCTTCATCGACAACATGAAGCGGAAGAAGGCGGCGGACCTGATTGTGGACACGGCCATTCCGGTCGAGCCCAAGCCCCGCGAGACCGTGGAAGTCAAGGCGGGTGAGCAGAAGGAGACCCAGGAGGACGCCTGAGTTTGTTTAGAGCGGGGCCGTCTCTGATTGGAGATGGCCCTTTTTCTGTTTTCTGGGGAATTGTCAAGCGTTGTTGACTTTCTTTGACTTTTCCTCAAAAGGGGGTATAATAAACGGCAAAAAGCCTCGTCCAACGGGGCGGGAAAGGGGTATAGCAATGAGTTTGGTACCAATGGTCATCGAGCAGACCAACCGCGGTGAGCGTTCTTACGATATTTTTTCGCGCCTGCTTAAGGAGCGCATTATTTTTCTGGGAGAGGAAGTCAATGCCACGACTGCGGGGCTGATCTCGGCCCAGCTACTCTTCCTGGAAGCTGAGGACCCGGAGAAGGATATCCAGTTCTACATTAACAGCCCGGGCGGTGAAGTACATTCGGGCATGATGATCTACGACACCATGCAGTACATCAAGCCGGATGTGCAGACCATCTGCATGGGTATGGCGGCGAGCATGGCGGCCGTCCTCCTGGCCTCCGGTGCCCCTGGTAAGCGTTTTTGCCTGCCGAATGCCGAGGTCATGATCCACCAGCCCTCGGGCGGCTCCCAGGGCATGGCCTCTGATATGGAGATTGCGGCGCGTCAGATCCTGAAGATCCGCAGCCGTCTGAATCGCATCCTCAGTGAGCGGACGGGCCAGGATATCGAGCGTGTGGCCCGCGATACGGAGCGGGACTACTGGATGACAGCCGAGGAGGCGAAGGCCTACGGCCTCGTCGATGAGATCCTGACGAAGAGAGGTTGATATGGCAGGTAAAAAAAGCGGCAGCGGAGAGGGCGGCGGGGGCGGTCGCCTCAAGGGGCAGCAGCCCCCGCTGAAATCCCCCTTCGATCCTATTAAGTGCTCCTTCTGCGGCAAGACTGAGGCCCAGGTGGAGCGTATGGTCGCGGGGCCGGGGATTTTTATCTGCAACGAGTGCGTACAGTTCTGCCAGGACATCCTGGATGCCGAGCGGCAGAAGGAGCGCGAGCACAGCAGCCTGGCCCTGCAGGAAATGCTGGGAGAGCCGCCGACGCCGGAGGACTTGAAGAAGGAACTGGACCTCTATGTCATCGGCCAGGACGCGGCGAAGCGGGCGCTCTGCGTGGCGGTTTACAACCACTATAAGCGACTCTATGCCCAGAGCCTGGCCCAGGTCCAGAAAGAGCGTCGCCGCCTGCACAAGAAGCTCAAGGGGCAGGCCAGCCCCCCTGAGAAAGAAGAGGTAGAGCTGAGCAAGAGCAATATCCTCCTCCTCGGTCCGACTGGATCGGGCAAGACCCTCTTGGCCCAGACCCTGGCCCGCATCCTCGACGTGCCCTTCGCGGTCTGTGACGCAACGGCCCTGACCGAGGCAGGTTACGTCGGTGAGGATGTGGAGAATATACTGCTGCGCCTCCTGCAGAATGCAGATTTCGACATCGAGCGCGCCGAGCGCGGCATCATCTACATCGATGAGATTGACAAGATCTCACGGCGCTCGGATAACCCCTCACTGACCCGTGACGTCAGCGGAGAAGGTGTACAGCAGGCTCTGCTCAAGATCCTCGAATCCACGGTTGCCAATGTTCCGCCCCAGGGAGGACGCAAGCACCCCCACCAGGAGTTTATCCAGATCGACACCAGCAACATACTCTTCATCTGTGGAGGGGCCTTCGCCGGCATCGAACAGATTATTGAGAAGCGCCTGGGCAAGGGCTCCATCGGCTTCGGAGCCGCGATCAAGGAGCGCTCCAAGCTGGATGAGAAGCAGCTGATGAAGGAGCTGCTGCCCCAGGATCTGCTAAAATTCGGCCTGATTCCTGAGTTCATCGGCCGTATTCCGTATATTGTCAGCCTGGAACCCCTGGACGAGGAGGCTCTGGTGACCATCCTCCAGGAGCCCCGCAACGCACTGCTCAAGCAGTATCGCAAGCTGCTGGAGTACGATGGCGTGGACCTGATCTTCGAGGAGGAGGCCATACGGGAGATAGCCCGCCAGGCTCTGGCGCGCAAGACCGGGGCCCGCGGCCTCAGAGCCATCCTGGAGGAGACCATGATGGACATCATGTTCACGGTGCCGTCGCGCGAGGATGTCGACACCTGCATCGTAACCCAGAAGGCCATTCTGAAGGAGGAGGCCCCACAGCTCCTGAATCGTCGGGTCCAGGCCCTGGCGGCCTCAGCGCAGTCTGGGGAAGAGCCAGGAGCCCAGAAGCTCACAGGGGTCGAGGAACAGGGGGCTTCGACAGTCTCCGAGCCAGAGGACCTGGCCCAGTAAGCCTTGTTAGGATACATGTCAGGGCCCCCGCCCCGCCCCCGCCTGGATACGCGAGGGGAGGGCGAGGGCCTATTTTCATCACCCTCACTCTAGTGCATCCGCCACAGCCAGTTCCTGTCCGTCACGCTCGTTTAGAGTCCAAGACGTCCGTAGTCGAAACCCTGAAGCAGGCTTACCAGACGTTCGGCCTCATTGGCGTTCAGAGAGATGCCGCGGCTCATGCGCAGATGGCTGGGGTCCCAGTCGCGTATGTCCAGGCGGGCCTGGCGCTTGTTCCAGGAGACTACATTGAGCTCCCGAATCCAGCCGCTGCGGGAGCTTCCCAATTCCCCAACATGGGCCAGAATGTCAAACTGTATGGGCTCTGTTCCGCGCTGTCCACTGCGTCCCTCGCGGTAGGCCTGGCCCTCCTGGTATCGACGCCCCTCACTGTTATAGCTGCGGCGGCGACTGTAATTGGAGGAGGGCCTGCGCCCAGTACTGAGGTCCTGGTCCAGCGGGGGCTCAGTTTCGGGCCCCAGTGCGCTCTGGTCCTGTTTGTCCCGCAGCTCGGCCGTATGTGCTTCGAGCTCAAAAGGGACTTCCTTATTGTCTCTCACCTTATTGTTCATCGTTATACTCCTTTGTGGTCTGTGCCTAGAGCAGGAGCTCCGCTGTCTGGGATGCAGTCTCAGTCTAGTGCTCCCTGGCGCTAAGGGAGCCCGACAAAAGCTGACCAAAACCGACATTTTGGACTCGTGTAAGGCCCCCCTGCGGGGCGCTTGCACCTGTAAATATAAATTTAGTATCATTAAAACAGTGTATTTTACAGGAGGTTTCCCTTGCGCGCATTGAGAGAGGTTGTCTTGTCCCAGGAGGGGAGAAGGCTGGCCATCGATTCTGTCCGGCCCGTCGTCATGCGGGGCGTCATCCGTTCTTTGGAGTCGGATGGGAGCCATCACGCGCCGAGCCGCCATGAGGCCCACGAGTTGACCTATGTCCGAGGCGGGGCCATGCGCTACATTGTGAACCAGGAGGAGTACCCGCTGCGCCAGGGTGAGCTCTTCGTCCTGAAACCTGGCATGGAGCACACCTACGTCATTGACGAGGGTCCCGTGGACCTCTTGATCGTGTACTTTACCTTTGCCCCCGATGCCTTTCTGATGCAGTTGGGGGAGCAGACTATCAGCCTGGAATCCATAGACCAGTTCGTACAGTTTGCGGAGGAGGCGGCCCACGAGGAGCACAAGGAGGCGGGAATCTACCTACGGGGCAGGGGCCACAAACGCATAGTGCGGCTCTGTGAGCAGTGCCTGCAAGAATCCCTGCACGAGCGCTTTTGCGGGGCTCTGATGCGGGAGGCCCTGGCCATGGAATTGGTCGTCGAAGTGGCCCGACAGATTAAGGAGATCTGGGAGGACAACCTGCGCCGCCGCGAAGGCAAGGTCCAGGAACTTATTGAGATGGCTGAGCGCTATATGCGTGAGCATGTCACGGAGCCGCTGACTGTTGCGGAGATTGCAAACTATGTCTTCCTGAGTCACAGCTACTTCGCCCGCTCCTTCCAGCGCAGTTATGGTATGACGCCCTCCAACTATCTCAATGCCCTGCGCGTAGATCTGGCCTGTGAGCTCCTGGCGAAGGAGGAACTCCAAGTGGGGGCCGTGGCCCGGCGCGTGGGTTTTGGCAGCAGTCAGCGTATGAATGTGTCTTTTCGGCGGCTCAAGGGTATGACGGCCCTGGAATACCGGAAGAAGATGAGAGCATAGAGGAGGCGGCATGGCACAGACGGAGCGGAAACGAGGAAAAATCAATCTGAATTTTAAGGAGTATCTGCAGCCGAGTAAGCTGAAAACCTTCTTGCGCAATCTGCCGATCATGCTGCTGGGAGCCTTCATTGCGGGTCTGGCAGTCAACCTTTTCTTCCTGCCCAGCACCCTGACGATGGGTGGTATCAGCGGTTTGGGTGCGGTGATCTACACCCTGACGGGCCTGAGTTCGGTGGGCCTTTGGACCATGCTGCTGAATGTACCGATTTTTGCCCTCGGTTACTTCCTTGTGAGCAAGCGCTTCCTGATTAACAGCATCATCGGAACCTTTGTCTACTCCTTCATGGTCGATCTGAGCAGCTGGCTGCTCAGACTCAGTCATTGGGATCCAGATAGCATTTATAAAGCCATGGGTCAGGACATCCTTCTGGCCTCCCTACTGGGTGGCGTTATTTTCGGCCTCGGCCTGGGAATGATGCTGATGGCCGGCTATACCACAGGAGGGACGGACATCATTGCGGTGCTGATGCGCAAGCGCTGGCAGAACATGAGTCTGGGCATGGGTATCTGGATTGTTGATGCCATCGTCATCGGCATTTCGATCTGGGCCTACAGTGAGACGCAGCCAGATAGTCTGCGTCTCGGCCTCTATTCGACCCTCGCCCTGCTTCTGACCTCTAAGGCCGTGGACCTGGTCATCGAGGGCTTCAATTTCAAGCGCACGGCCATCATTATCTCCAGAGAGTCGGAGACCCTGGCCCAGATCATTATGCGAGACTTGGAGCGAGGGGTGACGGGCCTTTCTGGGCAGGGGATGTACACGAAGAATGAGCAGACCGTCCTGCTCTGTGTCCTTCCGCAGAAACAGATTCACGCCCTGAAAAAAATCGTGGCGACCATTGATGAGCGGGCCTTCGTCTTCGTCATGGACACCCGTGAGGTCCTGGGAGAGGGCTTCGAGGCAGGGGAAATCGCCTAGCTTTTATTAAGGCTTTCAGGAGCTATCCTGCAGCAAAAATCCACAGTTCCACGATGGCCGGCCGGTCTCTCGCTTGGGAATTGTGGATTTTTTAGCTTTTACAGGGCAGAGCAGAGCTGGCGCAGTTCCTGGCAGGCGCTGTCAAGAGCCGTGCCGAAGCAGGGGATCTGGAAGAGGGCGGGACCTGAGCTGCCGAGACAGGAGGGATGGTAGAGGCGGTAGATCAGCTGCAGTTGCTGGGCCCCCTGGCGACAGAACTCAGCCACTTGGGGAAAGAGCTGGGCGAGGACGTCCAGGCTGAGATAGTAGAGATAGTCCTCCTCATCCTCCAGGCTCAGGAGGGCGAATGTCCGATGGACAAAGAGCCAGGACGCCCCCTGATCAGCCTTGAGCGGAGGGCGTTGCAGGCCATTCTGAGCGGCTTCCAGGAGCTGGCGCTTACCCCAGGCCAGGGGGAGGTAGCTGTCCAGGACCAGGCGTTCTGAAATCTGGTAAAAGCGCAGGCGTTCCGGTCGGGGGAGACCCAGCAGTCCCTCGTCAAGTTTCGCCTCCAAACTGCGGCGGGCGAAGGGCAGAATGAGTGTGTGGCGCTGGGTCTGACTATACTCCGTACTTTTTAAGAGGCCGAGCAGGGCGGGGGGGAGTTCCCGCTCCGGGGCCTGAGCGATGAGGCGGTCCCAGGGCAGGTCGGCTGGCAGGGCGTGGAGGAAGTCCGGTCGGAGCTGACACAGGCGCAGACAGAGACTGGCCATGAAGGGTCCGTAGAGGGCCAGCCCCCAGCCCTTCCAGAGTTCCAGCAGCTCCCGTACCCAAGCCTCCTGTCCTTCGTTCCGGGTCCTGGGGAGGCAGTCCAAGCTGTAGCGCGCCAGGTCTGCCAGCAGCTGCTTCTCATCCTGCTTCCAGTCAAGTTCGCGAAAAATCTGGCCCTCCGTCCCAGATAGGAGCCCCACAGCGCGCAAGTGACAATAGGCCTGGACCAGAATTTGCTTGACCTCGGACTGGGGGTAGTTGAACTGGTAGAAATAAAAAAGCTGCCTGAAGTCAGAGCCCTGGCGCAGCAGCCCAAAAAGCTCGGGAAGCTCCTGGTCCTGGCCCTGACACCTGTGGGCCAGGAGCCACTTCAACAGGGGGGTAGCCAGGGCCTCTTCCTGCTCCTGCACTACGGCCCAGACCCGCTCATCAGGGCGGGGGAGCATATGTTTTTGCCGCTCTAAAAAGGCCTGGAAGGTTTCAGGTGCTGACTGTAATCTGGCCATTGGGCCCTCCTAGTCCTGGCGGCCCGGCAGCTGGGCGAGACTGGCCTGGATTTCCTGGCAGGCCAGGCTCAGGCGCTCGTGGCTCTGGCTGAGGGCCTGGTCATAGCTCTTGAGGCTGGCTTCCAGAGAGCTGAAGAGCCCCTGTCCAAAGTGCTTGCTGGCTTCTTCCAGACCTTTTTGCAGGGACAGCTGCTGCTGCAGAATGGCCTCCTGCTGTTGTAGGGCACGAGCCATTTGCTCCTGGCTGGCCTGGCTGAGGCTCCGACTGGCCTCCAGAATCTGCAGGGCCTGGGACTGCTGTTCTGCAGCCTGCTGGCTCTCCTGCTCCCAGCGCCGGACCAGGTCCAGCTCCTGCTGGACCTGGCGCTGCTGGGCCTCCTGCCAGCTGCTGGCCACGCGGCTGAGGTGGGCCTCAGTGGCCGCCCATTGGGCCTCCTGCTGGACGCGCAGTTCCTTCTCTTCCCGCGTCCAGTTCTGGAGTAGATCCAGTTGTTCCCTCTGGGCCAGAGTCCAATTTTGCAAAAGTTCGGACAGGCTGGCCATCAGTGCGGCCTGGGCCTCCACTTGCTGCTGGAGGGCCAGGTCGCGCTCTTTTCCACGGCTTTCCAGCTGCTGCAGATAGGGCTGGAGCTGCTCTTGCAGGCAGTGGTCCAGAGCCGCTCCCAGTTGGGCGGCAAAATCTGGGGCCTGGAAGCTGGCCAGGGCCTCTGTGATCTGCTGCTGTCCCCGCTGCAGGCTCTCCTGGTGTGCGGCCTGAGCGCGCAGGTTCTGGGCCAAGCTGATGCTGGGCCGATAGATGGGAAGTTCTTGTTCCAGACGTCTGGAAAGTTGCCAGAGGAGGCTCTGGACTTCCATCTGACCACGTCGCTCCTCATATTGGAGGAAGAGGTAGTAGCCAAGCCCCGTCAGCAGGGGGAGGAGGGAAAAGAAACTGAGGGGCTGCCCCTGGACGGCAGCCTGGAAGATCAAGAGGGCGAGGCTACTGAGGCAGGAGATGAGGAGACAGAGCCGCTCCAGTTTCTGCAGGCCGGAGATGGCCTGGCCAGACCAGAAGGCCTCCGGGCAGAAAAAGGTCTCCGCTTCAGGATACTGCCCGTCTGGGCAGAACGTCTCGGCGGAGCAGGCGTAGGCCTGGGCCACGCGAGCCAGGCTCCCTGGGCCTTCCTGGAGCTCAGTCAGATAGGCGGTCCCCGTGGCGCTCTTGTCCAAGCCGTCCAGGAGCTCTTTATGGAGACGGCGATTGGCCTTCTTCAAGCTGTGCAGGCTGAGGCCCCCAAGAATGAGTATGAGGAGGTATGAGGCGAGGATGATTATGAGGTATACGTAGTCCATGGAACACAGCCTTTCTAGGGCTTTTTATTCATCTTAACCCAAAGGGTCCCCGCCCGTCTGCTCCTGGCTTATCAGCAGTTTGGAGTTCGGGAACTAAGTCTCGTTCCCAAGTTCATCCTGGGCCTGTAGGGACTGGCTCTCAAGCATGGCCACATAGTGACCCTTGAGGGCCAGGAGCTCCTCGTGCGTACCCTGCTCAATGATTTTACCCTGCTGGAGGACGAGAATCTGCTCGGCATTGCGAATGGTGGAGAGGCGGTGGGCGATGACAATGCTGCTCTGATGCTTCAAGAGTCTGCCCAGGGCATCCTGGAGGAGCTGTTCACTCCCGCTGTCAATGTGGGCTGTGGCCTCGTCGAGTATCAGGACTTCGGGGCGGTGGGCGAAGGCCCGGGCGAAGCTGATGAGCTGGCGCTCCCCGGAGGAGAGCTCCTGGCCGTTCTCCTTAAGCTGGCTGTGGAGCTCGCGGCCCTGACGGAGGATGAGCTCTTTGGCCCCGATGGCCTCCAGGGCCTCCAGGGCATCCGCCTCACTGATCTTCGGATTCCCCATACGAATGTTTTCGTAGATGCTGCTGCTCAGCAGGAAGGGGTCCTGCTGCACGAGGGCCAATTTTGTTCTGAGCTCCTGTCGCGGAATATCCTGGATCGCCTGACCTCGGAAGTACAGGGCCCCGCTACTAGGCGTGTAGAAGCGCTGGAGCAGGTTGATGAGGGTCGTCTTGCCAGAACCTGTATCGCCGACTAGGGCGAGGGTTTGTCCCTCCTGGAGCTGGAAGTTTATACCCTGGAGGACCGGCTGCTCGGGCGTGTAGGCGAAGTGGAGCTGTCTGGCCTCAACGATAGGACAGGGAGCTTCAGACGCAGGCGGGGCTCCGTCCTGGGCCAGGACGCCCTCCTCCTGCTCCGCTTCAAGCCCGAGTACGTCCAAAATGTGCTCCGCAGCGCCCAGGCCCCGCTCCAGCTGGCTGACCTGTGAGGCCAGACTGTGTAACTGATTGTAGACGCGGCTGCTGTAGTCTATTGCCAGGTAGAGGAGGCCGAGGGGCAGGGCCGGGACCAGGCCCAGACTTCCGAGGCCAAAAAAGAGGAGGAAGCCAGCAATGGAGTATTGCTCCAGCTGACTGACCACGTTGTAGGTCAGACTGGCGTCGAGTATGGTGCCTTTCAGACTGTTGCGCAGGTAGGTCTGGTTGTGTCGATCAAAAATCTCCGTGCAGTAGTCCTCCGCCGACAGGGCGTGCACAAGCTCTATATTGCTCAGACTCTCCTGGGTCAGCGCCGAGAGCTCCGCCTTGCAGCGCCGCTGCTCCTGTATCGGTTTACGGATGTGGCGCTTGAAGTAAATCTGACAGGGGGGCAGGACCAGCAGGATGGGGAGAAAAATAAAGAGGTTCAGCTGCCAGGCCACAAAGCAGAGACTGACAAGGGTCAGCAGGAGCTGGATCAGGACCATCACTGTGCTGGTCAGCGTCTGCTCGTAGAAGTTCTGGATGACCGTGCTGTCACTGCAGATGCGTGAGGCTATCTTGCCCGAGGGGAGGTGGTCGAAGTAGCTGATGGGCAGCTTCTGGACGTGGCGAAAGACGCACTGGCGCAGCCGGAGGGTGGCCCGACCAGAGACACGGTAGGCCAGTTGGCTGAGGAAGTAGTAGCAGAGCATGGCGGCCAGCCGCAGGCCGAAGTAGATAGCCACATATAGGGGAATGTGGGTGAAGATCTGGTCGGAGACGCCCCGTTCGCTAACCTCGTTGAGAATGCCACTCATGTAGAGCGGAGCCCCAAGCGTAAAGGCGACATTGCAGATCGTGATGAGCAAAATGCCGCTGAGCCCGCCCCGCTGACTGGCACAGAAGCTCAGCAAGAAGCGCCAGCGACTCTCTGGACGCTTAGTTCTATCTTTTTCAGTGTTGGACCGGGTCATTTTCTTGGCCTCCTTCCGAGAACTGGTCAGACTGGCGTTGGAACTGCTCGCAGTACCAGCCGTTGAGGGCCATAAGTTCGGAGTGACTGCCGCGCTCGACTATACGGCCTCCGTCGAGGACCAGGATTTCCTGGCAGTGCTGGACGGCGCTCAGACGGTGCGAGCTGATGAGGCAGGAGGCCTGTCCCAGGGCCTTGGGGAGCTGCTCAAGGATGCGGCGTTCGGTCTCGCCGTCAAGGGCGGAGAGGCTGTCGTCCAGGATGTAGAGCTGAGCGGGTTTGGCGAGGGCGCGGGCGATGGACAGGCGCTGTTTCTGGCCCCCCGAAATGTTCAGCCCCTTTTCGCCGAGCAGGGTGTCCAGGCCTTCTGGGAACTGCTGAACCTCCTCGTCGAAGGCCGCAATTTCCAGCAGTCGATGCAGTTCCGCGTCGCTGAGCTCCTCCCGCCCGAGACGCAAATTGTCTCGGAGGCTGAGGGAGAAGAGGGCTGGTTCCTGGGGGACGTAAGAGATCTGGCGGCGCAGGGCCTCCGCGTCATAGAGGGAGAGGTCCTGACCGTTGACGAGGAACTGCCCTGGCTGGCTGGGGTAGAGGAAGAGGAACTGACGCAGTAGGCTGGTCTTGCCGCTGCCGGTGCGCCCCACGATGCCAATCTGTCTGCCTGGTGCCAGGTCCAGATGAATGTCTTGCAGCATGGGTTCCTTCGCCTCGGGATAGCTGAAGTACAGGCCACAGAGTTCCAGGTGCAGGGGGGCCTCAGCTGGGCGGGCCAGGCCGGGCGCCGCCCCAGGCTTGAGTCGGTCCTCATCAGGAAGGGGTGCCAGAGCTTCCTGGATGCGCCCGAAGGAACTGCTCGTATCCTGCAGCATCAGGACGAGGTCGCTGAAGGCATAGAGGGGCCAGATAAGCAGCTGGTGGTAGATGTTGAAGCTGATGACCTGGCCCATGCTCAGCTGTCCTTCGTGGATGAAGTAGAGACTCAGGGCGAAGCCCATGCTGATGCTGACGAAGGTGAGGGTCCGGCTGAGACTGCTGGAGAGATTGCGCAGGCTCTTGTGACGAAAGCGTAGTTCCTCATTTTTTTCTGCAGCCGCGTCGAACTGGGAGCTCAGATAGTCCTCCATGCGATACGCCCGGCAGCAGCGCACACCTGTCACCTGTTCCAGAACGGAGCTGTACATGGCTTCGTAGCTCTCCTGGAAGGCCGCAAAGCGCCTGGAGATGTACTTACCCATAAGGATGATGTTGAGGGGGACCAGGAGGGCTGGCACGAGGGAGGCAAAGGTCAGCCAGAAGGGGAAGCGCCAGAACATGATGGTGATCAGGATGAGGGGGTAAATGAGTCCGTCGGAAAACGTCAGGACGCCGTAGCCAGAGAGATCCACGACCGTGTCGACGTCGCTGTTGCTGCGGGCCAGCAGGGCGGCGCGGTCGAAGCGGTGGAAGAAGGCGGGAGGGGCCTGGATGTAGCGCCGGAGCAGGTTGTGGCGCAGCTCGCAGCCGATGCGATCCGCCGTACCAAAGGCGAAGTAGTCCCAAAGCACATTAGAACCGTAACAAGTCAGCACCAGGGCGAGCAGGGACAGGACATAGCGCAGCAGGAGTCCAAGTGTCAGACTCCCCGCTGAGATGAGGTCGGTGACCGTCCCCACGATGATCGGGGTGATCACCATGCAGATGTTCGTGTAGGTCAGGAGGAGAAAGGCGAGGCTGTACTGTCGGCGATGGGCGTAGATATAGGGCCAGAGATCACGTAGGAGTTGGCGCATACTTGTCTCCAAAAACTTATTTGTAAATTATTTTGATACTATCAAAAATAGTGCGGCCTGTCCAGATTATATTTTGCAAATAAAATTTTGTGTGTGGCGATCGCGTTGTGGGACTACGCATTGATTGCGAGAACCCAGGCGGACAGAGGGGGAGGACTTGACAGGATGGGGCAGAGGTCTAGAATAAATACTAATTTAGTGCGCGTTGAAAGAGCCGTCCACCTCAAGACTGGCTGACTACAGAGAGCGCCCCGCCTTGGCTGTAAGCGGGGGCGTCACCCGAGGGGGCCACCACTCTGGAGCGCAGGTGCCCGGAGCGTCCGTCCAGCCCCAGGCTGTACGGCGGGGAGCCAGGCCTCTTTCCGTTTGGCGTTCGTGCGGAACGTGGACGGGGCCGAATGGATGAAGAGTAAAAGTTCAAGGTGGAACCGTGTAGTGATGCACCCTTGACAGGCCGCGCCTGTCGGGGTGCTTTTTCGATTGGAAGGAGAAATTTATGGAATTAATCTTGCGCGATGGGCCGAGACAGTTTGCAGAGGGGCTGAACCTCTATGAGATCAGCCGTGAAATCAGTGAGGGCCTGGCCCGCCAGGCCCTGGCTGGCGAGGTCAACGGTGAGGTGGTGGACCTCCGCTTCGTACCTAAGGATGGGGACCGGCTGCGGATTTTGACCTTTGATGACGAGGGGGGCAAGAGGGCCTTTCGTCACAGTTGCTCACACGTGCTGGCCCAGGCCGTGAAGCGCCTTTTCCCGGAGACGAAGCTGGCTATTGGCCCGGCCATTGAGGACGGCTTCTACTACGACTTTGACCGTGAGGGAGCTTTCGTGGAGGAGGACCTGGCCAAGCTCGAAGCGGAGATGCAGCGTATTGTTAAGGAGAATCCGCCTATTCGCCGCTTTGTCCTGCCCCGTGAGGAAGCCCGCCGCTTCATGGCGGAGCGGGGGGAGAGCTACAAGGTGGAATTGATTGATGAGCTGCCGGAGGGCGAAGAGATCAGCTTCTACGAGCAGGGGGACTTCTGCGACCTCTGTGCTGGCCCACACGTCATGGAACTCAAGCAGATCAAGGCCATCAAGTTGACGGCCCTGGCAGGTGCCTACTGGCGCGGGGACGAGCACAATAAGATGCTGACGCGCATCTACGGGACCTGTTTTCCCAAGAAAAAGGATCTGGACCAGCATCTGGAGCTCCTGGAGGAGGCCCGCCGCCGCGATCACCGCAAGCTGGGCAAGGAGCTGAAGCTCTTTTACTTCAACGAGGCGGGACCGGGCTTTCCCTTCTGGCTGCCCAAGGGTATGGCGCTGAAGAACTGCCTGCTGGATTACTGGCGCCAGCTGCATGTCAACCGCGGCTACCAGGAGATTGCCACCCCCATCATTCTGAACCGCTCGCTCTGGGAGACCTCGGGACACTGGCATCACTACAAAGAGAACATGTACACCACGCAGATCGACGAGGAGGACTATGCGATTAAGCCCATGAACTGTCCGGGCGGCATGCTGGTCTATAAATCTGAACCGCACAGCTACCGCGACCTGCCCCTGCGCCTGGCTGAGCTGGGACTGGTGCACCGCCACGAGAAGTCGGGCGCCCTGCACGGCCTGATGCGCGTGCGCAGCTTTACTCAGGACGACGCCCACATCTATATGACTCCGGAGCAGATCACCCAGGAGATTAAGCAGGTGGTCCTGCTGATCGATGAGATTTACCGCCTCTTTGGCTTCTCCTACGAGGTGGAGCTCTCAACTCGCCCCGAGGACTTCATGGGCGACATCGCGGACTGGGACCAGGCCGAGGAAGCCCTGAAGCAGGCTCTGGAAGAACTGGAGATCAGCTATCGCCTGAACGAGGGTGACGGGGCATTCTATGGGCCCAAAATTGACTTCAAGATTCTGGACTCCCTGAAGCGCATGTGGCAGTGTGGCACGATTCAGCTGGACTTCCAGCTCCCCCAGCGCTTCGGGGCTGAATATGTGGGTGCCGACGGTGAGAAACACCGCCCCATTATGATTCACCGTGCGGTTCTGGGCTCCATTGAGCGCTTCATTGCCGTACTGACCGAACATCTGGGCGGCAAGTTCCCCGTGTGGATGGCCCCGGTCCAGGCCCGAATCCTGCCGATTTCCGCCGAGCGCCATATGGACTATGCCCAGGAGATAGCGCGCCAGCTGAGGGCAGCCGGACTCCGTGTCGAGCTGGACAGCCGCAATGAGAAAATTGGCTATAAGGTGCGTGAGGCCCAGCTGGAGAAGATTCCTTATATGCTGATTGTGGGCAATGAGGAGGCCGAGTCTGGAACGGTGAACGTCCGTCGCCGTGACCAGGAGCGGCGTGAGACCCTGTCCCTCGAGCAGTTCCGCGACCTCGTCCTGGCCCAGGTCGAGGAGAAAAATCTTGAGCTACGCTGAATAGGGGACTACGAGCAGTATGCGTGAGGAGGCGGGAGGAGCTGTCCTGAGACTGGTACATAGCGCGGACTGGCACCTGGGGCGCGCTTACCAGCAATTCCCGCGCCCCCTGCAGCTGCGTCTCCAGACTGACTTGGAAGGACGTCTGGAGCAGCTGCTGCAGAGGGGACGGGGGGCTGTGCAGCGCCTCTACCTCCTCCTGGGAGACATCTTTGACTCCTGGTCGGCAGGGGAGAGGGCGGAGCAAGTCTTTCGTCAGTTTCTGGAGGACGCAGGGGGACCTGTGGTCTACTGCTGTGGGAACCACGACCCCTTCGAGCCAGGGCAGGCCGCCCTGGCGTCCCACCCACAGTTGATCGTCCTCGCCACGGAGCCGGAAATTATTCTTTTCCCCAAGTGGCGCCTTCTGCTGGCCGGGCGGAGTCTGGCCCCCAATAAGATACACAGCCCCCTGCGCCTGGCGCGCCTGGAAGAACTCTGGTCCCAGGGCCGCTTGAGGGTCTGGGATCCAGGGCGGGGCCTGCGCGCCTGGCAGGAGGGGGATCCGGGACTGGAACTCAGCCGCAGTTACTACCGCCTCTACCTGCACCACGGGACAGTCTCCAGCTCGGTCGGCGGAGCCTACAGCCCCCTGCAGATCGGGGCGCGGGCCTTTCTGGACTGGGACCGTCTAGTTCTGGGGCATGTGCACGAAAGCTGCCAGTTCACCAGGGAGGGGCTGGACCTGGCCTATTCAGGTTGCTTGCAGGGGGCCGGCTTTGATGAGCTGGGTCCCTGTTCCTATTTCTGGGCGGATCTGCTGGAGGGGCAGCTCCTGGGCCGCTGGCAGCGCAGTGCTCTGCGGGGCCTCCAGTTCCGACGTCTGGACCTGTGCTGGGAAGGAGATCCCGGATTCAGAAGCCTGCGTGAGGAGATTATAAAAAGCCTGGCTTCGGACCTGTCTGAGCAGATTCTGGATCTGCGCCTGCGGAGGCCGGGGGGCCTGAGCCTGGTCCAGCAGACCGAGCTTGAGCAGGTCCTGGCTGGCCTGGGTCTCGCCTCCTGGAAGCTCAGCCTCAGCTCGGATGGGGGGCGAGAGGGCGCTGTGGATATAAGGGAAACGGGCGCCCCAGGTCTGGACACTTTTTTAGGAAAGACTCAGGAACTCAGCCCAGAGGGCAGACGCCTGCTCCAGCTTCTGGCCACCGCTCGGGAGGCGGACAGTGATTTGCTTTGGCGACTTCTGGAGGAGGCTGGCCCGTGTACTTAGAGCGCATCCACATCCGGGGCTTCGCCGGACTGGAAAATCTGGAACTGAATCTGGAGGAGGCCTGCTGCTACCTGGAAGCCCCTAATAGCTGGGGCAAGACTTCGCTTTTTAACTTTATCGTGACTGCCCTCTATGGCTTTCCCAGGCGCGGCACACGCTCAGGAGGAGGGGGGGAGCGCGAGAACTGTCGACCGCGGCATACGGCGGATTACGGAGGCAGCCTCTGGTTTCAGCATGGGGGGAGGGGCTACCGCCTGGACTGCCGCTGGGGTGCTCAGGAGAGGGAGGACCACTACAGTCTGGCGGAGCGGACAACGGGCCAGCTTCTGGACTTGGCGGGGCAGTTACCAGGGCCCTATCTGCTGGGCCTCGATCGGGAGAGCCTGGCCCTGAGTCTGGCGGTGGATACGGATGCCGCAAGCCCTCTGGACTTTCGCCGTTTTGAGGACCTGTTGCTGGGACGGCTACTGGGGCTACCCGGCGAGCGGAGTCTCTGGGACTTGCAGGAGCGCGCCAGGCTCTGGCGCAGTCTGCTGGGCCGTCGCCGCAAGGCGAGCCTGGGCCGCAGCTTGCAGGAACGGTACCTGGAGGCCCAGCGCCGCTCCGAGGCCCTGGCCCGTGAGGCCCAGCTGGCCTCTGCGCAGGAACGGGAGGAGGGCGAATTGGAGGCAGAGCCGCCTGAACTCTGGAAGCGGCGTCTGCAAGAGGCGGAGGAGACGGCCCTCATCCTGCGGCGGCTCGAGCGTCTGCTGGGATGTTGGACCAGCCTGGGTTTGGCGGGGGAGGATTCGCCAGTCCCAGCTGCTGGAGTTCTGCCCAGAACTGGGAACCCGGCCAGGCGGCGAAGCGGCTTGGCCCTGCTTAAGGCCTGCTCACTACTGCTTTGCCTGCTGGCCGTCCTGGGCCTGCTCGGCCAGATCTTTCGCCCGCAGCTCCTGGCAGAGGGCCTCCGTCTGGGTCCCTACCCCTATCTCGGTCTAGCTCTTAGTTCAGGCCTGGTATGGCTGGGTCTCAGCTCCTTGGGGAGCCTCGTGCGGCGCCCCGCGGCTCCTCCAACAGAGCGGCTGGGACGGGCGGAGCGGGAGCTCAAAGCGGATTTGGCGCAGCTTTTTTCGGAGCTTCAGCTGCGGGCCCTGCAGCGCGGTCCTGACTACCCATTTTGTCTCCAGGCCCAGACGCCCGAAGAACTTCAGGACAGCCTGCAGCTGGAGTGGCGGCAGTTAGAGGCCTGGCGCAGGGCCTGTGAGGCCCAGCTGCTGCGGTGGGAGCTGTACGAGGAGGAGCGCCTGCACGAGCGGCGCAGTCTTCAGTCCATCCGTGAAGAACAGAGGGTGGTCCAGGATGAGCTCCTCCTGCTGCGCAGTCGCTTCGCCCGTCTGGAGAACTTGGACGCGGGGCTGCGGGAGGTGGAGACCTGGCTTGAGATGCAGGAAGGGCGTTTGAAATCGATCTTTTTGCCGCGTCTGACGGATTTTGTAAATATGTATTATCGACGCTACCTGGGAGCAGACGAGGCTAGTCCCGAACTGCTGTGGGAGGACCAGGGCCGGCCCTGTCTCCGGCGGGCTGGACAGGTCTGGAAGCTGGAACAGCTCAGCCGTTCGGAGCGTCAGATACTCAGCTGTTTTTTGCGCCTGGCCCTCACGGAACTGCTCGGAGAAAAGGAAGGTCTGCCCTTTTTTGTGGATGACCACTTCGTACATCTGGATGCGGCCAATTACCGCGCCCTCCTGCAGCTCCTCCGCGAGCGCCTGGAGGCGGGAGGCCTGTCCCAGCTGCTCTTTCTCAGCTGGCGGCCAAGTCCGCTATAATGCGAGTTATTGATAGAGAGGACTGTCGATTTATGTCGCTTTTTGCACCCAAGCGGGCGTCTTTGCCCCTGCGCATTCTGATCTGTTTTTTGGCCCTGGTCCTGGGTCTTGCCACGGGTCTTGGCATCTTTGCCTATCAGCTTCTCAAGAGCCTGCCCTACGTGCCCATCCCTGAGAAGGACGGTCGGACGGGCCAGCTGCGCCAGACTCCAGCCATGCTGAACCGGGCCAAGGAGATGGGGGTTCACATCGATTCAGAGGAGCCTCTGCTTGTGAAAGCACAGAAGGAGGCGGACTATGTTCATATTCTGGTCTATGGACTGGACAGCCGCGGAGCAGAGGCGGAGGATCCAGGGCGTAGCGACGCGATGATCCTTCTCAGTCTGGACCGCCGTCACCATAAGCTCAAGCTGACTTCTTTAATGCGTGACAGCCGTGTCAGCTATTCTGGCGGCAGCAATGAGGGTAAGTTGAATGCGGCCTATGTCTATGGCGGTGTGGGACTACTCCTGAACACCGTCAATGAGACTCTGGATCTGGACGTCCGACACTACATCCAATTTAATTGGGACACGACCGAGAAACTGGTGGATGCTCTGGGCGGGGTGCGTGTGGACATCTCCCAGGATGAGTTGGCGGCGATTAATGAAAACATACCTGAGCAGGCCGCCCTGCACGGCAAGGAGCCGGGGCCCTACTTCCTCCAGCAGGCGGGGCAGCAACGCCTGAATGGGATGCAGGCCCTGGCCTGGGCCCGTGTGCGTAAGGTCGGCAATGACCAGGGGCGGACCAGTCGGCAGCGCCAGCTCATGGAGGCGCTGATCCACGAATTTAACGGGGCCTCCATGCTCCGCAAGCTGGGCGGAATTCGCCGCGCCCTGCCCCTGCTCGTGACCAATATCAGTACAGGGGACATCCTATCATGGTTGCTCAAGGGCAATTTGCGCCCCTACCCCGTCTCCCAGTACCGGGTCCCGGAAGACGGCCTCTACACTTCCTCGGCGGATACGGCTTGGGACCTCGTCATCGATTGGGAGGCCCAGCGCCAGGCCTTTTGGAATTTTATGCATGAGGGGGGGCAGAAGTGATGCGTTATGTAGCCATAGGTATTTCGGACCAGGGCCGAGTGCGTCGGAATAATGAGGATAACCTCTATTTGCAGGGGGTCTATCGCGAGGCCCGAGCCGAGCAGCGCTTCTATCATGCGGCGGAGAGCGAGCGTCTGCCAGCCCTTTTTGCAATCAGTGATGGTATGGGGGGGGAGGCCCTGGGAGAGGAGGCCTCCTACATGGCTGTGGTCGGTCTGGATCGCGTCGAGGCCGAACTGCGGCGGGGGGCCGACTTCAGTAAGCTCATGCCGCGCTATCTGAAGCAGGTGAATACCAGCCTCTGCCAGCTGGGACAGCGGGGGAGACGGATGGGGGCGACGTTTGCCGCCCTCCTCCTCCGCGAGGATGAGGCCCAGAGTATCAATATTGGCGACAGCAGGGTTTACCTGCTGCGCGAGGGACGTCTCTTCCAGCTGAGTAAGGACCACACCGCGGCGCAAAAACTTGTGGAACTGGGGATACTGGACGCGGCGGAGGCCAGCAAAAATCCGGAGCGCCATAAGCTGACTCAGCACCTGGGTCTGCGTCCGGAGGAGGGTAATTTGAAGGCCGCCTTAAGCGCCCCTCTGCGCTGTAGACCAGGCGACCTCTTTTTGCTCTGTACGGACGGCCTGACGGAGATGCTTGAGACACAGGAAATTCTGGAGATCCTGAGTCGGGACAGCAGCCTCAAGCTGCGGGCTGAGGAGCTGCTGCGGCAGGCCATGGGCCGGGGGGCAAAGGATAATACGAGCTTTGTCCTGGTGGAGCTGCAGGGCTGGCAGACGGAGGAGTCTGGGCCCTACCAGGATTTCAGTTTAGAGGGGGTGCAGCCCCAGCAGCTGGTGGTGCAGGCCCGCCAGGTCCAGCAGCCTCCTGTGGCGGAGCGCCCGATGACAACAGAGCTGCCCCGTTTCAGCGCCGAGGACCAACGGCGTTTTGAGGCCGCCCGTCAGGCGGCGCTACAGCGCCAGTCTGCCCAGGTGGTCCAGCGCTCAGCTCAGAATCGCATCTTGATTTCAGATTATGTCAGCGCCAATCCAGAGGCTCAGGCGGCTGAGAGCAGGAGGCTGCAGGAGCGTCAGCGGCGGCGTAGGGGGCGGTCCAGGGGCCAGAACCTGAGCTCAGAATCTAGCGGGACAGGAGCTGCGCTGGGGGCTAGAGCTTTTCAGACCAGCGCTCCGTCTGCTGTAGCTGGGACTGAGACGGAGTCCCGGCGGAAAGATCGGGGCGGCGGGCTGCGGATTGTTCTCAGTTTTATCCTGCAGTACGCCCTTTTCACTGGGCTCAGCTACGGCTTTTTTGCCCTCCTGAGCCGTCTCTAAATCTACTTGTTTACGAACGTGTCAGAGCATAAATCATAAAAAGAACAGAGGAGAAGACAACATGCCACAGTTTCTTGTGCGGGGCCTCAAGGCCTCCGAAGTTGCCAGCCTGTGCCGGGACTGCCTGGGCGACTTGGCCCGTATCAATGAGACCCCCGAGGATTACTACCTGTTTCAGCACTGGGAGCCTGAGACCTACAGCGCGGCGGGGGCCCAGCCCTCCTACCCTCTAGTCGAGGTCAAGCAGTTCCGCCGCAGCCCCGAGCAGGAGGCCCAGACGGCCCGCTTAGTTCTGGACTACATCCGTGGGCTGGGCTATGAGGAGGCCGAGCTCTATTATGTCTATCTGGAAGAACAGGCCTACTACAGCCTCTGACCTGCCTCTAGAGATCAGCTGAGATGTTATTAAAAAAACGGAGCAGCCTCCTTCCAGGACCAGGCTGCTCCGTTATTTTTTGAGAATTGGCGCGCTGCTCAGACCTCGCGGCTCAGCTGCTCCAGGCTGCGGGTCTGCATATAGTGCTGGAGCAGGCGCTTGATTTTTGCCGTCTGATCGAGAATGGAACTGATCGAGGCATTGTGGTTCATGGCGTCGATGATCAGAGCCACCGTCTGGGTCATATCGGCCTGGACATACCAGGGCGCGGCCTCCAGTTCAGGGCGGTTAAAGATGAGGTTGGTGGAGATGACACGGTCGATGAGCCCTGCTTCGTGGGCCTCGTTAAAAATTTCCACCCCCTCTACCATGGGCGCGTAGCTGGCCAGACAGAAGATGCGGCGTGCCCCCTGCCTGCGTAGCTTGCGGGCGGTCTCCAGCATGGTCCGACCAGAATTGATCATGTCGTCAATGATCAGGACGTCGCGCCCCTGGGGGGAATCACCCAGGAACTCGTAGCGCTTGACGGTCAGCTCCTTGTTGGAGATGTCGCGCTGGCGGTAGAAGGTGCCGAGGGGGAGGCCCAGGACGTTGGCGTAGTACATGGCTCGCTTTAGGCCCATCTCGTCCGGGCTGATGACCATCATCTGCTTCTCGGAGACCAGGTCCAGATCGCTGTAGGTGCCCAGGAGGGTCTTGATCAGTTGGTAGGTGGCAGGGAAGTTGTCGATGGACTTTTTCGGCAGGGCGTTCTCCACACGGGCGTCATGGGGGTCAAAGCAGATGATGCTGTTGACGTTGAGCGAGTCAAGTTCCTTGAGCATATAGGCACAGTCCAGGGACTCGCGGGTCACACGGACGTCGCGGCGGCCCTCATAGAGGAAGGGCATAATCACGTTCAGTCGGGCGCTCTTGTCACAGGTTGCCATGATCATGCGGATCAGGTCCTGGAAGTGCTCGTCCGGACCCATGGGCACTTCTTTACCAAACATCTTGTAGCGGATGCTGTGGTTCAGGATGTCGCAAAAAATATAGACATCGTGGCCGCGGATGGAGTCGCGGATGGTGGCCTTCCCCTCACCGGAGGAGAAGCGGACCGAATCGCTGCGGACAATGTAGTTGTCACGGAGGAAGCCCGGCTGGTCGTCGACGCTCATTGGGCTGGACTCCAGATACTGGAGGCGGCGGTCGTAGAGGTGCTGGTTCACTTTTTCCACGAAGCTGCGGCTGCCGGGCAGGGCCACCAGGGCCAGGGGCCCCATGCTGAACATGGGGTTGGAGCCGAATTGCTGATAACTGTGGTAATTGGCACTGCGCAGGAACTGTTCGCGCCACTGACTGTAGGAAGACATCTCTTACTCCTTCTCTGCTGGAAGACCTTCGTTGCTGCTGGGCCTCAGGCCTTAGGGGATTCTTGCTGTCTGCGGGCGAAGAACTGCTCAATCTTCTCAGTCGGGGAGGAGAAGGAGGAGATCGAGGAGTCGTGGTTGACGGCGTCAACGAGGAGGGCGATAAACTTCGACATGTCCACCTCATGGTACCAGGGGGCGGCCTTCAGTTCCGGGCTGCAGTAGATCAGATTCGTGGTGAAGACCCGCGAGAGCAGGCCCTGCTCGTAGGCCTGATTAAAGCGGTCCAGACCGGAGGTGAAGAGGCCAAAAGTGGCCGCACAGTAGACGTTGCGGGCCCCCAGTTCCTTCATTGAGCGGCAGATGTCCAGCATCGAGTCCCCGGAGGCGATCATGTCATCGATGATCAGCACGTCCTTACCCTCCGCGGAGTCACCAAGAAACTCGTGTTTCAGGATGGGGTTGCGGCCGTCGACGATGCGCGTGTAGTCACGGCGCTTATAGAAGGTGCCCAGCGGTGAACCGAGGACACTGGAATAGTACATGGAGCGGGTCAGGGCGCCCTCGTCGGGGCTGATAATCATCAGATTATTGTTGTAGGGTTCGAGTTCCGGCATGGTCCGGGCCAGAGCCTTGACGAATTGATAGGTGGGAGGGATGTTCTCGAAGCCGGACATCGGGATGGAGTTGGAGACGCGGGGGTCGTGGGCGTCAAAGGTGAAAATATTCGACACCCCCATCGCCTGTAATTCCTCCAACATGAAAGCGCAGTCGAGGGACTCGCGCCCATTGCGATGGTGCTGGCGGCTGTCGTAAAGGAAGGGCATGATCACGTTGACGCGCCGGGCCTTGCCACTGAGGGCGAGGATGGCGCGCTTCAGATCCTGATAGTGCTCGTCCGGCGACATGTACTTCGTCTGTCCGAAGAGCTTGTAGTGAATGCTGTGGTTCAGGACATCCACCACAATAAATATATCGTGGCCGCGGACCGAGTCGCGCAGGATGCAGCGGCCTTCACCAGTCTCGTAGCGGGCCATCTCCGGCTGGACGCGGTAGTCCTCACGCAGGAAGGAGGGGTCGACGCGCTGCTCATCCAGGCGGTAGGCCTTGCGGCGCTCGTAGAGATGGCGGTTGATGCGCTCCACCATCTCGCTGGACCCGCGGAGCGGAACAAGGGCTACGGGGCCGACCGGCGGCATGTAATTGTTGCCGTATTGGTCATAAAAAGTATAGGGTTTCGGCTTCGTTACACGTGACTCGGACATGTCATCCTCCCATCCCAGAGGCCCTTGCTTAGGTGTTCAAAACACCGGGCTTGAGGCCAGTATACATGAAGCCCCAGAGCGGCGCAAAAGCTTGTGTACAGGCCTATGCATTACGTTGAGCGGGGCCAATTTTTAAGACCTAAAATTCGTGACTTGCCTAGCTCCATACTGGCAAAAGTCTAAGCTTTACCGTACAATGGCGGGCAAGTTTTAGCGCGGCACAGGTCCAGCCTCCAGTCTCTGGACACTGTCCATACCACATGTGCAAAGGAGCTGCCATGAGCCCCAAGAAACCCGTCCGCCGCAAGAGCGGTCTGCCGCCCTATCTGCAGGCCCGTGAGCAGGAGCGCCGACGTCAGAGTCAGGCCCTGGTTCAGAATCCTTTTGGCCAGGCCCGCTTTCTCAAGAGCTGCCACCGTCTGGAGGACCTGCCGCCTGTGGGCTTGCCTGAATTTGTCTTTTCAGGTCGCTCCAATGTGGGCAAGTCCAGTCTGATCAACGCCCTCTGTGGACAAAAAAGTCTGGCCCGAGTCAGCAGCGTCCCAGGCAAGACTCGGCAGATCCTCTATTTTGAGGTCCCCCAGCGCTGTCTTTTCACCGATCTTCCCGGCTATGGCTACGCCCGTGTCTCCCAACAGGAAAAGGCGGGCTTCTCCCAGCTCATCGACCAGTATTTTCAGTCGGAGCGCCCCCTGGAACTCATCCTCCACCTCATGGACCTGCGGCACAGCCCCTCAGAGGAGGACCAGCTGATGCTGGACTATCTGGCCCAGCAGGGGCTGCCCCACGTCCTGCTCCTGACCAAGGCGGACAAGCTGAGCGCGAGCCAGCGCGCTGCCCGTAAACTGGAGCAGGCCCAGCTTCTGGGCCTGGCAGCAGAGGACATATTTCTTATCTCTGAAAAGGAGCCCCGCCTCATCCTCGCCCTTCGCGACTTCCTGGAATCCAGGCTGCGGATATAGTTTTGTCGCTTTTTGTCACGTTCTGTCAGCCCGCGCCCGGACTGCGGCGGCGTAGACTGGCCTGGGAGGTAAAGTCCAGTGCCCTCGATCCGCCTGCTCCGCCGTTTGGCTGGAAGCTGTCTAGCCGTCTTGATTCTCTTGTCTCTGCTGTCCTACCAGCGCAGCTATATCCGTGCCCAGGCCCAGGCTCCTCAGGGAAGCCGCTGCTTTCTTGTTTTGGACAGTGAGGAGGCCCCAGGGGGCTGGATACAGCAGGTCCTCCTTGAGGAGGAGGGAAGGGGCCCCCTCGAGACTTCTAGGCCTGGGCCTCTGAATGGCTTACAGGCTTACTGGTGGCGCCTGACGGCGATTCGCTGGGAGCTGCGTGGAGGGGAGAATTTGCAGGTGGGTTGCTGGTACCGCGCCAGCATCTGGGCGAAGCTGGCTGAAGGCGGCCGCAATCCAGGGGATTTTGACCAGGCCCGCTATAATTTTCAGCGCGGAGTGGCCGGTCAGTTAAGGCTTGAGGGCCCCGTCATGCCCCTGGACGTGAAATCAGGCGCTGAGCTCTGGCTGCGGGCCCGCATCCAGGAGGGGAGACGTGGCCTTTTTGCCGCCCTCCAGCGCCAGTTGGGCGAGCACTTGGCCCCGCTGGTCCAGGCCCTCTTTTTTTCTCATAAAAGCGACCTGGAAGCTGAGCGGCGCAATCTCTTTCGCCGGGCGGGTCTGGGCCATCTGATGGCTGTTTCGGGCAGCCACTTTATGGCCTTTATGCTGCTGCTTCGGGCCCTCTTGTCCCGGCTCCCGCTAGGTCTGCGAACGAAGTCCAGATTGGAGCTGCTGGGGCTTCTTTTCTTCGCCAGCTTCAACCTGTGGGGACTCTCCGTGGCCCGGACTTCGGCCATGCTCCTCTTTGCGGCCTATTTGCGGCATAGGCGCCGTAGCAAGCACGGCCCGGACCTCTGCTTTGACAGCCTCTTTCTGCTCCTGCTCATCAGACCCTACTGGCTTTTGAATCTGGGCCTGCACATCAGTTTTCTCGCCAGTTTTCTTCTTCTGCGGACGGGCAGGGCCCAGGCACAGTGGGCGGAGGACTGCTGTGGGAGCTTGCGGGCTCGACTGCGCTGGAGCCTACAGCGGCTGCACGAAGCGGCTGCTCCAGCGCGTGCCAGGAATCGAGGGCCCAGACTTTATCTCCAGCGCCAGTGGCTGCTCCGGCGGCTTCCTCATCTCTTACGGCCCTCCGTCCTGGCCTGCTTGCGGAGCTGCTGCCAGGTTCAGCTGGCTCTGCTGGCGCTATTCTACCTGGAGGGGCAGCCGTATTCCTTCTGGCAGCTGGCCCTGAACCTCTGCTTCCTCCCCCTCTTTTCTTTCCTGGGCAGCTTCGTTTATGCCCTTTGCCCCCTGGCCTTTGCCCCGGAATGGCTGGCCTTTCCCCTGATCAGTCTGGCTCGCATCTTGGGCAGTATGGAGCAGCTGCTGGGCCTCCTGAGCAGGCGCTTGAGGCTCAGTCGGGCGGGCCCCGAGGAGGGCCTCGCCCTCCTGCTCCCGCTGCTTGTCTACCTGCTCTGCCGCCTTCTGCGGCGCGGTCTGGGACGGCGCTGGCAGCTCAGACGGGGCATTCTATTCAGCAGTCTGCTCCTCCTCGCCCTCCTGGGGCTGGCTGTAGCCCAAGCGCTCAAGCCCAATTATGAACTCTATTTCTTCGACATAGATCAGGGGAACGCCATTCTACTGAGGGCCAGAGATGGCCAGACCCTCCTCTATGACTGCGGTAAGGTACAGATGGCCCCCCGTCTGACGGCGGCCTTCGAGGCCCTGGGACTGAGGCGCCTGGACTATCTTGTCGTCAGCCACTGTGACCAGGATCACTGCGGGGGCTTTGCACAGGTCCTGGCGGCCCTGCCTGTGGGCCAGGCCATCTTACCCTATCCGGAGGACAGGACTGAGTCCAGCAAGGAGGCGGTGGCCCGTGAACTCTACCGCCAGGCTCGAGAAGCCGGAGTTCCCGCCCGCTTCCTGGCGACAGGTAGCGCTTGGACCTTCGCAGGCAGTACAGTGGAAGTGCTGAATGACAGCCGGCTGGCAGGCTCTTGTTCCAATGCCGGGTCCTACATCCTCTATCTGTCCCTCTGCGGGCAGGGCCTCCTGCTGACTGGGGACAGCGAGGTCGGGAGCTATTCTCGTCCGGAGCTCCGTCGCCGTGCTCTGGACGCCCGCTACATACTGGTACCGCATCATGGGAGTAAAAATAATTTTCGTCCCGACCTGCCCATTTATCATCCGGGAGCCCACTATTTTATCCAGTGTGGACGGCGTAATCCCTACGGTCATCCCCACAGGGCTGTGATAGAATTTCTCAACAGCCAGCATATGAACTACTACCGTTCGGACCACGATGCCTGCGTCCGTTTACAGCTCCGCTGGACTGGAGCGCGGGCCTGGACCTATCAGGGGCGGAGGGAGGATTTGGACCATGGCCCAACAGAACAGAGCCCGGGGGAGACGGGCGGAAAAACAGCATCCTTATCACCGCTTCCTGGCCGAAGTCAAGGCGGGACAAATTCGTTCGAACTACCTGCTCTGGGGGGAGGAGGCCTTTCTGATTCAGGCCCTCATAGGGACTCTGAAAAAAAACTTGATAGAGCCCAGCAGCGAAGACTTGGACTATCAGGTGGTGGATGGCAGGGCCCAGGCGGGGGGGCTGGACTGGCCGCAGATTATCAACGCGGCCGAGACCCCAGCCTTTTTTTCTGCTCGTCGGCTCATCGTGCTCCGGGCCACCGGAATTTTCAATGCGGCCAGCCCGTCCCAGGCGACGGAGGAGCTGCTGGGCCAGCTTTTCGCCCGCGGCGCCCAGAGCGCGGTCCTGGTATTTTGGGAGGAGCAGGTAGACAAGCGCCGGCGTATTTTCAAAAAGCTGCCTCCGGAGACCTTTGCCGAGGACTTCGGGCCCCTGCCGGACAGCGAGGTCCAGGCCTGGCTGCGGCGCAAGCTGGGCCAGGACCAGCTGGAACTGAGTCCCGAGGCCCTGCAGCGCCTTATCGAACTGACGCAAGCTCGCTTACTGGACCTGAACCAGGAGTGTCAGAAGCTCAAGCTCTGGGCCCAGGCATGTGGGCGGCAGTACCTGGACCTGGAGGCGGTGGAGGAGCTTTGTGCCCACGACCTGGAGCAGGAGGTCTTCCGCCTGGTTGAGGCCTGCATACAGGATGTGGAACAGGGGCTTAGCGTGCTGCGCCAGCTTCTGGCACAGCGGGAGGCGGCCGTCCTGCTGCTCTTTCTCCTGGCCCGCCAACTGCGCCAGCTCCTCGTGGCCCAGGACCTGCCAGCGAGAGACCTGGCCTCGGCCTTGAAATTACGGCCCTTTGTAGCCAGCAAACTACAGGAGCAGAGCCGTCATTTTCGCCCCCGTGACCTGGCCCGTCTCTATCACCTGGCCGAGAAGCTGGATGGGGATATCAAGAGCGGACTCGTGCGCGAGGACCTCGGCCTGGAGGGGCTTATCCTTGAACTGGCGGCAGCCAGGCGGCGCTAGTCGGAGGGCGTGCTTCTGGCTAAGCTGCAGGTCTGCCCCTAGGACATAAAACATGCTAAAATTGACAATTATTGAAATTTGGGAGGAAGTAGCGCATGAGCTATTTTGCCGAGTGGAATGAGCGCATCAACCAGCAGGACGAGCAGGCTCTGGGTCTTTATGCCAAGGAATATTACGGCCTGGAGCAGGAGGCCTACCGCCAGATTCTGGAGTCCTATCCTGAGGGGCAGTGGTCGGGGCGGGCCATCGACCTGGCGCAGCGCCTGGGCTTCGGCGCCGACAAGATGGATATTTTTCTGGGCTTCCTCGAGGGTATCAACAGCAGCCTCCAACAGGAAATTGACCTGGAGGGCGTCACGGACGAGACGACGATACAGCTGGACATTGACTACGAGAAACTCTACTGGAACATGCATGAGGCCCAGGCCAAGTGGCTCTATGAGCTGGCTGCCTGGGAGGGGGTCATCCCAGCTGCCCGCCGCCGTGAGCTGACCCGTGACTTCAACCGTGAGCACATCGCCGTGCGGACTAAGGTCGGCCGTAACGATCCCTGCCCCTGCGGCAGCGGTAAGAAGTATAAGGCCTGCTGTGCCAGGAAAGCGGCCCAGGCTGAGGCCTGAGCAGCCAGTCTGAACAAGAGCTAGAAGGAGGGAGAGCATGGCTCCACATATTGAGATCAGAGACCTGTTAGAAAAGGCCCAGAGCTATGTGAATCAAGAAGTGGAGATCCGTGCCTGGGTGCGTAACTTGCGCAGTCAGAAGCACATCGCCTTCATCACGCTTTCGGATGGTACGGACTTTCGCTGCCTCCAGGTCATCGCGGATGAGCGCACAGAGAACTGGGAGAAACAGATTGCCCAGATTGGTACAGGCGCCGCCCTGCGTGTCCGGGGCTCTCTGCAGGAGAGTCCGGCTGCCAAGCAGGATTATGACTTCGTGGCCCGTGAGATTGAGATTGAGGGGCGGTCCACGGAGGACTATCCCCTGCAGCCCAAGCGCCACAGTCGGGAGTTTCTGCGCAGTATCGGCCACCTGCGTTCACGGACCAACCTCTACAGCGCGGTCTTTCGCATCCGCTCGGAGGCGGCCCTGTCCCTGCATGAGTTCTTCCATGAGCGCAACTTCCTCTATGTTCACAGTCCCATTATCACTTCCAGTGACGCGGAGGGGGCGGGGGAGATGTTCCGGGTCACAACCCTGGATCTGGAGCAGCCTCCGCGCGGTGAAGATGGCCGCCTCGACTTCCGTCAGGATTTTTTCGGTACCGATGTGGGACTCTCAGTCAGCGGTCAGCTGAATGCGGAGTGCTTCGCCCAGGCCTTCAGTAAGGTCTATACCTTCGGCCCCACCTTCCGCGCGGAGAAGTCCAACACGGGCCGCCACGCTGCGGAGTTCTGGATGTTGGAGCCGGAGATTGCCTTTGCGGAGCTGCAGGATGACATGGACCTTGCTGAGGACATGCTGCGCTCGGTCATTGCCCGCGTTATGAAGCGCTGCGAGCATGAGCTGGAATTTCTGAATCAGTTTGTGGATAAGGGGCTGATTGCCCGCCTGCAACAGGTGGTGGACACAGACTTCGCCCGCATCAGCTACACGGAGGCCATCCGCGCTCTTGAGGGGGCCAGGGCCGACTTCCAGTTCCCTGTACACTGGGGGATGGATATTCAGACGGAGCACGAGCGTTACCTGTCGGAGGAGGTGGTCAAGGGCCCAGTCTTCGTCACGGATTATCCTCGGGATATCAAGGCCTTTTACATGCGCCAGAATGATGACGGCAAGACGGTGGCCGCGGTGGACTGCCTCGTGCCAGGCATCGGTGAACTGGTGGGGGGCAGCCAGCGTGAGGAGCGTCTGGATCTGCTCCAGCGCCGCATGGAGGAATTGGGGATGTCCACAGAGAGCTACGCCTGGTATCTGGACCTCCGTCGCTACGGTTCGACCAAGCATGCCGGCTTCGGCCTCGGCTTCGCCCGCTTTGTCATGTATCTGACGGGTATCAGCAACATCCGCGACGTCATTCCCTTTCCCCGTACCTTCGGCCAGGCCGCCTATTAAATACGGGACTGAGCTCGCTGTTTCAGCTGCGAGGAGCGGTACTGGGGGCGGAGGTCCAGAACTCCTGGAGTCGGAGCGGGACCCGCAGCCAGACGCAAAGAAGATTCAGACCTTCCTGAGGACCGCGTCCTCGGGGAGGTTTTTTCGTTCCGAGAGTGGAGGAAATTATGCCCGAATCCAGAATCCACCCCCCTATGAACACGGGACAGGAGTCCGTGCACATCCGCTGTATAGAGGAAGCTGAGCGGCCCTGCGAGCGCCTTCTGCGCCTGGGCGCCCGGCAGCTCAGCGACGTCGAACTCCTGGCCGTCCTCATCCACAGTGGCAACGCCCAGGGCAATGCCCTGCAGCTGGCCTACAGGACCCTTGCTGGAACTCCAGAAGCTGGGGCCGGCCTGGACTTTCTGAGCCGGGCGGAAGCCGCCGAGTTGCGACAGATTAAGGGCCTTGGCAAGACCAAGAGCGCTCAGATTCTGGCAGCCATCGAACTGGGCCAGCGAAGTCTAAGTCGGACCCAGGCCGCTACAGATATGAGCAGCCCTGAGGCTGTCTGGCGGTATATGCAAAAAATCTGGACACTCGAGGAGGAGAATCTCTACGCCCTGCTGCTCGATGTGCGCTGCTGCCTGATTCGCGAGGTCTTCGTGGCCAGGGGAAGTCTGAATCAGATCGCCTTTTCTCCGCGGGACGTTTTAAAGGCAGTGCTGCGCGCCAACGCCCACAGCTTCATACTCGTCCACAACCATCCCAGCGGCAACACGGAACCCAGTGTGGCGGATATCCGTGCAACCTGCCAGCTGGGCAGTCTGGCCCGATATATGGGGGTGCAGCTCTTGGACCATGTGGTACTCAGCCCTTACGGCTTTCACAGCATGCGGTCCAGGGGACAGCTACAGTATCAGGATCTGCGTTCAGAGAAGGTAAATCTTGTGCAAAATGAATAAAATATCTCCTTGTTTTTACGTTTAGCCTCTTGCATGGAAGGGCGGCAGCCCGTAATATAGATGGTAGTAAATTATCAGGGGTACCAGTATCCCTCGGTCGCTGGGGGAGAAAGTTGAGGTAACAGAAGATGAAGCTTGTATTATTGGCCGACCATCGTAAGAACGAACTACTGATGAATTTTTGCGTCGCCTACAATCAGATTCTGGAACGACATGACCTCTACTCCCTTTTCCATACGGCCCGACTCCTGGAACAGCACACGGGCCTGCAGGTTTACGGCCTGCCTACGGACATTGTTGGCGGCCTGGACCAGCTGGCAGCCCGAGCCCAGTTCAACGAGATTGACGCGGTCATCTATCTCCGTGATCCGGATATTGAAGACTACGACAGTCACAACCCACTAATCAGGGCCTGCGACATTAATCTCATCCCCTATACAAGCAACCTGGCGGGGGCGGAGCTCCTGGTTCTGGCCATCGACCGCGGCGATCTTGACTGGCGTAACTTTGTGCACTGAGGAGGAACTATGAGAGCCTTAATCCAACGTGTGCGCGAGGCCTCTGTCTGGATCGACGGGCGCTGCCACTCGGAGATCGGCCCTGGCATCCTGGTCTTTTTGGGTGTCCACCGCGAGGATACGGAGCGCGAGGCGGAGTGGATTCTACGCAAGCTTCCTCTGCTCCGTATTTTTTCCGATGAACAGCATCCGATCAATCGCTCACTGAACGATGTGGGAGGGGAGATACTCCTGGTCTCACAGTTCACCCTCTACGCGGATTGTCAGTCAGGGAATCGCCCCAGTTTTACGAATTCGGCGGGCTCGGAACAGGCCGAGAAACTCTACAGCTTTGTTCTCCGTGGGCTGGAGGCCCTGGGGATACCTGTGCGCTCGGGTGTCTTCGGAGCCGACATGGAAATCCGTCTGATCAATGATGGGCCGGTGACTATTTCTCTGGACCGAGAGCCTGGGGGCCAGGCCTGAGCAAGCTGTCTGGATACGGCACAAAACGGTGCTCCGCAGAGGGGGCGCCGTTTTTTACTTTTATCACCGAATCGTGTATAGTTCTTCGTATATGTTTTTCAGCCTGAGCAGGCATTTCCGAGGAGGTTAGAGCAGCAGATGAGTCTGAGGATTGGGGATCTGGAAGCTGAGGCCAAGCGCATTGCCGAGGCCTTTTCTGCGGCAGTGGAAGCCGCCCATGACAGCCGCAGCCTGGAACAGTGCCGGGTGGAGTACCTGGGCAAGAAGAGCGCTGTAGCCAACTTGATGAAGGGTATGGGCCAACTGGGGGCCGAGGAGCGGCCGGTCTTTGGGCAGATCATGAACGCCCTCCGCCAGCAGATGGAGGGGCAGTTGGGGGCCCGTGCCAGCCTCCTGCACAAGGCCGAGGAAGAGGCCCGTATGGCCCGGGAGGCCATTGATATCAGCCTCCGCCCCCAGGGGACTGCAGTGGCCCTCGCCCACCCCATCCAGCAGGTTATTGACCGTATCAGCGAGATCTTTATCGGCATGGGTTACAGCATAGCGGAGGGGCCGGAGTTGGAGCTGGTGCGCAATAACTTCGACTTCCTGCGCATCCCTGAAGGGCACCCCTCCCGCGAGGAGCGCGACACTTTTTACATCGATGACGAGCACATCCTGCGTACTCAGACCTCGGGCGTACAGGTGCGCGTCATGCAGGAGACCCAGCCCCCAATTCGTATTATCTGTCCGGGTAAGGTTTACCGCCCCGACACGGCGGACGCCACCCACTCGCCCATCTTCCACCAGATTGAGGGCCTTGTTGTGGATGAAGGTATCTCGATGGCGGACCTTGTTGGGACCCTCCAGACCTTTGCGAAGGAACTCTTCGGCGCAGACTGCAAAATTCGTCTGCGGCCCCATCACTTTCCCTTCACGGAACCCTCCTGTGAGGTGGACGTGACCTGCTGGCGCTGTGGGGGGAAGGGCTGTCCGACCTGCAAGGGTGAGGGCTATGTCGAGATCCTGGGGGCGGGCATGGTCCATCCCTGGGTTCTGGAGAATGCGGGCATCGCCCCCAAGCGCTACAGCGGCTTCGCCTTTGGCATTGGAGCCGAGCGTACGGCCATGGCCCGTTTCGATGTCGCCGATATCCGCAGCTTCTATGAGAATAATGTAGAGTTCCTGAAGCAGTTCTGAGGAGAGAGGGAAAGTCATGAGAGCAGTACTTGATTGGTTGGCAGATTTCACGGATCTGCGCGAGGACGTGAAGGAGCTGACAGCAGCTCTGACTGACAGTGGGTCCAAGGTGGAGTTCTACGAGCAGGAAGCGGCGGGGATTGAGGGGGTCATCAGCGTCCAGATCGGCCGTATTGTGCCCCACCCCAATGCGGATAAACTGCGCATCTGTTTCTGTCGGACAGCCCCAGGAGCGGAGGCTGACTTGCAGGTTGTCACGGCGGCGACCAATGTACAGGAGGGGGACATCGTCCCCCTGGCCCAGGATGGGGCCTGCCTGGCTGGGGGGCTGAAGATTAAGAAAGGCAAGCTGCGCGGAGAGGTCTCGAACGGCATGTTCTGTTCGGTTGAGGAGCTGGGCTACAGCCGCGCCGAATTCCCGGAGGCCCCGGAGGATGGCGTCTATATTTTTCCTGTAGCTACGCCGCTTGGGGAGGATGCTTGCGCCCTCCTCGGTCTGGATGGCTGTGCCATTGAATTTGAGATCACCTCGAACCGCCCCGACTGCTTCTCCATGGAGGGTCTGGGACGTGAACTCGCAGTGACCTACCGCCGCCCTTTTAGAGCGGTGGAACCCACGGTGCTGGCCCATTCTGAGCGCAGTACAGAGGAGAGCGTCACGGTGGAGAACCAGGACCCTGGGCGCTGCAGCGCCTACTACGCCCGCATCGTCGACGAGGTGCGGATTGGCCCCTCTCCAGAGTGGATGCAGAAGCGCCTGCGTGTCGCTGGTCTGCGCTCGATCAACAACATCGTTGACATCACAAATTATGTCCTGCTGGAACTGGGTCAGCCCATGCACGCCTTTGACCTCGACTATATCAAGGGGGGGCGCATCCTGATTCGCCGCGCCCGGGAAGGGGAGGAGCTGCGGACCCTGGACGGCCAGGATCGCCAGCTCAGCGCGGAGGATCTGGTCATCGCCAACCCTGAGTCCGCCATGGCCCTGGCGGGTATTATGGGTGCTGAGGAGTCGGAGATTCGGCCAGAGACCACAAGTGTCTGCTTCGAGTCCGCCTGCTTCGCCCCAGAGCCCCTGCGGCGCACGGCGGCCCGCCTGGGTCTGCGCACCGAGTCCTCCTCCCGTTTTGAGAAGGGTCTGGACAATAACAATGCCCTGCGCGCCCTCAACCGGGCCTGTGAGCTGGTGGAGCAGTTAGGCTGCGGGAGGGTCCGCCAGACCTGGGTTCAGGCCCCGGCCCAGCTCCGTCAAGCCAGAGAAATCCGCTGGTCCCCTGCGTCCATCGCCCGCTTCCTGGGTGTGGATCCTGGCCTGGACTTCATGCTGGATATTTTTGGGCGTCTTGGCTGCACCTGGGAGAAGGAGACTCAGAACGCTGAGCCTGAGGCGGAGCGCAGTCTATGGGCACCGACCTGGCGGTCTGACCTCGAACAGGAAGCTGACCTCGCTGAGGAGGTGGCCCGTTTCTATGGCTACAATAGTATCCCTGCGAGTCTTCTCGAGGGCAAGGCTATGTGCCGTGGCGGTCTGAGTCTGGAGCAGAGCCTGGAGCAGCGGCTGCGCCAGGTCTGTCTGGCCCACGGATTCTACCAGGCCGTGACCTATTCTTTTGAGAGCCCGGCCGTTGATGAGCAGCTGGGCCTGGCCACTGACGACAGCCGCCGCCAGCGCATTCTGATCCGTCACGCTGCGGAGGAGAACCGCGCCATGCGCTCCTCCATGTGTCCCAGTTTTCTCCGCCTGGCCCGCAACAACGATCGGCGCTGGAATCGTCAGGTGGCCCTCTTTGAGATGGCCACGGTCTTTCATCCCGACGCTGAGCACTTTTGCCATGAGGAGAAAGTCCTGGCCGCACTCTACTACAATAAGGATGAGGACAAACGCTCGGGTGAAGGCTACTTCCGTCTGAAAGGCCTGGCCGAGGACCTGCTCCACCAACTCGGGATAGAGGGCTTTAACTGGGAACGCCTGGATAGCCAACCCTACTTCAATCCCTACCGCGCCGCCCGGGCCCGACGGGGCCGCGACTGCCTCTTCGAAATAGGCTATATCCATCCTGAGGTCCAGCGTGCTTTTGGCATACCGGAGGCTACGGTATACATGGAAGTCCCCCTGGCCAAGCTCTTTGCCCTGGCCAAGCTCAGGCGCAAGGCCCGAGCCCTACCCGTACATCCGCCAGTGACCCGTGACCTCTCCTTCACCGTAGACCGTAACTGTCTGTCGTCAGAGCTTGAAGCCCTGATGCAGAAGGCCGGTAGACCCCTGTTGGAGCGTGTGGAACTTTTTGATATCTACGAGGGTAAGCAGGTGGCCGAAGGACAGAAATCCCTGACCTACACACTCAGCTTCCGCAGTGCTGAGCGCACCCTGACGGACCAGGAGGTCCAGGGGGTTGTAGATGCCATTCTGGAACGCCTCAAAGAGAAGGGGGCCCAGCTCCGCGGATAAATTTTGTCGGTTTTTGTCAGCTCATCTGACAGGGCAAGAAAGACATCTCCCGCTAGACTGAAGGCGGGAGGTGTTTTTTTATGTGGACAATGACTCTTGCCCTGATCCTGTCTGGAAGCCTGGCGCTCTTACTCGCCCCCGCCGCTGAGGAGCTGCAGGCCTATCCGAAAATTGCTGAGGACTTTTGCCAGGCCCAGCTCCTGCTGACGAAACGTGAAGAGGAAGCCTATAGCGGCATCTACAAGTTGGTGGACCTCGAGGGACGGAACTGCCCCCTTGTCAACTTGGATCGGGCTGAGGATCTTCTAGCCCTGGCGGCCGATGCCAGGCGGAGTCTGTCATGAAGCCTGGGAATGCCTGGCGGCGGGCAGTCTGGCGGGCAGGAGGGGACAGGGGGCAGAGTGGGTCCCCGACCTGGAGCGGGGCCCTGACCTGGAGCGGAGCCGAGGGCGAGGAGGGGAGTCTCAGCCTTTTTGCGGCCCTATTACTCGTGGCCCTCCTGAGCCTCCACCTCATTCTGGTCCAGGCCGCATACGCCCAGCTAGCCCAATTCCGTGCCCGGCAGTTTATGGACCAGGCCCCGGACTTTTACCTCGGGGACTACGATGCCGAACTCTATGAGCGACTGGGTCTGCGCGGCCTTCGCGAGATTGATCTGAAAGAACGGGATGAGGAACTGAAAAAAGGCCGCTTCTGGAGGAGCCTGGATGGATATCAGGGTCATGAGGTCCAGGCTGCTGGCCAGCTTCTGAACCGGGAGGGACTTGCCCCGCAGATCCGTAGTTTTATGCGGGGGAGGCTTCCTCTGAGTTTTCTGCCCTTCCTGCGCTCTCTGCGAGCCAGGGAGAAGCAACTTGGCGAGACCGGAGCCCTCGCCAAGTTGGAGGAGCTCAGGTCCGGCAGTCTGCGCGAGGACCTGGACCGTGTGCGACGGCAGTTGGGAGGAGCTGAAGCGAGTGCAGCAGAACGGGGGGAGGAAGTTGCAGAAAAGCCGCCGGGCGGACCAGAGGAGCAGGAACTCAGTGCGGATGAGCGCTGGACCAGCCTGCGTTACCTGGGGTCTCTGCCATCTGTGGAGGTTCTGGAGCAGGTGGCCAGCTGGGACCTCTCCTCAAGCTTAGAAAGCCTCTCTTCCGTGGCGGACCATGCTCTTGGCAGTGAGGCTGGACCCGCTGTGGAACAGCTGATGGTCTGCGAATTCGCCCTGCGCTCCTTTCCCGCCCAGGTCCACTGTCGTTTGGGAGCGAAGTCAAGCTATCCCTACCAGCTGAGTCTGCGTGGACAGCAGTTGCGTGACCTGCCTTTTAAGGCCCCCGCCTCTGTCGAGGCAGGTCTCAGCGGACTGGAGGATGAGGCGGGGCAGACCCGCTATGTGCGGAGCCGCATCACCGCCCTACGCCTGGTGGTCCGCGTGGGGGAGATTCTGAGCAGCAGGCTTGAGCGCCGCCTGCTCCGAGTCCTGGCGGGGGGCTGTTCCTGGGCCGTCTGGATAGGTTCCGCTTTTTCCATCAACGTCCCCAGTGAGCTGATTTACTGGGGCCTGGTCTTCGGCCTGGCCTACATACGGGCGCGGGGTGACTACGGACGGCTCGTTGCGGGCGAATCCCTGAGCCTGCTCGCATATAAGGGAGAGGAAAAGCTCTCCAGCCACTACCACGACTACCTGCGCCTGCTCTTTCTGTTGCAGAGTAAAGAGCAGCTCTATGCACGGCTGGGGCGGGTGATCGCCGCGGAGTTCCCCCATAGTTACTGCCGGGGCATCCGACTGGAACTGCGCTGGAAGAATCCTTTTTTGCCCAGACAACTGCGTTCGGAACAGCGGCTGAGACTCCAACGCGACTACGCCGTCTATAAGACAGGAGACTAGATTTATGAAGTGGATTGTAACGGCTGCAATCAAACGCCAGGAGGCGGGTAGCTGGGCCCTTGAGGCCTGCATCTCCCTCCTTCTGGCCCTGGTCTTCGGCCTGGGCTGTCTGCAGCAGCTCCACCTGCTGCGTTCCTGCGGCCGACTGGAGCAGGCGGCGGGCCACGCCCTCCGAGAATTGGCCCTCTACGAAAGACTCAGCGGAGAACTGATTAAGGCCCCAGTAGTCCGCACTGTGGATCCCGGACTCTCGGCCCTGCTGATTCAGCAGGGAGGGGGACTTGTCTTCGCCCGCCAACGGCTGGGCCACTGGCTTGGCCTGGAGCCGGCTGAGGAACTGCAGGTGCCAGGTCTTCGAAATCTGCGCCTCAGCTATCTGCGCGGGGGGCAGGGGCCAGGGAGACTCAGTCTGCAGTTCGAGCTGCGTTCTGTCTGGGGGCAGCAGCTGCTGCGGCGTAGCTACCCCGTACTTCAGTACCGTGGCAAGCGGCACAGCGATGAGGAGCAGTCCAGGGATCCCAGTGTACAGGAGACCTCGCTCAGTCCCTGGGCCATGGAGCCCCTGGACAGGGGGCGGCACTATGCCCAGATCTATCGCTCGGAAGGGGAGACGGGGGCCCAGTTCGTCCGAAGTGTAGACCTCTGCCTGGACTACTACCAGGAGCCCCAGCACATTCGGGAGGAGCTGGAGCGGGAAATTAGGCACTATTATGAGCAGGGAGGGAGTCCCGGAGCAAGCATTTTGTTTATTGTTCCCGAAAATAGCCCCGAGGCAGGGCTCTCCTATCTGGACGGAGAGCTGCGGCGCCGCTGCGAGGAGGAGGGTATGGAACTCTGCTTGGAGCTCCGTGACCGCTCACCACACGGCTCAGGGGAGGGACAGAGAGGGGGAGAGGCGGGACAGAAAACTGAATAAAAACCCAGCAAGCTCTGGCTCAAAATGCTTCGTTCCCCGTGGAATGAAAAGTCCCTACTGACACAATTTTGCCATGAAGCTCCGTCGACTCTGTGCTAAAATAGCGCTTAGACTGTACGCGCCTCACTCAGGCTGCTAGACAATTCACATCAGATATTCTGAATATTTGGGGACTAAACAAGTATGGGTTTAATTGCAAAAGTCTTTGGTACGCACAGCGAGCGGGAAGTGAAACGCCTACGTCCTCTGCTCGACGCCACCCTGGCACTGGAAGAGGAATACAAGGCGCTCTCCGAAGCGGAGCTCCGCGGCAAGACCGAGGAATTCAAGCGACGTCTGGCAGCAGGTGAAAGCCTGGATGACATCCTGCCTGAGGCCTTTGCCACGGTCCGTGAGGCCGCCTGGCGCGTACTGGATATGCGCCACTATCCGGTGCAGATCATCGGTGGTATCGTCCTCCACCAGGGGCGTATTGCTGAGATGAAGACGGGCGAAGGTAAGACCCTGGTCGCCACCTTGCCAGTCTATCTCAACGCCCTCAGCGGCAAGGGCGTACACGTCGTCACCGTCAATGACTACCTGGCCCGGCGCGACAGTGAGTGGATGGGGAAGGTCTACCGTTATCTGGGGCTGAGCGTGGGTCTGATTGTCCACGGGATTAGCAACAGTGAGCGCCGCCGATCCTATGCCGCAGATATCACCTACGGGACAAACAACGAATTCGGATTTGACTACCTCCGTGACAACATGGTCACCTACAAGGAGGAGATGGTCCAGCGGGAACTGAATTTTGCCATCGTCGACGAGGTGGACAGCATCCTGATTGATGAGGCCCGTACCCCGCTGATTATTTCCGGCCAGGGCGACGATTCTTCGGCCCTGTACCAGCGTGCGGACAGCTTCGTGCGCAGTTTGAAGAGCTTCCGTGTTGCGGAGCAGGACGCCAAGCTGGACATCGCGGAGATCGCGGGCGATGCGGATTACGTGGTCGACGAGAAGGCCAAGACGGCAACCCTATCGGCCCGCGGAATTGAGAAGGCGGAGCGCTACTTCAAGATTGAAAACCTCGGTGACGAGGAGAATTTTGAACTCCAGCACTACATTAACAACGCCCTGAAGGCTCACGGAACTATGCAGCGCGACGACCAGTACATCGTCAAGGACGGCGAGATCATCATCGTCGATGACTTTACGGGCCGTCTGATGTATGGCCGTCGCTATAGTGATGGCCTGCACCAGGCCATCGAGGCCAAAGAAGGTGTCATGGTCCAGAATGAGTCCAAGACCCTGGCGACCATCACCTTCCAGAACTACTTCCGCATGTATAAGAAGCTGTCTGGTATGACGGGTACGGCCCTGACGGAGGAGGAGGAATTCCGTACCATCTACGGCCTCGATGTCATTTGCATCCCAACCAACCGTCCCCTGCTTCGTGAGGACCAGTCCGACGCCGTGTACAAGACCGAGCGCGGCAAGCTCCAGTCCATGATGAAGGAAGTCCTGGCCGCCCACGAGAAGGGTCAGCCCATTCTGATCGGTACGGTTTCCGTGGAAAAGTCGGAGCTGCTCTCCGATATGTTCCGCCGCTACAACATCCGCCATAATGTACTCAATGCTAAGCAGCATGAGCGCGAGGCGGAGATCATCGCCCAGGCTGGCCGCTACGCTGCGGTGACTATAGCCACGAACATGGCCGGCCGTGGTACGGATATCCTGCTGGGTGGTAACCCCGAATTCATGGCCCGCCAGGCGATGCGCAAGGAGGGCTACTCAGATGACCTGATCGAGGCTTCCACCGCACACAATGAGACCGAGGACCAGAGTGTCCTGGACGCCCGCAGACGCTTTAGCGACCTGGTCTCCCAGTTCCAGGAGGGGACGAAGGAGGAGAAGGAAAAAGTCATCGCTGCCGGCGGTCTTTACATCATCGGTACGGAGCGCCACGAGTCCCGCCGCATCGACAACCAGTTGCGTGGACGTGCTGGCCGTCAGGGTGATCCTGGTAAGAGCCGTTTCTACCTCTCCCTCGAAGACGACCTGCTCCGCCTCTTTGGCGGGGATCGTATGCATGCGATTTTTGACAACCTCGGTGTCGAGGAGGACATGCAGATTGAGCACCGCTTCCTGAACTCGGCCATCGAGTCTTCGCAGCGCCGAGTGGAGGGGAGGAACTTTAATATCCGCAAGCACGTCCTGGAATACGATGACGTGATGAACCAGCAGCGCGAAGTTATTTACGGCCAGCGGCGTAAGGTTCTGGACGGACAGGATCTGAGCGAGGTCTACCAGAAGATGATCAGCCAGACCGTGGACCACCAGGTCCAGGAAAAGGCCCCTCTGGACGTGGAGGCCAGCCAGTGGAATCAGAAGGAAGTGGGCCGCAGGCTTTACGAATATTTTGGCGCCCTGCCGTCCATCGTCCGTCTGGCCTCCTCCGAGTTCAAGGGAACGGCTGAGGATCTGGCCGAATCGCTGGAAGATGAGGCCATGGCCCGCTATCAGCACCGAGCGGAGGAGTTGGGCTCTGAGGAGCTGCTGCGCGAGGCTGAACGGGTTATTCTCCTCCAGGTGGTGGACCACCACTGGATGGAACATATCGATGCCATGGACGACCTGCGCAACTCTATTGGTATGCGCGGCTACGCCCAGCACGACCCGGTTATTGAATACCGCCGTGAAGGCTATCAGATGTTTGAGCAGATGAATCAGATGATCAGCGAGGATGCGGTGCGTCTGATGCTGCGCGCTCAGATGTCCCAGGAACATATGCCCGAGCGCCACAGTGAGGTCCGCCACACGCAGGACAATCAGGCCCAGCTGAATGCGGCCAAGAACAGCGCCTCAGCCGTGACAGCCCAGCCCCAGGAGAGCCCCGCCCAGGCCGCGGCAGCCAGCCCTGCTACAGAGCCTGTACGCCGGGACCAGAAGCGGGTGGGCCGCAACGATCCCTGTCCCTGCGGCAGCGGTAAGAAGTATAAAAACTGCCATGGACGCCCGGGATCTGAGCCACTCTAGCTGTGAGCTACTGGCCCCCTTTACGCTTAGAGATACTGGAAAAGGACGGAAGGCCAGTTCTGGCATCCGTCCTTCTGTTTACTTCTTGCTGAGATGATTTTTCCGTTCAGGTGGAGTCAGGCCAGTTGTGGGGTCCTGGTTCTTTGCTGTGAAGGTATTAACGAATGCTAACTCTATAGTTTTGTTAGTGAGTACTAATCTTTTCTATATGTGCGCGAAATTACTTGAAAAATACTGTTCCTGCTCTATAATCAGTAATAGTTCTCAATGCTGAGCTATTGAGAAAAAGTGATAGATATTTCTCCGAAAATGAAGATTT
>JAEWGG010000016.1 GCA_023388435.1 Bacillota bacterium | reverse complement strand
AGGCGCTCGCGCTCGGCCTTGGCATTCTCCAGCTCCGCAGAGGTCTGGGCCTGGTCCTGGGCCAGGTTGTAGATGTCGTCACTGCGCGTCAGAATCTGAGAATTCAGACTCTTGACCAGTTCCTCCTGGCTGCCCACATTATTCGCAATCTTTTCCAGGAGCTGCTGCTTCTCCGCGACAAACTGCTCGTATTCCTGCTTGGTCTGGTCCGCCCGCTGGCGGCTTTGCTCCGCCTGCTGCTCGGCCTCCTTAAGATTTTCCAGAATGCGTTTATCGGAACTGCTCACATAGTCCATGAGTTCCATATTTGTAAAGAACGAAGCTACGGAATCCGAACCCAGGAGCATTTCCAGATTCGACTTATGGCGGATCCGAAAAAGGCTGACCACACGGCTCTCATACTGGCGCTGCTGTTCCGCCAGGTGGGCCAGGGACTGCTGGTGAGCCTGAATCGCAGACTCCAAATGCTTCGCCGCCGTCTGCAACTTTACAGTGAGCGCATCGTAGGCCGCCTGCTCCAGCTTCTGGTCATTGCGCAGGCGCGCCAGTTCTTCCCGGCTCTCCTGCTCGTTCGCCCGCAGCTGGGCCAATTCCTGATTGACCTTAGCCAGTCAAACTTTATTCCATCCTTGGTTCTTAGAATATTTGAATCCATAGAACTTTTCAGCTTCTCACCCCAAGGATTCCAATAGTAATAATACTTGTCTCTCTCATAACCATAGACAAGCATCGCATGAAATGACTTGGGATTTTCTAAATTTTTTCCAGCAGCGTAAATCATTCTTAAGCTGCAAATTTCATCCATTATCTCAGCTCGGTATAAAGAGCGAGCAAGCGAATAGGGCTTTGACCCTAAATGATTCGCATATTTGATCAGAATATTTGGCAGCACCATAACTCTTAAAGGAGTAGTTTGATATTTTTATAATATTCAAACTTGAGGCTTGTCCTCTAGGATCATCTTTGATCTCAAAAATGACGGTCGCTTCCCAATAGATAGTGACCACTGTCTCCTAATATTTTTGTAGCGTCCTCCAGCACTATTTTAGTCCGCGGCCTCTTTCGCAAATCTGGCGTTCCAGAGCAGCTCCCTCCTTAGCCCAGGACCCTTTCCAGTCCCTCCAGCAGGCGTTCCACTGCTGACGGCCCATGCACACTGGGGTCCAGACAAATCCGTATCCCCTGCTGGGCCTCCTGATGACTGTAGCCGAGAGCCAGAAGTACGTGGCTGGGCTCGGACTGACCAGCCTGACAGGCCGAGCCCGAAGACACGGCCAGACCCAGGCGGTCCAGCTGGCGCAGGGCCTGCTCCCCCTCAAGCGGAGTCAGCAGGAGGAGGTGGCTGGCCAGGACTGGTTCCAGGTCAAGGACGCGACAACGGCCCCTGGCCTCCAGTGAGGCCAGGCCCAGGAGGAGCTGCTCACGCAGGGCCAGCGTCTGTTTCTGACGATCTGACAGTACGGCCAGGCGGGCTTCCAGGGCCAGGGCTGTGGCCATGGCCAGTTCAGCATTCTGGGTTCCTGCACGTCGTCCCCGCTCCTGGGCTCCACCGTAGATCAGGGGACTCAGCTGCTCAGCCCGCTCCTCATCCATGGCGAGCAGGCCGAGGCCGATGGGGCCGCCAAATTTATGCCCCGCCGCCGTGAAAAAGTCCAGCTGCTCCAGTACAGGACCCAGGTCCAGCTCGCCGAGGGCCGCCACTGCGTCGCTGTGCAAGAGGCAGTCACAACGCTGGCAGCAGTCTCTGAGCGCGGCCAGGGGCTGTATCTGCCCCGTCTCATTATTGGCCCAGTGGACGGAGCAGAGCCGGGCCCAATCCGGTCCTGAATAGCGGAGCAGGAGCTCCTCCAGATAGGCCAGGTCAACCAGGCCATCTGCGCCCAGCGGCAGTTCTTCAGCGACCAGGCCCTCAGTCTCCAGGGCCCTGGCCGTCTGACGTACGGACTGGTGCTCCGAGGCCGAATAGAACAGGACTGGCCGCCGCCCCCTCTGTCGCTGCCTGCGGCAGAAGCCCTGGAGCACCCAGTTATTCGCTTCCGTCCCTCCCGAGCAGAAATACAGGTCTCGCGCCTGGATTCCCAGGGCCTCCGCCAAACGCCGTCTGGCCTCCTCCAGGAGGCTGTGCGCCCTGCGCCCTTCGCGGTGCAAAGATGAACTGTTCTGACCACTCCGCTCCTCAGCCAGCCGCTCCAAGAAAAAACGTCTGGCCTCTGGGGCCAGCGGTGCTGAGGCCGCATGGTCGAAGTATAGACGGTCCTGAGACATGTGACAGGCCTCCTAGTCCGCGTGCAGGAAGCCCGACTCTGGGTCTTGCGGCCCCTGCTCTAGAGGCTCCATCGACTGGAGCTGGTCCAGAGAGAGGCTGAAGCTTGGGAGAATCTCCCTGCAAAAATAGTCCAGTTCAGGCAGTTGACAAGCCTCCAGCTTGGCCCTGGTCTGGTCCAGGGCCTGGCTGAACTCACGGTTCCCCCGCCCAACCTCCTCCTGGCACTTGATATAGGCCGAGAGCTGATCTGCCGCCTTGACCAACTTGTGTTCCAGCTCCTCTTGGGCCGTCTCTGGGGCCTCACTGAGATAGGGACGGTAGGCTTCCCGCAGGCGGGACGGGAGCATGGCCAGCAGCCGCTGGCGGGCCCGGTCCTCCTCCGCAGCATAGGCTTGACGCAGGGCCTGGGTCGCATACTTGATCGGAGTCGGCATGTCCCCCGTGATGATCTCCGTCGCGTCATGGTAGAGGGCCAGGGCCAGGACCCGCTCGGGGTCCACCTGGGGCTGGAGCTCAGGGTAGATTTCGCCGCGAATCAGAGCCAGGGCATGGGCCAGGTAGGCCGCCTGGTAGGAATGCTCCATCACATTTTCCGGACTCGTATTGCGCATCAGGGACCAGCGCTGAATCAGGCTGAGCCGCCTCAGCATGGCAAAGAAACTCATCTTCTCCCCTTTCTCTCAAAGCCGCCAGAGCTTGGCCATGCTCAGCATGAGCCGCCGCTGAGGGCCCTGGTCAAATTTCACCACGACGATGGCATCGCCAGACATTGGCGTGAAGGATTCCAGTCGACCCTCGCCCCACTTGGCATTGGCGACGCGCAGACCGACTTCCAAGTCCTGGCTGCGCAGGTAGGTCTTGGCAGGGCCTGCCTGAGCTCTGGCTACTGCAGGCTGCTGGGCCGCCTTTGCTCCCTGCACCCTTCCCCCGCGCAAAAAGGCCAGACCTCGGGGATCCGGGCCTTCCCCGGCGGGGCGGCCCCAGCCGCCCGCCCCCGCTCGTCCCGAGCTCCACGGACCACGGGCAGAGGCTGAAGCCGGGTCACTGCTGCGGGCCCCGGCAGAGGCCGGCTGACTGCTTCCTCCATAGGGCGCAGCCGCCAGACCCCGACGCTGCAGGCAGTGCTCCGGTATCTCCTCCACGAAGGGAGAGGGCGGATTCATCTCCCGCTGGCCGTAGAGCATACGCTCCTGGGCAGTCAGAATATAGAGCTTACGCTGGGCGCGGGTAATGGCTACATAGGCCAGGCGGCGCTCCTCTTCGAGCTCATTTTCCACCAGGGCCCGTTTGCCCGGAAAGACCCCCACTTCCATCGCTGGAAGAAATACATAGGGGAATTCCAGCCCCTTGGAGGCATGGACTGTCATCAGGTGGACAAAGTTCGTCCCCTCCTCCTGGTCCGCGTCCTTGTCCAGCTCACTGTAGAGGGCCGTACGCGCCAGGAAGGCCTCCAACAGCTCTTCCAGGCTGGGACCGCCAGGCCCTGCCCCAGGACGATCCAGCTCCGCTGTCGGCAGGTCCTCCACCGCTCCCACAGAAGCCGCAGTCTGAGCTCCCGGCAGCGCTTCAGCCCCCCCGGACCGCAGCTCTGTCCCAGACTCAAGAGCCTCCTCCACGGGGAGGTCCAGGCGGGCAAACTGGATGATATCGGACAGGAGTTCCTGTACGTTGGCCTGGCGCTCAGCTGCACGCTCTTTCTTGGCCTCCACATCCTTCTGCAGCTCATCCTCCAGACCCGAAGCTCTCAGCACTTCCTGAATATAGGCATCGAAGGGCAGGCTGTTCTGGAGCAGCAAGTCCCGCAGTCCGTCAATGACGGCGGCAAAGGTCTTGAGCTTGGCCGCCTGGCGCTTCAAGTCCGGATGGGTCTCCGCCTGGCGCGCCACGCCGAGGAGGGGCAGGCCTGTCAGGGCCGAGAGCCGCCGCAGCTGCTCCAGCGTCTGCTCGCCAATACCGCGTTTCGGCACAGCAATGGCCCGCAGGAAGGCCAGCTCGTCGCGCTCAGAGGCGATCAGACGCAGATAGGCCAGGGCGTCCTTGATTTCCTTGCGGTCGTAGAAGCGCAGGCCACCGTAAATACGATAGGGGATGCCCTCCTCACGCAGAGCCTGCTCGAACTGGCGGGACAGGGCGTTGATACGGTAGAGAATGGCACAGTCCCGATAGGCCGCCCCGCCCTTCCTCAGGCGCTCAATTTCCTGGGCGATATAGCGGCTCTCGTCAAAATGATTACGGGCCCGGATGAGCTGGACCCTTTCCCCCTTATCCTGCTCCGTCCACAGGCGCTTGGCCTTGCGTGACTGATTGTTGGCGATGACCGTATTGGCCGCCTCAAGAATGTGGGCGGTGGAGCGATAATTGCGCTCCAGCTTGATTACCCGGCACTCGGGATAGTCCTTCTCGAAGTCCAGGATATTGCGCACATCCGCCCCGCGAAAGCCATAGATCGACTGGTCGTCATCCCCCACGACACAGACATTGCGGTGGCCCATGCCGAGGAGCCGTATCAGCTGGTACTGGGCGTGGTTCGTGTCCTGGTACTCATCGACCAGAATGTGGCGGAAACGCTCCTGATACTGGGCCCGCAGCTCAGGCTGCTCCTGAAAAAGGCGGACGGAGAGCATCAGAAGGTCGTCGAAGTCCATGCAGTTGCTGCGCTTGAGGCGCTCCTGGTAGCGGCTGTAGACCGCCGCCTTACGCTGTTCCAGTCCCCGCTGCTCAGCCAGGGCCTGGTCTGGCCCCTTGAGCTGATTCTTATATCTAGAAATAAAATTCAGACAACTGCGGGGCTCAAGCTGCTTCTCGTCGTAGCCCAGTTCGCGGAGGATGTCGCGGATCATCTGCTGCTGGTCGGCCGTGTCCGTGATGCTGTAGCTGCCCGTATAGCCCAGGAGCTCCGCATGGCTGCGCAGGATGCGGGCAAACATGGAGTGAAAGGTGCCAATCCACATCGTCCTGGCGCGGGGCCCAATCAGCTCTGCCACGCGCTCTTGCATCTCACGGGCCGCCTTATTGGTAAAAGTGATGGCCAGAATCTCCCCCGGACGACAGCAGCCCTGCTCCAGGAGGTAGGCGATGCGGCGGGTGAGCACACGCGTCTTACCTGAACCTGCCCCCGCCAGGATGAGCAGAGGCCCCGAGAGCGTGGCCACCGCCTCCTTCTGCTCCGGGTTCAAGCCTTCCAGTAATTTCGATTCCGCTGTCTGCATCACGGCGCGCTTCCTTTCTCTCCCCATTGCCGCCCAGTAGACAGGCCAGGACTAGGGGGCAAAATCCGTAAACTCTATCTTAGCACAGGCTGAGCAGGACCCTGGCTGGACGAAAAAGAGCCCCTGGTCGGAGCGCCGACCGGGGACTCTCAGGCTGGTCTTAGAGCTGAGCCACAAAAGGGGGCACAAGCTGACGCCGCTGCACTTACTGGGCGGAGATGGCCGCCATGGTGATGTAGTTGTAGGGCTGGTTGAAGTGAGGCATGAAGAAGATGTCCAGCAGGGCGATGCGCTCGATGGTCACCCGCTCCTGGATGGCCAGGGAGAACATGTGGATGACGGCTGACATATCGTACTCGGACATCAGCTGGGCGCCAATCACCTCGTGGTTATCCTCGCGGTAGACAATGCGGATCTGCACCTCGGGATTCTCGCCCGCCTCATTCATAAAGGCCGGCTTCTGCAGGTCGCGGAAGTCCACGGACTTCGCCTTAATCCCCGCCTGCTCCGCACTGTACATGCTCTGGCCCGTGCAGACCATCTTCAGGTCGTAGAGACAGAGGCCACTGGAACCCTGGACACCCAGGGACTCGGCCTTCAGACCACAGATATTGAGGGCCGCCACGATACCGCTGCGCACCGCATTCGTGGCCAGGGCAATGTAGCTGGTGGCCTGCAGGGAGTTGTCGTAGACCGTGGCGCAGTCGCCGATGGCGTAGACGCCTGGCACGGAGGTCTCCTGGTTCAGATTGACCTGGAAGGCTCCATTGCGGAAGAGCTCCAGCTTGCCGCCGCCCAGCTCGCTGTTCGGACGGAAGCCGATGCAGAAGAGGACGAGGTCCGTCTCCACCCGGCCCTTGTCCGTGACGACGGTCTCAACCTTGCCCTCACCTTCGAAGGCCGTGACGCGCTCGTTCAGGCGCAGCTCGATGCCATTCTGCTGCAGGCGCTCGGCCATCTGGTCGGAGAAGTCCTTGTCAAAGTGGGTGCCCAGGATGCGGTCCAGCGTGTCGATCAGCGTCACCTGCTTGCCGCGGCGCTGGTAGGCCTCGGCCAGCTCGGCGCCGATGTAACCCGCGCCGACGACGCAGACCCGCTTAATGTGCTCGTCGTTCTGCAGCTGCTCCACAGCCTTCTTGGCATCCTGGAAGAGCTTCGCATGCTGGATGTTCTCCAGTTCGATACCCGGAATCGGCGGGCGCACCGGGGAGCTGCCCGTAGCCAGGACCAGCTTATCGAAGGGAAGCTCGTCCACCGCCCCAGTCTTCTTGTCACGGCAGCTCAGGATGCGCCGCTCGTAGTCCACCGAGGTGACCTCGGTCTCCATGCGCACCTTGGCCCCCTTCTCCCGGAAGATCTCAGGCTGGCAGTAGAACAGGCCGTCGCCCGTGCTGATCTGGGATCCAATCCACAGGGCCATGCCACAGCCCAGGAAGCTGATGTTGTTATTGCGGTCGATGATCAGCAGCTCCGCATCCGGCTTGGCTGCCAGAATCTGATTGGCGCAGGCCGTACCTGCATGGTTCGCGCCGACGATGACAATGCGCTCGCTCATAGTAAAGTCCTCCTCCAGCGCAGTTCCCTCCACGGCCACTCCTGGTGGCCGGACAGCGGTATCTGTCGCTGCTCTGATATGTGTCCGCCCTCCAAAATTCTGGAGCGGCGCACCTGCTTACAGCGTTGAATTGTACTATAAGTAAGCGGAGAAAAACAGATTTTTCCAGAAAAATCCCACAATTTTTTATTTATTTCGTTTCGCATCGCGGGGAGTTGCTGTTAAACACTACCAAAAGGACAGAGGCAAAAATCAAGAGCTCACAGAGGGCTAATCGAAAACAGGTCACAGCCCCGAAGGGGCTGCGACCTGTCGCCGGAGCTGCCGTCCCATAAAAGCTTCATGCGTGACGGCTCCGCCTGGACTACCCAGCCGAGTTCAAGCCCGGCTGGGGCCCGTAATTTCAGGTATATTCAGGCTCAATCAAGCCGTAGTCGCCATCACGCCGTCTGTAGACAAGGCAGACCTGGTGGTCCTCCGGGGAGAGGAAGAGCAGGAAACCATGGCCCAGCAGTTCCATCTGCAAGCAGGCCTCTTCGGCCGTCATCTCCTCGATCTCGAAGCTCTTGCGGCGGATGAGCTTCCCCTCCTTGGTCAGCTCGTCGCGCTCGGGGACAGGCAGCTCCTCCTTGGCCAGTTCTTCCAGGTAGGCTGTGAGGTGGCTGTAGTCCCTGCTGTGCTTCTTGGACAGGCGTGTCTTCTGCTTGCGGATCTGCCGATCCATCACGCGCACCGTCTCATCCAGGGCGTCCATCAGGTCCTCGGAGACGGCCTCGGCCCGCAGGTAGGAGCCACGACGCTTGATGGTGATTTCCACCTTCTTGTCCTCCCCCTCCGGACTCAGTTTGACCTGAACAGAGGCATCCTCACCCGCGAGACGATCATAGCGGCGCAGTTTCTTCTCAACCTTCTCCTTGAGCTGCTCACCGACCTTCATCCCAATACCGACGATCGTGATCTGCATGTTCTTCTCCTTTCTTAAGAAAGCTGCCAACTCTATCAGGATGCCAGCCCTAAGACTGGCGAATCCTCCACATTACCTGCCTTCCCTCCAGGCCTGAAGGCGGCTCCGCGCCTCCCCTTCATAGGCCCGCCAGTTCTTCCCCTGGCGGTGGAAGGCCTTCAGGGCCCCCAGTCCAATGGCGAAAATACGTCGGCAGTTGATGGTGTTCTTCCCACCCTGGCGGGGCCGAAAGCGTATCGGGATGCGCCGAATGCGCAAGTTCAACCTGCGCGACAGGGCCATCATACAGGCATTGGGCAGGGCGAAATTCCTGTCTTCAAAGCCCCCGAGCAGAATCTCCAGTATGCCTCGGGGATAGAGACGGAAAGGCACGTTGCTGTCCGCCACCCAGACACGGTAGAAGAGGAGCAGCACCAGAGACAGGACCCAGGAGACCATGCGGCGCTGCAGACCATCTTCCCGTTTCTGGCGGCGACCAGCCAGAAGCTCATAATCCCCTCTGGCTTCCCAGAGTTTCCAGAAATCCTCAGCCTGGGTCTGGCCGTCGGAGTCCGTCTGGAAGACATAGTCCGCCCCCTGCTCCAGGGCGAGGTCGAAGGCCCGCAGCACCGTCGGCCCATGCCCCTTGTTAGGGAGGCTGTAGACCAGCAGCTGGGGATGTGTCTGGGCCCAGTTATTCAGAATCTCCGCCGTGCGATCGCGGCTGCCGTCATCGAGTACAAGGATACGACTCTCCGGACCCAGGGCCTCCGCAACGGGATACCAGGCCTCAAGCAGTTTCTGAATGTTGGCTTCCTCGTTATAGGCTGGGAATACCAGATAACAATTGTCTTGCCGCTGTGGCACTTTTTTCTCTCCCAAGGTCCTTCCTCCTGTGTTTTCTGCCTAAATTATAACAAAGTTTTATCTCTAATCCTATACAGCTTACCGAGACTACGGGCATCTGGGTAAAATCCCCCGACCTCTTCTGGGCAGCTGTACGAAGCGGCATATAAAAGGGGACGAGGCCAGGCCCCGTCCCCTGATATTACTGTCTAGCAGCTGAGTTAAGGCGCTGAGGCTCCGGGCCTTAGGCGTCCTTCTCAACCATGTACTTCAGCAGATCGACGACACGGTTGGAGTAGCCCCACTCGTTGTCGTACCAGGAGACCAGCTTGAAGAAGCGCTTCTCGCCAGGCAGGTTGTTCTCCAGGGTAGCCTTGCTGTCATAGATGGAGGAGAGCTCGCAGTGGATGAAGTCCGTGGAGACGACATCGTCCTGGCAGTAGCCCAGCACGCCCTTGAGGTAGGTCTCGGAAGCCTTCTTCATCAGGGCGTCCAGCTCCTCAATGCTGGTCTCCTTCTCGGAGCGGAAGGTCAGGTCGACCACCGACACCGTCGGGGTGGGGACACGGAAGCTCATACCCGTCAGCTTGCCCTTGGTCTGGGGCAGGACCTCACCGACAGCCTTGGCGGCACCAGTGGTGGAGGGGATGATGTTGATGGCTGCGGCACGACCGCCTCTCCAGTCCTTCTTGGAAGGACCATCGACCACCTTCTGGGTGGCGGTGTAGGAGTGGATGGTGGTCATCAGACCCGTCTCGATGCCGATGCCTTCCTTCATCAGGACGTGGACCACAGGGGCCAGGCAGTTGGTGGTGCAAGAAGCGTTGGACACGACATCGTCGGTCTCGCTGTTGTACTCCTCGTGGTTGACGCCCATGACGAGGGTCTTCACGCCGCCCTTACCAGGAGCGGAGATGATGACCTTCTTCGCACCGGCCTGCAGGTGGCCAGCGGCGGCATCCTTGTTGGTGAAAAGACCCGTGGACTCGATGACGTAGTCCACACCGAGCTTGCCCCAGGGCAGGTCGGCGGGGTTGCGCTGGGCCATGACGCAGCGGACCTCGTGGCCGTCGACAACGATGATGTCGTTCTCCTCGGCGCCCTCGCTCTTCTTGGCGGCGAGCTCGTGCTCGAACTTGCCCTGCGTGGAATCATACTTCAGCTGATAAAGGAAATAATCCGCATCGGTGGTGACGTCCGCAACGGCGACGACGTCAATCTCCTTGCCCAAGAGCCCCTGATCGCAGAGCGCCTTGAAGACCAGACGGCCGATACGGCCAAAACCGTTAATGCCAACTTTGATCATACTAATCCTCCTGTTTCTTGCCTTCCACACTGTGGGGGAGGCTACAAACTACTTTTGTTAGTATAGCTTAAATCCTGGGGTATACACAAGGGAAAAAGGGGAAAACTGCTGTCATTTCGCCCAATTGCGAAAGATGCCTCGGGAGTATTTGCTCCTTTTTTAGCTATTATATCCAGACTTTTTCCCAGCTGATACAGAGCGCAGCTACTGTGCGCCCAATCACAGTTTCGTTTCTGGCCCCCAGTGGAGCTCTGGCCCCCTCAAAAATTGAGGCGCTCCCTGCCTTCCGCTATACTATATCCCATTAACTAGAGGGAGCAGGGCATGACTGAGACGCGGGAACAGGAGAGACAGGATTTGCAGGGCGGAAAGCCCTCGGACGGGACCTTAGCGGCCGCACCTGCGGACCAGGAGGGGGCCGATAAAAAAGGGCAGGGCCAGGCGGAGCAGGGACTAAAGACCCTGGCTGTCCACGGCTCGGCCCCGCGCTTTCACCAGGAGACGGGCAAGCGGAGCTCTGAAGCCGGGCTGGGCAGGTCAACAGAGGGGGTGGCGGACGCCGCCTCCGAAGGGAGAGTCCCCAGTCCCGAAGAGGGGGCCGACTCCTCCGAGGAAGTCCAGGCGGATAGCCCGGAGCAGACTGCGGCGGTAGCCGGAGCTGAGCCCCTGTCCGGGGCCAGCCCTGATGCTCCTGAAGCTCCCGATGCTCCTGATGCTCCTGAAGCCGCCGATACCCCTGATGTCCCCGTTGCTCCTGAAACTCCTGAGGAGGCCGCCGCAAAGGGCGCTCAGTCCCCGGAGGAAAGGGCCGAAAAATCTGAAGAAAAGCCTGAAAAAAAGGACACTCCCAGGAACACTAGATTTAAGCGCGGAAAGCGCCGCAGCCGCAGGGAGTCGCCCGCCCCAGGTGATGAGGGCCCGGGCCTGGAGCGGGCCCATCTCTGTGCCCGCCTCCTGCACCGCGTCCTGGGCAAGCGCATGCTCCTCAACATCAGTGCGGCCCTCCTCGTCTTCCAGGGACTGGTCATACTCCTGCTCAACAGCGCCTGGCGTCTGATTCCCCACCAGGGTCTCTTCGCCCAGTCCAGCTTCTCCGCCTATCTCATCAGCCGCGTCCTGCTCTATGTCCTGGCCTTCAGCCTCCCCCTGGTCCTGCTGACCCGCCTCTACCCCCTCTCCCCCGAGGCCTACTGGGGGCGGCGGCGCTTCGACGGCCTCACCCTCGGCCTGACTCTCCTGATGGGTTTTCCCGCAGCCCTCTGCTTCAGCAGTGTCAACAACCTGCTCAACGTCCTCGTCCTCAGCCTGAATCTCAAGCTGCCCAGCCAGGGTCTGCCTCACAGCTATCTGGCCCAGCAGTGGTCGGCCTATCCCCCCCTCTTCATCGTCGCCGTGCTCTGCCCCGCCATCCTGGATGAGCTCTTCTTCCGCGGCTTTCTGGGTCGTTCGCTTAACGCCATAAATAGCCGCTTCCTCCGCCGCCTCCTCCAGGGCCTCTGCTACGCAGTCTTCTTCTGCGATCCCCTCTATCTGGCAGCCCCCTTCCTGCTCGGCCTCCTCCTGTCCAAAATCCAGGACCTCGGGCACGGCCTCGCCCTCCCCATCATCCTGCACTTCGGTTTCGCCTGCTCACAGCTCTTCCTGAGCGGAGCCATTCCCCAATTCTCCCTCGAGGATATACTCTCCATCCCGTTGGAGGGCTACCACAAACCGATCACGATGGGCGTCCTCGCCCTGCTTTCCGGCCTCCTTCTCATCTTCCTCTACCGCTTCCTCAGAGAACGCCTCAGTGAGGAGGGGAAGCTGGCCGGCCTCCACGGAGGTCAGCGGGCCAGGCTCTACGGACGAAATCGCTACAGTGAAGAGGCCCACCAGTGGAGCGAGAAGGACCGCCACTACACAGCCCTCCTGATTGGGGAGCCCCCCCGCTTGAACTGGCGTTTTGGCCTGGCCCTCGCGGTCTGGCTGCTCTGCCTCATCATCCGCTAGCTTCCCTGGCGGGGCCCGGCCATTGGCCGCAGGAGGCAAGCGCCTGCCAAAAAAGAAGAAAACAGCCTGGCCCTTCACTAGGACCAGGCTGTTTGCCTTTCAGTATCTTCGGCCGCCCAGGCTCGTCTCCCTTTTTCCGGGATACTCAGCGCCCCTCCAGGCTCTTCAGGGCCTGCTGGACCCAGGGATCCCTCTGCAGCTGCTCCTCAGTCGGCTGCTTCTCCATATAAACCAGCTGGCTCGGATCTTCGGGCAGTTCCAGTTCCTGGTCGGGTTTCAGGCCCTCGCCCTCAATCCACTCTCCACCTGGGAGGACGTAGCGGAAGATGGTCACATTCATTGCCGAACCATCTTCAAAGCTGTAGGTCACCGTACCCGAACCCTTGCCGAAGCTCTTCTGGCCCAGCAGCTGGGCCCCGACCCGGTCGCGCAGGCAGCCTGAGAAGAGTTCCGCCGCCGAGGCTGTGTTGCTGTCCAGGAGGATGCTGATCGCTGTGCCCTCGGCAAAAATCCCCCCATCCTTAGTCGTCCAGGCCATGTCCATGTCCTGGCCATTTTCGCGGCCCACGATGCGGGCCACCTCCCCCGCATCCAGAAGTTCATCCAGGACCTGGACCAGGGCGTTGGCGTCTCCTCCAGGGTTGCCGCGCATGTCGAAGATCAGTTTTTTTGCCCCCCTGTCTTTCAGTTTTTTCAGGGCCTTGGAAAACTGTTCCGGCAGGGTGCGGGAAAACTCACGGAGACTCATATAGCCGATGTCCTTGCCAATCAACTGGCTGGAAACCTCCTGCACCTGGATGCGGCGGCGTTCGATGCTCAGCCGCTCCTGCCGTCCGTCCGGACGCAGGATCTCCAGCGTCACCGAAGTCCCCTCCTCACCCCGCACGAGGCTGACCATATCTTCCAGATTCTGGAAACTGCTGGCAGGCTGCTCGCCCACGCTCAGGATCTCATCCCCGACCTTGAGCCCCGCGGCCTCGGCCCCACTGTCCGCAAGGACCTCATTGATGATGTAGCGGCCACGATCATTGCGGACGGTTGCTCCGATGCCAACATAGTCGCCACGGCCGGAACTCTCCCAGAGCTCGTGCTGCTCCTTACTCATATAGAAGGTATAGGGATTGCCCATCTGGGCTGGGAAGCCCTGGGCCAGGGCCTCCAGCAGGACCTTGGTCGAAGGTTCTTCATAGAAATTGTCGCGCACGGTCTCCAACATGCCCCCCAGCTTGCGGAAGTTCTGCTGCGTGGCCTCATCCGCCTCGGCGGAGATGCCCAGTTCCAGCTGCTCCTTTCCCTGACCTACACGAAGGCGCAGGAACTCGGAGTCCTGCATGGACCTGTAGGCGAACATGGTGCAGAGGGCCCCGACGAGCAGGCCCAGAATCAGGCAGCTGCCATAGCGCAGCAGGGCCCCGCCGCGCTTCTTGCGCCGCCGCTGCCCCTGCTCCACGTTTTGCTCCGCCAGCTCCGTCAAGAGGGCAGCTCTTTCCACTTTTTCTCTGGGCTCCTGGGTCTCAAGCCCGAGGGGGGCCAGGCCCTCCCTTTCTCTATCAGGCATCGCGGTTTTACGCTCCTTATCCATCTAAACTGCTCACTATTATACCCCCTCGCTTTGGATTCACAGCGCCGAAACCAGGAGGGCCGAGCGCAGGAAGAAGAAGAGGAGGACGACAAAGACCACGAAGCTCAGGTAGGCCAGGGCGTAGCGGCGGTGGCGGACCAGGATTGCCACGAACTCTCGGAGCATGGCCGTGGGCCAATAGTAGGCGGCGGTCCGCGAGCCAATACCATCCGCCACCAGGCCCAGGTCACGGGAAATCAGGCCAGCCCGGAAAATGTGATAGTTGCTGCTGACGAAGAGCAGTTCGTAGGGACGTCCCGCCTCCCGCTGGTCCATAAGAACTTTCGCCATCGCAAAGTTCTCCTCCGTATTGCGGCTCTGGGCCTCAAGCAGGAGCTTCTCCGCCGGAACGCCCCGGCCCAGGAGATAGCGCGCCATGGCCTCGGCCTCAGAACAGAGCTCATCCGCCCCCTTTCCCCCTGAGGGGAGGAGTACAGCCTGGCGCTCCAGACGCTCCCAAATCTTGAAGGCCTTGTCCACACGCTGGCGCAACAAGGGGCTCAGGCTGCCATCCCGACGCAGACCGCAGCCGAGAATCATAATGTATTCAGGCCCCGCTTCCTTGGGGAGCAGGCGGTAGATCTGGCTGTAGATGAGCAGGCTGAGCAGGCCGAACATGGCCGCGCTGTAAATCATGATGAGGCCCAGCAGGAGCCCCTCCCAGAGGATGCGCTCCAGACCCTGGCTGAACAGGGCCCGGTGCAGGCTGGCGGAGGCACAAAGTATGAGCAGCATATTGGCCAGGCCGAGAAGGCTGTTTTGCAAAAAGGTCCAGGCGAAGCCCTCACGGTAAATCAGATAGAAGCCGTTCGCAATCAGGACGAAGGAGAGGAGAGCGAAGGCCAGCAGGGGCCAGATGATCAGCCAGCGCAGCCATTTTAGGGCCAGTTCCTGCCCCGCCGTGCCCTGCTGTACCAGATAGAGGATCAGCCCCACATAGAGTGAGGCAAAAAAGATACTGAGCGTCAGGGCCGAGGCCAGACTGCGGCGGTCCCGATAGATGACGAGGACCGCAATCAGGGCCAGGACAAGAGAAAAACAGATGTAGGCGATCACAGGGAGGGTCTCCTTTTCCAGAGGCGCTAGGTCGTTCTGAGCCGGCAGGAGCTCTGCCGAATCGCCTATAGCATAGCATTAGGGCTGCCAGAGCTGGACCCTCCCCCCGGCCAGGGAGGCCGGGACATCAATGAGGCGCTGGTTACTGCTGCCGCGGAAGCGCAGTTTCAGATCGCGCAGGGCCTCAACATAGAGGCCGTCAACCAGGACGGCACAGCGGCGGAGCAGGTCCAGGCGCTCTGGGTCTTCCAGAATCTGCTCGTAGGTGTAGCCGGAGTAGAGCCAGATGGGCCGCTGGTCCTGGAAGGGCCCCAACTGGGCATAGACGCGGTCCAGGACGGGGCCCAGCCAGAGATTCTGCATCGGTTCACCCCCCAACAGGCTGAGGCCGGAGACCAGGGGATTCTTCAGGGCCGCCAGCAGCTGGGCCTCAATCTCTGGACCCCAGGGCTGGCCGTAGTCAAAGTCCTGATACAGGGCGTTGAAGCACTGGGGACAGCGATGGGTGCAGCCGCTGACGAAGAGGCTGACGCGGATGCCTGGCCCGTTGGCGACGTCCATGGGACGCAGCTGGGCATAGTTCACTGCGAAGCTCCTTTCCTGGCCTGCATCAGATGTGCAGGACGCGGGCGTTGATTTCCTTCGTCCGCCCCTCGTTCCAGAAATTCTCCCCCAGGTAGCCGCAGGTCCGACGGATGACCGTCAGCTTGCGGCGCTCCTGGTTATGGCAGTTCGGGCACTCCCACTCACCCGCGGCATTGACCACGATCTCCCCGTCGAAGCCGCAACAGTGGCAGTAGTCGCTCTTGGTGTTGAACTCCGCATAGGTGATGTGCTCGTAGATATAGCGAATCATGGTCTCCAGAGCCTCCAGGTTCTGGCTCATATTCGGGATTTCGGCGTAGCTGATCATCCCCCCGGTGGAGAGTTTCTGGAACTGGCTTTCAAAATCAAATTTCTCAAATACCGTGATGGGCTCACGCACGTCCACATGGTAGGAATTCGTGTAGTAGCCCTTGTCGGTGACGTCCTCAATGTCCCCGAAGCGCTGGCGGTCAATCTGGCAGAAGCGGTGGGTCAAACTCTCGGCGGGCGTGCCATAGAGGGCAAAACCCAGTCCTGTCTCGGCCTTCCAGTCCTCCGTGGCCTGCTTCATGCGCCGCATCACCGCCAGAGCGAAGTCCTGGCCCTCGGGCTGGGTGTGGGAGCAGCCGCGCATCAGGCGGGTCAGCTCATAGAGACCGATATAGCCCATAGAGATGGTGGCGTAGCTGTTCTGGAGCAGAGGGTAGATGGGCTGGCCCGGCTCCAGGCGGGCGATGGCCCCGTGCTGCCAGTGAATGGGACTGACATCACTCGTGACGTCCTTGAGGAGGTCATAGCGGAAGAGCAGGGCCTTTTTGACAAGGTCCAGGCGCTTCTCAAAGAGCTCCCAGAAGCGCTCGTCAGAGCCCTGGGCCAGGATGCCGATCTGAGGCAGGTTGAGGCTGACTACACCCATGTTGAAGCGGCCATCAAAAACCGCCTCCCCCTCCTCGTTGCGCCAGACAGGGAGTATGGCCCGGCAGCCCATGGGGGCGTAGACGTTGCCCTCATAGAAGCTGCGCATCATTTTTGCCGAAATATAGTCCGGGTACATGCGCCTGGCCGTACACTCCGCGGCGAGGCGCGTCAGGTAGTAGTAGGGACTATCGGGGTGGACGTTGTGCTCATCGAGGACGTAGATGAGCTTCGGGAAGGCAGGGGTCACATAGACGCCGGCCTCGTTCTTGATGCCCTGGAGGCGCTGGCTCAGGATCTCCTCCTGGATGAGGGCCGCCTCTGCGGCATAGGGATCGTCAGGAAGGAAGTGCATGAAGAGGGTGACGAAGGGGGCCTGACCATTGGTGGTCATCAGGGTGTTGATCTGGTACTGGATGGTCTGGATACCGTCCTTGATTTCCTTCTTCGTCCGCTGCCAGGCGATCTCCCCTGCTTTCTGGGCGTCCTCAGCCAGGCCGTAGACCTCGCGCTGTTCCTTCAAGGCCTGCTGGAAGTATTTCTCGTAGCTCTTGCGGACATAGGGGGCCAGAATGCGGTCCACACCATTGATACTCTGGCCGCCAAACTGGCCGCTGGCCACCTGGGCGATGATCTGGGTGGTGACCGTACAGGCCACCTGGAAGCTCTTCGGACTGTCAATGCGCTTGCCGTTGATCACCGTGCCCTTTTCCAGCATGTCCTTCAAATTGACCAGGCAGCAGTTAAACATCGGCTGCACGATATAGTCCATGTCGTGAAAGTGAATGGCTCCCGAGTCATGGGCCATGACAATATCCGTCGGCATCAGGAGGCGGCGGGCGATGTCCTTGGAGACCTCCCCGGCAATGAGATCACGCTGCGTGCTAATAACATTCGCGTCCTTGTTGGAGTTCTCATCCATGACGCCACGGTTGCTCCGCTGGAGTATGCCCACGATGTCCTCGTCAATCGTGTTCATCTGGCGCTTGTAGGCCTGGACGGAACGATAGCTCTCATAGGCCCTGGCCGTGGCCGGATTGTCACAGTGCAGGAGCTTATAGTAGACCTGTTCTTCAATGCCGTAGATGGTCATCGGCCCCGGGCAGGAACGGGCGAAGTCCTCGATTTCGGCAGCAATCTGCTCGGCCTGACCAGCCACGTAGACCCCGGCCGAAGAACGCATGGCTTTTTCTATAGCCACAACAATTTTTTGTCGATCAAAGGGCAGCCTCCGCCCATCACGCTTAATAACCTCTAGTTCTCTATTCACACTGCGCTGCATCGCTCGTTTCCTCCTCAGGCTGAATGAGGCTATCGTGGACTATATTGTGGTAAAAGTCAAGATCAAAACACAATATGTTGTGTTTGCGTATTTATTCCTCGCTATACAGAATCATTAAGCCCAGGCCGGAATCCGGGGCCGGAGAGAGCCCCTTGTAGCCCTGCTTGCTCCACGGCTCAGGACAGCTGTTTCCCAGGCTGTGGCCAGGTCCAGGTTTCCACCCTGTTTTATGCGCGAGAGGGCGTAAATATACAAGAGACGGCCACTGGCCGCCTCTTTATTACAGAAAAATTACTTAATGTTGTGTTTTTGAAAGGTTTAAGCACCAGATCTTGTGCCTCCCCCCCTAATCTCCATAGTTCTGGCGAAGCAGGCATTCTGAACCGGACCAGGCCTCCACCGTATAGGCTGCCACCTGCCTGTCTCCATAGACCCAGGTCTCGGAGCCGCTATTGAGCAGGACCAGAACCTCGTCATCCCGCTCCGTCGCCTCCACGGGCCGCCCCAGGAGGTCACGGCCCCGGACGAAGTGGCGGCGGAAGGCCAGACAGCGCCCCTGGGCGGCCAGCCACTGGATCTGTCCCAGCTCCAGCACCCTGCGGCTCGAGCGGAGCTGAGACAGGGCGGCCAGCTCCTCCTCTATCCCCTTAGCCTGATCCGACCAGGGTAGGGCCTCCCAGGGGAAGGTCCGCCGATTAAAGGGGTCGCGATAGCCCTCCACCAAGCGCTCATCCCCATAGTAGATCGCCGGACTGCCGGGGAAAAGCAGGGTCAGAGCGTAGGCCAGGCCCTGGCGGCGACGGCCCAGGCGGCGCTGCTCCGGCGTCAGGCGCAGGCGGCCCTGGGCCTCACGGGTCTCCGGCATCGGATCGCCCGCCACCGCCGTAATAAAGCGCGGTACGTCATGGCTCGAGAGCAGGTGCATGTCCGCAGCGTAGGCCATCGGAGGGTACTGCTCCCGGATCGCCTCCAGACGCTCACAGAGCTGCTCCGCTGACTGCTCCTCACGGAAGAAGTCCAGCAGGGCCTGGCGGAAGGGGTAGCCCATCACACAGTCATGGCTGCGACCGAAGAGGAAGTCCCGGAACTGGCCATAACTCAGCTTCTTCGACGCATCCTCCCAGACCTCACCCATGATCACCGCATCGCGGTCCTGGTACTTGACCGAGCGTCGCAGACTGCGCAGGAAATTGTCTGGCAACTCATCGGAGACATCCAGGCGAAAGCCCCTTGCCCCCCTGCGCAGCCAGTAGCGAATCACCCCCTGTTCCCCCAGGATGTAGTCCCGGAAGGCGAGGTCGTTCTCATTCACCGCGGGCAGCTCTTCAAAGCCCCACCAGCAGTCGTAGCGGTAATTCTCCTTGGCCCCATAGATGCGGTACCAGCCATAATAGTCCGAAGCGCTCTTCTCCACCGCCGCCTGGTAGGCGCCCCGGCCCGGATAATTGCCGTACTTATTGAAATAAACAGAGTCCGCCCCCGTATGGCTGAACACCCCGTCCAGAACCAGCGAGATGCCCCGCTCCTCCGCCGCCTTTACCAGACGGCAAAAATCCTCCTCCGTCCCCAGGAGGGGATCGATGCGCATGTAGTCCGCCGTGTCATAGCGGTGATTGCTCCGGGCCTCAAAAATCGGATTCAAATAGAGGACATGCACCCCCAGCTTTTCCAGGTGATCCAGATGCTCCTCAATGCCCCGCAGGCTTCCCCCGTAGAAGTCACAGGCCAGGTAGCCCGTCTCCGGACGGCCCTCAATATCCACATCTTCGGCCCAGGACTCGTGGAAGATACGCTCCGCTTCCCGGTGCGGGACCCGGTGCAGGTCCTCCGGATGAAAGTCTCGTGACCGGGCAAAGCGATCAGGGAAAATCTGATACATCAGGCGTCCCGCAAACCAGGCTGGAACACGGAAGTCCCGGCAGTAGAGCGTGACCTGGAAGGGTTCTGGTCCCTCGATGCCCCCACTGTGCACCCGCGGGGCCTGGTCTGAGACCGCCGCCCCATCCCAGCTGTGGGCATAGGCGTGGACGTAGAGGCGGCTGCGGTCACAGAAACGAATCTCAAACCAGTAAAAAAAGAGGCCCGCATCACCAGGCAGGGCCAGATTGGCCCCATAGACACCAGGCTGGGCCAGGCCCGCCTCCGTCAGAGACTGGCGAAAACGGCCCTGCTGCGCATAGGAGCTGGGCCGGAGCATGAGGCAGCCCTCATCAAAGCGTTCCAGGCCGTAAGCGTAGTGCAAAAGTACGAAGTCAATGTCCTGCTCCGCTTCCTGAATCTCCAGGCAGAGACTCAGTCTGGAGCCAGCTGGACGGGCCCCAAAGGGGTGTCGGTACTTGCTATTACGGCTGTGATGTATACAGTGCATGGGCATGGCTTTCTTTAATCGGGAAGAAAAAAGTCCCGCCCCCTTCCCTAAGCTGTCGGGAGAGGGTCGGGACCGCTCATCCTATACTCGGCGAGGCCCCGTAAAGGGCTCAGTTCGCAACGACTGGCCTGGGGCTTCGCACAGGGGGGCTACGGCGGAGAGGAACTCAGTCCTTACGCACGCCGTAGGCCACGTCAGAGGGATTCTTCTTGTGGTCTTCTTCCGTCACGGCGGGCACGCCCTCAGGCTGCTGGCCCTTGCCGGTCTCAGGGACGGACTCCTTCTGCGCCTGCTCCAGGCGCTGGGCCTCCTTCAGGGCCTCAGGACAGCACTGCTTCTCGCCGAGCTCAGCGGTCAGGTTCTGTGAATTATCCTTCATGAATCGCTACTCCTCTCCTGTCCACGACCGTCCCTGGGCCTGCTTGGAGCCCCCTAAATCCAGAGCTCCACCCCGGGAACGGGGGACGCAATATCCTACTGATTATAGCACAGGCCCTGTCGGAGTCCCCCTGGCAGTGAGTCTGGCCGGGCCTCCTGCCCCCCGTCAGAGTCAGTCAGAGAAGCGCTAGCCGCAGATCTGGCGGTAGAGATCCAGGTAGTCCCCCGCCGCCCGCGTCCAGCTGTAGTCCCCCGTCATCGCGTGTTCCACCAACAGGGGCCAGTGCTCCTTGGCCCGCCAGTAACAGTCTATGGCGTACTGGCTCACAAAGAGGAATTCATGGGCGTTGATGTTTCGGAACGAAAAGCCGTTCCCCTGGGCTGTGTGCTGATTATAGGCCTGGACCGTATCCCGCAAGCCGCCCGTCTCACGGACGATGGGCAGGGAGCCATAGCGCATGGCAATCAACTGGGAGAGGCCGCAGGGTTCAAAGAGCGAGGGCATCAAGAAGAGATCCGAGGCCGCGTAGAAGCGGTGGGCCAGGGCATTGTTGAAGGTGATGCAGGCCGCGAAGCGGTCCGGGCGGCGGGCCGCCACCGCCCGCAGGGCCTCCTCATAGCGCGGGTCCCCCGTTCCCAGAACAGCGATCTGAACATTGTAGTCCAGCAGCTCGTCCAGGACATGGAGCAGAAGGTCCAGACCTTTCTGGTCCACCAGGCGGCTGATCATCACCGCCAGGGGCCAGTCCGTCGGACAGCTGAAGCCCAGCTCATCATGCAGCTCACGCTTGAGGGCGGCCTTCGCCTCCCGCCAGTTTTCCAGTCCATAATTGTGGCCGCCGAGGTAGGGGTCTGTCTGGGGATTATACTCCTCTAAATCGATGCCATTCAGTATGCCGCGCAGCTTGTAGGCGTAGCCGCGGAGCAGGCCATCCAGGCCCTCCCCATAGTAGGGGCTGAGAATCTCCTCCGCGTAGGTCGGCGAAACCGTCGTCACCGCGTCGGAATAGACGATACCCGCCTTCATGAAGTTGGGGGCCCCGTCCTTCAGGAGGCCGAAATCTGTCATATACGCCGGACTCAGGTCACAGAGGTCCTGAATCCATTCCTGGCCGTGAATGCCCTGGTACTTCAGATTATGGATGGTGTAGACCGTCTTCAGCTCTCGGAAATAGCCCGCCGGACGGTAGTGGGCGTCCAGAAGGCAGGGGATTAGACCCGTCTGCCAGTCGTGGCAGTGCAAGACGTCCGGCCAGAAGTCCATAGGTCCGCCCAGGCAGTCCAAGACCGCCCGCTGGAAGAAGACGTAGCGCTCGATGTCGAAGCTGTAATCCAGGTAAATCTGGTCGTGGTAAAAGTAAAATTCATTGTCGATGAAATAGAAGCAGACGCCGTCCTTCCAGAGGCGGAAGAGGCCCGTGTAGGCCTGTCTCCAGCCCATGCGCTGCATGGACCAGCGCAGAAACTCGAGTGCATCCCGATAGCGGTCTTTAATCTGCTTATAGAGCGGCATAATGACGCGGCAGTCAAGCTCGCCCGTGTCCTGAAGGGCCTTCGGCAAGACGCCGACAACATCGGCCAGGCCGCCAACTTTTGCAAAGGGAGCGACCTCCGAGGAGGCCATGAGCACCTTCAATTTCGCCCCTGTCTGGCTCACACCACCGCCCCCTTCCCGATGAGTACGGGATAGGCTTCCTGACCGATCAGCTTGATGCCGGGACGGATGATGCAATCCTTATCGATGATGACGTTTTCGAGGTCGCAGGCCTCCGAGATATGTGTGTCCTGGAAGACAATGCAGTTGCGCAGCTTGGACTGGGGACCCACGGTGACACCGCGGAAGACCATGCAGTTGTCCAGTGAGCCCTGGATCAGGCAGCCATCTGAGATCATGCTGTTACTGACGATGCTGGCGTCGCTGTAGTAGGTCGGGGCCTCATCCTTAATCTTGGTAAAAATCGGCCAGTCTGAGGCCAGTATCTCGCGCCGTGTCTTCTCCTCCAACAGCTGCATGGTTGCGGAGAAGTATTCCTGTACGGTATTGATGCGCAGCACGCTCTGCTTGTACTCCATGGCGTAGAGATTAAGGTGCCCGCAGAGTTTGGGGAAGTAGTTGAAATTGATGTTCTGCTCTCCCTTGGCCACCGCGTCAGCCAGAATATTAACCAGCAACTCCCGCTCCATGACCATCAGATCCAGGGTCTGGCGGTTTGAAATGGGGCGCAGGGGATTTTCGTAGACCGTCTTCACCTTGCCCAGGCGGTTCATATCCAGAATCAGCTTATTCTCGCCCGGACGGTCACCGTCGCGGTTGTAGAGTATGGTGATGTCCGCCTTGCGCTGGATGTGGAAGTTCAGGAGCTCGTCATAGGTGCAGTTCTGGACGAAATTGCTGCCGCTGACGATGACATAGCGCTCCTTGAGTTCGCGGAAAAAGGCGATGACCCCCGAGAGGTCCTCCCCCTTGCCGCCGCTCAGCGACTCCGCATTGACGTAGGGTGGGAGGAGAAAGAGACCGCCATTCTTACGGTCCAGGTCCCAGGCCGAGCCCGTCCCGATGTGGTCCATCAGGGACTGGTACTTGTAAAAGGTCGAGACCGCGATACGGCGGATACCGGAATTGACCATATTGGAAATACTGAAGTCAATCAGGCGGTAGCGCCCCGCAAAGGGGATGGCCGCCAGAGCGCGGGGGCGGGCCAGTTCGCCCATCTGCACATGGAAGTCGTCAGCGACAATCAGGCCGCATACATCTTTAATCATCTTGTGTCTCCTCCCCTTAGAGTGGCATCTGCTTGCCGTAGCTGACCAGGGTGTCGTCATCCTGGCCGTCCTCCAGATGGGTGACCATGCAGTTGGGGGGGATCACGGCCCCCTCCTTGATCTCGACACCGCCATCAATGAGGGTGATGTTGTTGGAGCAGATCTTGTTGTTGTAGTAAGGTGAGCTCTTCGGATCACCCTGACCAATCACCACATCCTTGCCAATGATGGCGTCCATGCCGATGATCGCCCGCTCCACACGGGCTCCGGCTCGGATATGCACGCCAGGCATCAGGACGCTGTCCTTGACCACCGCGCCCTCATCGACTGTGACGCTGTGTGAGCAGACGCAGTGCTTCAGCTCGCCCTTGATCACACAGCCGTCCGTCAGGGCGGAGTGCTTGACTGTGGCCTGGTCCGAGATGAAGTGGGCGGGCTTGACTGGGTTACGGCTGTAAATACGCCAGCTGGCATCGCGGAAATTCAGGGTCTCCGGGCTGTCCAGGAGATCCATGTTCGCCTCCCAGAGGGAGCTGATGGTACCGACGTCCTTCCAATAGCCCGAGAATGTATAGGACATCAGCTTCTTCCCCTCGCGCAGCAGCTTCGGGATGATATTCTTGCCGAAATCATGGGCTGAGGCCTCGTCAACCTCGTCGGAAATCAGGGCCGGTTTGAGCACGGACCAGGAGAAAATATAGATACCCATAGACGCCAGATTGCTCTTGGGTTCCGCAGGTTTCTCCTCAAACTCGACGATGCGCCCCTCCTCATCACAGTTCATGATGCCGAAGCGCGGGGCCTCATCCCAGGGCACCTCGTAAACGGCGATGGTCGCGTCGGCCCCTGCCTGAATGTGCTCCTGCAGCATCTTGGCGTAGTCCATCTTATAGATGTGGTCACCGGAGAGGATCAGCACATACTTCGGATCGAAGTTATCGATGAACGATATGTTCTGGTAGATGGCATTGGCCGTATTCTTGTACCAGTCGCTGCCCGAGGCGTGCTGGTAAGGCGGGAGGATGAAGGCTCCGCCATTATTGCGGTCCAGGTCCCAGGGATGGCCGTTGCCCACATATGTATTCAGGGCCAGCGGCTGGTACTGGGTCAGGACACCCACGGTGTCAATGCCGGAATTCGTACAGTTACTCAGCGGGAAATCAATGATCCGATAGCGGCTGCCGAAGGGTACGGCCGGCTTGGCAACCTGGTAGGTCAGAGCCCCCAGTCGGGAGCCCTGGCCCCCAGCCAGAATCATAGCGATCATTTCTTTTTTCAAGCTGATCCCTCCATTCTTCAGCGAAAGAATCGCCTACAAGCGTTTTCTCTCATTTTAGCATATCTTCGCCCAGTTTTTTGTTCAGTTGCTGAGCGAATGCGTGAAAAAATCCCCCAATTCTTGCATGTTTTACACAAAGCCTGGCGTCTTGCAAACTCAGTCCTCCTGACGGCGCAGCCAGAGGGCCGCCAGCGGGGGCAGGTTGAAGCGGATGCTGTAGGGCAGGCCGCTCATGGCCACAGGTTCGGCGTACAGGGCTCGGGAGTAGGCCCCGGTATCGTAGTCGCTGCCGCCGAAGTCCGCCGCGTCGGAGTCAAGTATGATCTCGTAGCGACCAGGGTCGGGGACGGCGAGGCGGAAATGGTCAATCGGTGTGGGCAGCATGTTCAGGATGACCAGCAGGGGGCGGCAGCCCTCAGCCATGCGCATGTAGGAGAAAACACAGCGCTCGAGATCGTCAGCCTCCAGCCAGCGGAATCCGCTCCAGTCCTCGTCCGCCTTCCAGAGCACGGGGTTCTCCTGATAGAGCCTCTGAATCCGGGCCAGGTAGCTGTGAAAGCGCTGGTGCATGTCATACTTGAGGAGACGCCAGTCCAGGGCCTCACGGAAGCGCCAGATCCCAACCTGTCCCAGCTCCTGCCCCATGAAGAGCAGCTTGGCTCCTGGGTGGGCCAGCTGGTGGGCCAGGAGGCAGCGGAGGCTGGCGAAGCTCCGCCAGTAGTCGCCAGGCATCTGGGCCAGCAGGGAGGCCTGGCCGTGGTCGAAGCAGCTGCGGTCCAGAGCCAGCAGTCCGCGTATGTCAAAGGCGTCCAGCATACTGTCCGTCAACTTATGGTGGCGGTAGGGACGCTGGCTGTATTCACAGGAGAAGTAGTCCAGCTGGTCCTGGGTCCAGGACCCGTTGTAACAGCGGCTGAAGCCCAGCCCCCCCTCCTCGACAGGACGGGTCAGACCCAGCTGTCCGCGCTCCATCTTCCCGTCGGCAGCCAGCGTCAAGACATCCTGGTGCAGACTGTGCAGGCTGCGGTTCCAGTGGCGGAAAAAGGCCCTGGCCCCCGGCCGCAGCTCGGCCTCCGCCGAAGCATAGCCCGTCTGCAACTCGTCCAGACCGTAGAGCAGGGTGCCCAGCTGACTGAGCGCCAGGCCGTCCACATGGTAGCTGCGCAGCCAGAAGAGGGCCGAACTCAAGAGGAAGGAGCAGAAGTCCCCGCGCTGGAAGTCCAGATAATACTGACGTCCCCCAGCGGAGCTCGCCCCGGCCCTGAGCTCATGCAAGTAACCGTGACTGGACTGCAGGGACTTCCCCGTGGTAAAGCGTGAACAGAGGCCGGCCACATTCCAGTCCAGAATAAGACCCAGGCCCGCCTGGTGCAGGGCGTCAACCAGCTGCTTAAAGTCAGCGGGACGGCCATACAGGGGGCTGGGGGCGAAGAAGTGCGGCCCTGAGCCATCCTGCCAGTCATCCTCCGTAAGCCCGGCCAGGCCGACGACCTGGACGTGGGTAAAACCACAGCCGCGGACGTAGTCCGGAAGCTCCTGGGCCAGCTCCGCATAGCTCAGCGCCCGGCCGTCTTCATGGCGTCGCCAGGAACCCAGATGCAGCTGGTAGATGCAGATGGGTCGGGCCGCATCATGGCGGGGTCTCCGTTCCAGGTAGTCCGCATCCCCCCAGTCCCAGTATTCATCCTCGCGCCGGGGCAGGCACATCTCCAGAGCCGAAGCCGGAACCTGCTGTCGGCCAAAAAGATCCGGAAGGGCCTCAGCCCCCGACTCGTCCTCGCGGTAGAAGTGATAGCTCCGCCCGCCCGCCTCCGCAGGCAGGTCCAGGCAGTAGAAGCCCTGGCCCTCGGCCTCCATCGGGACGGCAGAAGCCAGGGCTCCGTTCTGGGGCCCAGAAGCGCAGGCCTCCTCGCGAGCCGAACTCAGCCCGCCCTCCCCTGGCCCATTCTCTAAGGACAGTAAAAACTCTGCCAGTTCTCCGCAGAGCCAGACCCGCTGGGCCTCGGGGGCAAAGACACGCAGCGTATAGCTGCCATCCACATGGAGCTGAGGTCCCAGAAGACGGTAGGCCTCCCCCTCTGTACCACGAAGAAAACGTTGTAGATCAAACATATCTGTACCACCCTATGGGATGCTTTTTGGGGTAATTAGTATAGCACTTACCAGGTATTTTCTTCAATCTTTGTGGAGAAGAGACGAAAAGAAAGCGGTGGTACGCATATTATTTAACCGCATACAGAGCAAAAGTCGCCAGACAGGCTCAAGGCCGTTCACATCGGCGCGCTTACAGTTGCACCTCCGAGGCCGTCTTCCCCGTCTCAAGGATTTCCTGGGCGGCCAGGATGGGCTGACGGAACATGGCCTCCACCGCCTCATCGGTGTAAAAGGCGATATGCGGAGTATAGAGCAGGCGGGGATGGGCCAGGAGGCGGCGGAACTCGGCCGACTCGATCGCCCGCCCTTCCCAGGACTTAGCCACATAGGGCTGCTCGGCCTCGTAGGTATCCAGGGCCGCTCCAGACAGGGCCCCGGAATCCAGAGCGGCCAGGAGGGCCTCCGTGTCGACCAGGCTCCCCCGCGCCGCATTGACGAGGGCCGCTCCACGGGGCATGAGGGCCAGGCTCCGGGCGTTGAGAATGTGGGTGTTCTCCTCCGTCGCAGGCATGTGCAGACTCAGCAGATCGGACTGGCCCAGCAGTTCCTCCCAGCTGACGTAACGCAGCAGACCTTCTTGTTCCAAGGCTGCGTCGGGGTAGAGGTCGTAGGCCAGAATGCGGCAGCCCAGGCGGGCGAAACAGCGGGCCGTCTCCCGGCCAATGCGCCCTGTCCCCGCAATACCCACGGAGTAATCTCTAAGACGGCGGCTCATAATCTCCGGCTCCCAGCGAAAGTCCCCGCGGCCCACCCGCTCTTGAATCAGGGGCATCTGCCGAAGGAGGTAGAGACCGGCCATGCAGCTGAACTCGGCGATGGACTCCGGGCTGTAGGCGGGGGTGTTGACGAGCCGAATGCCGGCCTTCTTTAAAAGTTCCAGCGGATACATGTCATAGCCTGCTGAACGTGTGGCAAGGACTCTGCAACCCAGCTCAGCCAGCCCATTGATTAATTCTGCACTGAGGGGGCGCACCTGGCAGCAGACCACGGCGCGCAGGTCGGGTCCAAGCTCCTGGAGCCGCCCCTCCGTCAAGTCCCCCTCATGGCAGGCCAGGTCGAGCTCCGGCCAGTCCTCAAGAAAACGCTCATAAGCCGCCCGCTCGTCGGGGCGCAGACTGAATAATTCTATACGGGCCATATTGGGCCTCCTTTCCTAAACAGCTTATCGCTGAGCGTCCAGACCATGCGGGAAAACCTGGACCTTTTTATTTTAACCCTGCCGAAGTCAGGGCCTTTTAGCCCTGTTATAATTAATTTCTCTTATCAGTAGCTTGACGTGTGGAGGATGGTCTATGCAGTGGAGGGGACGAAACAGGAGTCAGAACGTGGAAGACCGCCGCGGGCAGTCCAGCTCGGGCCCGGGCTTCTCCCTGCCCCCAGGGATGTTCAGCGGGCGGCGGATGCCCACAGGTCGGGGTTTACAGCTAGGCGCTGGGGGCGGGCTGGGCCTCGTCATTCTGCTCGGGCTCTTTCTGCTCTTCGGGGGACAGGGGGGACTGGGATCCCTCTTCACTGGCGAGGGCGGCCTCGAGTCCGGGCGCCGTTCTGCTGAGCTGGGTGGCGGCGTCGAGGAGTCCCAGAAAGAACGGGACCGCCGGGAGATGCTGGAGGTGGTTCTCTACGAAACGGAGCAGTTCTGGACCAAGGCCTTCTCCGATCTGGGACGGCGCTATGAGCCCTGTACACTCGTACTCTTCCGACGCAGTGTACAGACCCGCTGCGGGGGGGCGAGCAGCCAGGTCGGCCCCTTCTACTGCTCGGCCGATCAGAAGGTTTACATCGATCTCTCCTTCTATGACAGCCTCGAAAAGGAGCTGGGGGCGGGTGGGGACTTCGCCATGGCCTACGTCCTGGCCCACGAGGTGGGCCACCACGTACAGGATGAGCTGGGTATTCTGGGCAAGGTTCACGAACTCAAGCGCGGAGCCGCCAGCGAAAAGGCGCGCAACGACCTCACCGTACGCATGGAGTTGCAGGCAGATTATCTGGCGGGAGTCTGGGCGCGCTATGCGGAGCGCCAGGGCATGCTCGACCCTGGAGACATCGACGAGGCCATGCGGGCCACCCGCAAAATTGGTGACGACCACCTCCAGCGCCAGGCCCAGGGCTTCGTGGTCCCAGACAGCTTCACCCACGGGACCAGCGACCAGCGCTCGCGCTGGTTCCGCAAGGGCTACGAGGCTGGCGACCTCTCCGAGTCGGACACCTACAGCGCCGAACGGGCCAGCGAACTCTTTCACCAGAGCTGGCCTCGGGACTGGGTCACAACAGGGCGCTGTCACCTGGGACCTGAACTCCCCGCAGCAGGTGGACCCGCCAGATTCGCAGCCTGAGCTGGGCTGGACTGGCAGCAATCAAAAGAGCTCCGCCCCCCCGAGTGGGGACGGAGCTCTTCTTGTCCCTCCGGGCTTTCGACTCCGGAAGCCCAGGGCGCTTCACAATCAGTCTCGATTGCGTCCAAAAATCGTCAGGAGACGAATAAAGATATTGATGAAGTCCAGATACAGGGACAGGGCTCCGCTCACCGCCAGGCTGTCAACAAGCTGGGCGCTGGCGCCATTCATCAGGGCGGCCTCGGAATACTGCTTAATCCGGTTCATGTCGTAGGCGGTGAGCCCGATAAATACGGCCAGGACAACGTAGTTCAGAACCATGTCCAGGGCGCTGGCGAAGCCTGGGGCGACGAAGTAGAGAATCAGATTCAGCAGGCTCACGACAATACAGCCGAGCAGCAGCATACGGCCCACCGTACCCAGGGAGCTCAGGTCACGTTCCGTGCGCAGACCCCAGACCGCCATCAGCCCGAAGACTACAGCCGTCGCCACAAGGGCCAGCAGGATGCTCTGGACGGAAAAAATCGTAAAGAAGAGCCCCAGGGTCAGACCCGTAAACAGGGAGTAGATAACAAAGAGCAGCTTGGCCTGCTGGACCCTCTGCTTGGCCAGCATGGCGCTGAGGCCGAAGACCAGGGCCATCTGCACGATGCAGACAAGGACTATTGAAATGGTACCGAAGCCCAGCAAGAAGCGCAGGCCGAGGCCCGTATAGGCCAGGACCGCAGCGCTGGCAAAACTCAGCAGAAGACCCAGGCCCATATACAGGAAGACCCTGGACAGGATCTGGTGCAGAGCCTGATCCTTGGCCTCCTGATCTATCCCATAGGTATAGGGCCCAGACTGGACCTGTGGATTCTGATTCATAAACATAGCTAGTTCCTTTCTCACAGCTGGCGCAGAAGGGCTCTCCCATCTTGGGAAGACCTGGCCCGAGTCCGCTTGCCATATGTTTTCAGTATAGCATGAGGCCGGCCTGTGCTATGATACAGGCGACAGTGCGGTCCCCCGCCAGCGGTGAACAGGGGGGGCAGACGGAGGACGAGGGCATGGACGAGGCCAAATACCTGCGATTACTTTCCCAGCAATATCAGAACATAGCGATGGCCAAGGGACGCATCATCGAGCTCAAGGCCCTGCTGGACCTGCCGAAGGGCACGGAATATTTCTTCTCGGACCTCCATGGCGAGGACGGGGCCTTCATCCACCTCATGCGCTCTGGCTCGGGCAATATCCGCACGAAAATTGGCGAGCTCTACGGCAATGTGCTGACGACAGAGGAGCAAAACCGCCTCGCGAACCTCATCTATGATCCCGAAAAAATCATGCACATTCTGGAGCGCGAAGGCCGTTACAACGAGGAGTGGGTGCGCATCACCATCATCCGCCTGGCCGAGCTCTGCCGCTACTGCTCCTCCAAATACCCGCGTGAGACGGTGGACCGCCAGATGCCGGCCGCCTACCGCAAGATCGTCCGCGAGCTGCTCTATGCCTATGATGGGGATTTCGACCGCAACGCCTTCTACAATCAGATTATTGCCTACATCATCGAAACCGACTGCGCCGGGCGCTTTATCCAGCAGCTCTGCAGCATGATCCAGCGCATCTGCGTCAACTATGTGCACATCATTGGCGATATTTTTGACCGCGGCAAAAATCCCTATCGCATCATGGAGGAACTGATCGACTTCGACCGCGTGGACTTCCAGTGGGGTAATCACGACATCGAGTGGATGGGGGCCGCCCTGGGCAACGAGGTCTGCATCTGCTCCGTGCTCCGCGCGAACATCGCATACAATAATTTCGACGCCCTGGAGACGGGCTACAGCATCAATCTCCGCAGCCTCAGCAGCTTCGCGCAAAAAGTCTACGGCGAGGATCCCTGTCTCCGCTTCCGCCCACGCGTCCTGGATGAAAACGTCTACGACCTGGTGGATCCCGATCTGGCGGCCAAGATGCATAAGGCCATCGCCGTCATCATGTTCAAGTTGGAAGGCCAGCTCCTGGAACGTCATCCGGAATGGCAGATGGAACACCGCAAGGTCCTGCTCAAGACCGACTTTGCCCGCCACTGCTACCGCTGGCAGGGAAAGGACTACCCCCTGCTCGACCAGAACTTCCCAACAATTGACCCCGCAGACCCCCTGCGCCTGAGTAAGGAGGAAGAGGACCTGCTCTTCGGCCTCAAGGCCTCCTTCCGCTACAGTGAACCCCTGCGCCGTCACGTTGACTATCTCTTTTCCCATGGCTCCACATACAAGTGCTGCAACGGGAATCTCCTCTTCCATGGCTGCATCCCCATGACGGAGGAAGGCGACTTCGCCCCACTCGAACTGGGGGGCAAGTCCTACCGCGGGCGGGAACTTATGGACTTCGCCGCCTACATGGTCAGCCAGGCCTACTACAGCGCCCGCGGCGGGGAGGAGAATCCGGACGCCGTGGACTTCATGTGGTATCTCTGGTGTGGGGAAAAATCGCCAATGTTCGGCAAAAGTCAGATCTCGACCTTCGAAAATTATTTCGTCGGGGACAAGGAGGTCTGCCAGGAACGCTATAACCCCTACTTCCGACACTCCCAGGAGGAGGCCTGCTGCCTGCGCATTCTGGAGGATTTCGGACTCGGCGGGCCGCACGCCCATATCATCAACGGCCACGTTCCGGTAAAAATCAAAGACGGTGAGAGTCCGATCAAGGCCAACGGCCGCCTCTTCGTCATTGATGGGGGCATCGCCAAGGCCTACCAGTCCAAAACGGGTATCGCAGGCTATACACTGATTTTTAATTCCCACCACCTGGCCCTGGCCGAGCACCACAGCTTCAATCAGATCGAGTCGGACATGGGCAGCTACACGCCGCGCATCCGCGTTGTGGACGTCATGCCCCACCGCCTCTGCAAGCGGGAGACGGACCAGGGGGCGGAGTATATGGCGGAGATTCAGGACCTCGAGGCCCTGGTCGAGGCCTACCGCTCGGGGGTAATCAAGGAACAGTGAGGCCGAAACGGCCCAGAATCAGACGGGCGTAATCAGAAATAATCTTAGTGGAGGGGTCCAGCTGATAGAGCAGCCGGGCCCCGCAGCAGTCTTCCAGCTCGTGGACGACGGGGCCTCCGGGCCCGTCATCCAGGAAGTCGAGGGCCCCGTAGTCGATGGACAGGGCCTGACAGAGCCGTTCCACAGGACTGGCCAGCTCGGCCGTGAACTCGGCCCAGGACACTCTGGCTCCCAGACTGTAATTGGCGCGCCAGTCACCACTGGGGGCCTCGCGCAGGACAGCGGCGTAGGGACGGCCACCCAGGATATAGACGCGCCAGTCCCGTCCAAGTCGAGCCGCGGGGCGCTGTACAATCCAGTCCGAGGCCGACCCGCCACCCAGCCGCAGCTCTGCAAGCAGGTCCTGGCGCCCCGCCTCATCCTCCAGCCAGCGCAGCTCCTGTCCACCGTGGCCCCGGCGGCTCTTGGCGACCAGTGGGTAGGGCAGCTGGGGCGGCTCTACAGACAGGAGCTCCGTCTCCAATACGGGAAGTTCCAAGGCCTGGGCATAGCGGTACCAGGCCCACTTGTCGTTGCCCAGCTCCGCCACCAGACTATTGTTAAACACGGGGATTCCCGCCTGCTCGTAGCGGGCCGCCAGGGCGGCGTCCCTGCTGCGGTTCAAGACGAAGTCCAGCTGGGCGCGCAGGGGCTGGGGACCCAGAAGGTCCAGGGGCAGACCCAGGCTCAGACCCAGCTCTGGCGGCAGGCCCTCCAGAGGAGCCTGGGCAGGTCCGCAGCCAGCAGCCTCCAGCCAGGCCCAGCGCCCTTCTGCCGTCTCAATCTGGCAGTCCACCCCGGCCTGAGCCCAGAGTTCCTGGACAGTTTCCCAGAAGAAGCGGTTTTTCTCCAAATCAGCAGCCGAATAGATGATGCTCGCCCGCATGCCCTCGAGCCCTCCTCCCAACGCAGCTTCACGTACTCTCACGAACGAAATGCAGCCCGGGTGCTGCCGCTCAGGTCGAGATTCCCATCTGCGCTTTGCAATAGCGCATGATGGCCCGGCCTGTATCCGTCCCGCAGCAGGCGTCCAAATTTATGAAATGGGCGTTGGAATTCACCTCGCAGAGCAGATAGGAACCCCGGCCGTCCTCCAGCAGATCGAGGCCTGCGAAGTCCAGACCCAGCAGGGACATCACGCGCCGCCCCAGTTCCAGGGCCTGGGGGTGCAGGCTCGTCCGCTCCATGCGGCCCCCATTGGTCACGTTCGAGCGAAAGTCCTCTTCATTGAAGCGCGCCGCCCAGGCTACGGCCTGGTCACCCACCATCTGGAGACGCAGGTCACGGCCCCGCGAAGAGGCCACAAAGGCCTGGAGGAGGAAGTCCTGCTTGCCCAGCTTTTCGATCTGGGCCTCGAGCGCCTCCCGGTCCTGAAGCAGATAGACCCCCTGGCCGAAGGAGCCGCGGCAGGTCTTAAGAACCAGCGGATAGCCCAGGCGGGCGCTGGCCAGGTCCAGGTAGTCCTGGGCCCAGGCCACGGGGTAGGTCTCAGGTCGGAAGTTCAAAGGCCCCAGTATGATCTCTGGCATAGGGATGGAGGCCCCTGCCAGCTCCAGATGCGTCCAGGCCTTGTCGTCACAGAGGGCTATGGCCCGACTCGTATTGAAGAGACGCAGACCTGCCAGTTCAAGTCTCCGGGCGAGGTGCAGGTCCTTGTCCCAGAAGAGGACAAAGCGGGGCCGCTCCAGGCCCTGCGGCCAGGACGGCGCTCCCCCCTCAGCACTGAGGCCGAGGGGAAAGTGGGCGGCCAGCTGGCTGTGGCCCCAGATCTGCAAGTTCAGTCCCTCCGCCTCGGCAGCACGCTGCAGGCTCAGCCCGAGTTGGCGGAACTTTTCATGGCGGACATAGTGGTTCTGGACCAGCCAGGCCAGGGCTCTGCTCATCGTTCCGCCGGGTAGGCCTCAATGAGGATACGCATTTTACCCCCACAGGCCATGCCCGCCTCGGCCGCTGCCGAATTATTCAGATAGACCATCTGCTCAGCATGTCCGCCCGTATCCAGCAAGTCGCGGGCCCTCTGCAGGGCCTCTCCCTCACTGCAGCCACCGCCGACACTGCCCACCATGCGGCCGTCCTCCTGCAGGAGCATCTTGGCCCCCGCCACCCGCGGCACGGAACCACTGGCCTCCAATATGGTCAAAATGGCTGTGGCCTGCTGGGGGTCAAGTATCTGGGCCCCCTCCGCAAAGGCCTGTAGAACATCCATATCCATGTCCACAACGGCTCCCCGCCGCGGACGCTGACCCGCTTCCAGGGCCTCCACCTGCCCCAGCCGGCGCTGGCAGATCAGCTGGGCAGCTATGGAAATAGCGATTTCCTCCGGTCCTATGGCCCCGATATTCAGACCAATCGGCGCCGTGAGATCGGCCAGTTGCTCCTCGCTGAAACCGCGCTCGCGCATCAGCTTACGCACCCCGGCGACACGGGAGCGAGAGCCAATCATACCGAGGTAGGCCCGGGGCAGGGGCAGGAGCTGCTCAAGACAGGCCCGGTCGTACTGGTGCCCCCGTGTGATGATGAGCACATAGTCTTCGGGGCCGATGTCCAGCTCCTCCGTCACGCCCTCAAAGGGCCGGCAAAGGACGCGGCTCGCCTGGGGCAGGCGCTCCGGATTGGCGAATTGCAGACGGTCGTCAATCACCGTCACCGCGAAGTCAAGGGCCGCCAAGACAGGTACCAGGGCCGTTGACACCGTCCCTGCACCGAAGAGAAAGACGCGGGCCGGGGCCCGGTAGCCCTCGAGCAGCAGGCTGCTCCCATCCGCACAGGCCAGCTGCTGTGGCTGCCAGCTTTCCAGCAGACGCAGGGCCGCCTCTTTAACTTCCCCCATCTGCTCCCCGAAGCCCAGAGCTTCCAAGTCCGCCTCCAAATTGCGGGCCGAGAGGGCCCACTTCCGCGGCAGGATCTGAGGCTGCTCAGCCAAGTGTGTCAGAATCAGAACCCGCCCCTCCTGGTGCAGGCGGCGCTGTGCCTCCTGATATACCTCAAACATCTTCCCAGCTCCTCTCATTTTCTGTATGTAAAGCTATTTTAGCGATTTTCCAGCCGGGAGGGCCGGAAGCCTTCCCTTCTGAGTCTCAGATACCGAACGCAGAAGCGTCACAGCTCCTGATGCCAGGTCCAGCGGCTGGCCCGGATGAAGTAGGACTCAAACCAGAGCAGGTCCTCTCCAGCCAGGATCTGGCGCTCCACGCGCAGGAGAATGCGGGGGTCGGGCATCTGGAGCAGCTGGGCCTGGGCGAGGTCGGCCTGGCAGGCCCAGATCTCCTGGCGAATCTTATTGGGCTCCAAGCCACAGTGGTCGAAGAAAAAATCACTAAAGCGCTGGCGGCCCGCCTGAAAGCTGTCCAGCTCCGGAAGGCTTCGAGCCTCCACATACTGGCTGCCGATGGCCAGAGGCTGTCCGCCGCGATAGAGGAGGCGCTGGACGCGCCAGCAGCTGGCTCCAGGACTGACCAGCAGCTGGCCCGCCAGCTGCTGGTCGGCCTCGATCTGATCAATACTGACGCTGCGGGTCTCCACCCGCTCCGTCTCTGTGGACAGGAGCTGGGTCATGGAACTCTGCTGGCGGTAGCGGCGCTGGGCATCCGACCGCCAGAGCTCGGGGTTCAGAACCTCGGTCCCATAGCCCTGGATGGCCCGCACATAGCCCTCCTGGGCGAGTAGGGCCAGGGCCTGGCGCAGGGGGCTGCGGCTGACGCCGAAGCGCTCCTGGAGCTGCGGCTCGGTAGGCAGCAGCTCTCCGGGACGGAACTGTCCGCTGCTGATTTCTTTTTTGAGGACTTCGTAAATGCGACGGTAGAGCGGCTGATGGGCCATACGCTACTCCTTAATCGGTCCTGTCCGGCCAGTCCTGGCCGAGCAGGGGGACCTCCTTGGGCCACTGCCTCAGCTGCTCATGTAGCCGGGGCCAGGCGGGATAGTTACGGCTCAAAGCCGTATAAAAGGCCGGACTGTGGTCCGGATGATAGAAGTGTAACAGTTCGTGGACCAGGACGTAGTTCAGGGCGCTTCGCGGAAGCTTCGCCAGGTCCGTATTCAAGCGGATACTGGCCCGTCCCGGACTGCAGGAGCCCCAGCGGCTGCGCATCGGGCGGAGACTGATCTGCGGTCTCGGCAGACCCATTTGGGCACAGTAGTGGGGAAGAATCTGCTCCAGTTCCAGCAATAGTTGACATTTATAAAATTCAGTAAACAACTTATAGCCGTCTGCGTCCTGAACTGTGCCCCTGCTGCTGAGACAGAAGTGAGTTCCCGTCCACTCAAGGCGGGGCTTTCCCTGCTCCAAGCTGCGCCGCTCCAGCGGGTAGGTCTGGCCCCAGAGCCAGTGCCTGCTCCCGGGGGCATAACGCTGTCCCGCTTGGGGCCGGGTGGCCAGGAGGCTGGCCTGGCGTTGGCGGAGCCGAAGCAGCTCCTCCTGGACCAGGTCCAGCAGAGCCTGGGAGCTGAGACCTAAGGGGGCCGTAATTTCCAGGCGGCGGGCATCAGGGCTGAGACGCAGGTAGATACGTCGCTGTCCAGGCCGCTGACGCACATAGATGCGGCCCTGTCCATCCTCGTGTATCCAGCGCCGCTCCCTTGCCCTCCTGGGTCTCAGTGCCATCCAAGGGCCTCCTGGGCCAGTTCAAGTCCGTCTAAAATCCGTTCTGTGCTAGCCCCTAGAAGGCCCCAACGCTGGGCGCTCAGATCTCCTGCCAGACCGTGTATATGGGCCGCCTGAGCGGCGGCCAGCAGCGGTTCCTGGCCCTGAGCCAGGAGGGCTGCCAGGAGCCCGGAGAGTATGTCCCCTGTTCCCGCCCTGGCAAGGCTCGGTCCACCCGTGCTGTTGAGGTAGCAGCGGGGCCGGGCCTCGGCATCTGCAACAACCGTTGCAAAGCCTTTTAGAAGGAGGACGGAGCTGTAGGTCTCAGCTGCCTGCAAACAGGCCTCTAAGCGGCTGGAGCCGTTCTGCAGCTCTGGACAGAGGCGCTGGAATTCGCCCGTATGCGGGGTCAGCACGGGCTTCGCCAGGCCCCTCTTGCGGCGCTCCCGCAGCAGCTCCTGATAGTGTCCCCTGTCCTGGGCAAGCAGGTTCAGGGCGTCCGCATCCAGAACCAGCTGCCTGGCCTCCAGCAGGGCAAGGTCCAGAAGGGCGCGGCGACAGCCATCGTAGTCGGGTCCCCAGCCTGGGCCGAGCAGGACCAGGTCCTGCTTCCGCAGCAAGTTACAGAGCTCCGTATCAAGGCCCCCAGTCCACTTGCGCCAGAGTACGGCTGGCTGTGCGGCAAGGGCCGCTGAATAGTCCTCTGGATCGACCAGGGCATGGATGTAGCCCAGACCCATTCGCGTCGCAGCCAGAAGGGCCAGCTGGGCCGCCCCCTGGAGACCCCTGCTCCCACAGCAGAAGAGAGCCCGACCCTGGCGGGTCTTGTGGCTGTCCCAGCTGCGCCTTGGTCTGGCTTGAGCCAGGTCCTCGCCACGTAAACAGGCCGTACTAAAACCGCCCTGGGTCTGCCAGAAATCACGGAGCAGCTGGGGGCCCAGACCGATCTGCGCCACGTAGATATCCCCGGCCAGGACCCTGCCAGGGGCTGAGAGGAGGCCCGTCTTCGCTGCGACAAAGCTCAGGGTCCAGTCCGCACGACAGGCTCCAGGAGCTGCGCTACCATCATCCGCCGAGACCCCGCTGGGGATGTCCACGGAGAGGACGGCCAGTCCAGCCTCCTCCCGCGCCTTGGCCCAGAGGGCGAAGAGGCTGCTGGCCTCCGCACTGAGGCCGCGGGCGCAGGAAAAGCCACTTCCATAGACAGCATCCACAACGAGGAGCTTGCAGGGACCAGGCCGCCGGCCGCCCTCCTCCCAGCAGCGGGGCAGGGGGAATACGGTATCGGGCCAGGCCAGGAGCCTTGCCCCCTGTTCTGAATCTGCCACAGAGCTCTGAGTCAGACTCTGTGTCCTGGTCTGGACGGACATCCAGGCCTCAATCCTCGCCCTACCCTCAGCCCAGCTTCCGAAGGTCTGACCCTGGGCCAGTGCGGCCTGGCGGGCCTGGGCGAGGGCCTGGGTGAAACCCGCCGCCCGTTCCACATCCTCCTCATACAGGGCCCAGGTATATGCAGCGCCCGCGAGATGGCGGGCCAGGACATAGCCGTCTCCGGCATTATTGCCCCGTCCGCAAAAAATCAGGACCTGCAGGTCTGGGGCCAGGAGTCCCGCCTCCTGGGCCCGCTGTATCCAGTTATAGACTTGCAGGCCCGCCGCCTCCATCAGAAGATCCAGGGCTATGCCCCGCTCCACTGCATAGCGGTCCAGGGCCCGCTGCTCAGCTGCCGTCAAGCAAAACATGGCCGACCTCACAGACTTTCTAGTGAATGAACTCGTTAAGTATCGAGTTCGGGGGGACGATCTCTGGATCTACCGAGGGCAGCCTCCGGGCAATCTTAAGAATTTTTTCCGCCTCAGCCAGGGCCAGATCCAACTGGGCGAAGTCCTGGCCCGCGGGCAGAAAGGCGGGTTTGCCAAGCTGGCCCTGGCGGTGCAGCTCCAGATCCTGTTCAATCAGTGCCTCAGCCAGGTGTGGCATGACGCAGAACTCATAGCCCATGGCCGAGTTGACGAAGTCGTCCGCCTCCTGAATGTAGAGGGGCAGCATGGTCTGCTCGCTATAATCCAGCATGGGCCAGTAATCCAGGGTCACCAGGGGGGAGGTATTGCGGTGGCGACTGTCCCTGCAGAGACGGCGCAGCATGCGGATCTCGCGGGGTCCCAGCAGCTCTTTTTGCTCCTCATCGACCAGTTGGGCGTAGGGCATGATGAGGATGCGGCGATAGCTGGAGCGGGGCAGGTCCTGGACCACCTCTGGAGCCAGGCCGTGGAGACCCTCCACAAGCAGGATACCGCGGGGCGGCATACGCAGCTGACGTCCGGGCTCGTAGACACGACGCCGAGTCATGAAGTCAAAACGCGGCACATCCACCGTCTCGCCCTCCAGGAGGCGGGCGATGTGCTCCGACATCAGCTCAACGTCCAGAGTCCCCAGGCTCTCCAGGTCCGGACGCCCGTCAATCCAGTCAGGAACCAGAGCATCTCGGTAGTAGTCGTCCAGGGAGAGATTGCAGGTCGGCCGTCCATGCATGTGGAGGGCTGAGGACAGGCGCTCATTAAATGTGGTCTTCCCTGAAGAACTGGGGCCTGCGATAAAAATCGCCCGCAATTCAGGGTCCCAGGCCACTTGATAGGCCAGCTCCGCCGTCTGGCGCATGAACTGGGCCTCACAGCAGCGCACATAGTCCGCCATCTCCCGGGAGGACAGGGCCTGCTGTAGCTCCTGGACGCTGTGACTTCTCACGATTCCTAAATCTGCCATAGTGCTCCTCTCACGATAGACAAGAGCCCTCCCCTGCCGCGGGAGGGCTCTTCTTTGCTCCGGCAGCTGCATCTGCAGCAGCCGTAGTTGCCATTTTCAGTTGTCAAGCTGGACGAAGTAGCGGTCCCCCGCACGGGCGCAGACCCAGCCCTTCTGTTCACCGACCTGCACGTAGTACCAGACAGGATTGTCGGGCACGTCGACGTCGAGGAGGACGAATTCCTGGCCGATATCCAGGGTTCCCACCACGGCGCTACGCTGGGTCGGGGCCTCACGGAGATTCATATTCTCAAGGCCGTGACCCTTGCGCCCTGCGGTGAAAGCAGGCTGCTCAGGCTGGCTTGCACTGGCTTTAGCCTGATCGGCCTTCAGCTTCTTGGCCTTATCCAGCAGCTTGAGGTAACGGCTGTCCTCAGCCATGTACATGTAGGACTCGTCCAGGACGGCCAGGGCCGTGTCGGCATCCCCTGCCGCCAGGGCGGCCTCCGTGCGCTCCTGAATATTTCTCAGCCAGCGGATATAGGCCTTGTCCCGCAGATCCCGGAGCTGGGCCTGGTCCGCCGTGGACTGCTCATCTACGAGATCAATCAGCTGATCGTAGCGCTCGGCCTCAAGCAGCTCCTGTCCGTGGCCGCGGAGACGGTCCAGCCGACTCTGCTGGTCCTGGCTAGCCTGGTCCTCAGACTTGTTTGCAGTCTGGGACTCGGAGGCCTGCCCCGCTTCAGATTGGGCCTGCTCCGTCTGCCTGGGCTGTTCGCCACCCTGACTGTCCGTCGCCTTGGACTCGGCGGGAATCAGCTTCTCGAGCTCCTTATACTGCTCAGCGGAGACAAGCTGACGATTGCTCTCCAGATACTTTCTGGCCTGGTCCAGCTCCTTATTCTGCACGGACTGCTCCAGAGTTGTCTTAATCTGGCCGAAGACCTCCTTGGCATACTGCTGGCTCAGCTTCTCAGCCTCGGCGTACAGGGAACTGTCCTTCTTGACAGCCTCCAGCTGTTTCAGAGCCGCGATGTAGTCCTTCTTGGCGGCGAAGTCGCGGGCCGCCTTGAGCGCCTCCTCAGCGGCGTTCTGTGTGACCGCACGCTGGATCTCCTTGATGTAGATATCAGCCTGTTTGGCGTCCTCCTCGGAGACCAGGTAGGATTTGACTTTTGCCAGTAAATCTCCCGCCTCCTTGGCGTCGAGCTTGCCGGCCTTGTACTCCGTCGAGATTTCCTTGAGGCTGCGGCGCAGGAAGTCCTGGGTCCTCTCATCCTGAATCTGGCCCTGGCCCTTGTCCAAATAGCTCAGCACCTGGCTGCGCTGACCCTGTTCCAAGGCGGCGGCAAAGGGATCCCTGGCCTGAGTAAACTTCCAAATCAGGCTGACAATGAGGATCAGGAGGAGCAGCAGTGGGAGGATGATCCACAGGTAGAGTGGCCGTTTGCGGTTCTCGGGCAGGCCCCCACTCTCCTCCTCGTCTCCGTAGTAGATGGGCTGGTCGTAGGCGCGGGGCCGATCCTCACGCTCATAGGCATAAAAAGCGCCCTGATCCTGCTCCTGGAGCTCATCCGGGGAGCCCTGGAAATCCTGGAAATCCTGAAAGTCCTGGAAGTCCTGGGAGTTCTGAGATTCCTGGTAAGCTCCGCCCAGCAGCTCCTTGTCGCCCTGGTAATTCTGTTCGTCGTATCTGTTCGGGGCCATATCTGCTCCTTTCTCTGGGGCCAGAAAGCGGCTTAACGCTTGATGAAATGATATTCCAAATGCAGTTTCGTATGGTTGGGAGCCTCATTCGGCACAAGCACATTATAGTCGATGCTGAGCCTTCCCCCGTCTTCCAGTCGCTCGTGGCGGAGCTCCTTCGTAAAGACGCGGATACTCATCGTTCCATAGGGCGTGTTATAGACACTGACATCCAGGTGCTGGGGACGAAAATAAAGCTCGGCCCTGTGCTGGCCCTCACGTTCCATATGGGCCTCCTGGCTGGTCTCGTCGTAGTGGATGCGGGTCAGACCAGGGACGACGTCCCCTCCCTCTGGGAGCTCGTAGCTCAGCGTGAGCTTTTCGCCCTCGCGCTTGAAAGAGCCCTGGGTCTCCAGATTAAAGACCTGTTCTTCTTCCCCCTGGCCGTAGCGGCTCTCCAGCTGGATGCTGACCCGCTCCCCGCTGCACAGATTATTTTGCTCATAGATATCATTCACGGAGTGGAGACTGCTGAAGCGCAGGGCCTTCTCACAGATCTTGCCAATCTCCTCCGTCTCGCGCTGGATGCGCCGGCTGTGCTCCTGCTCCCAGGAACCGATCAAATCCTGGCGGGCCTGCTCGTCCAGGGCTTCCTGAGCCCTGGCCCGCAAACGCTCCTCCCGCCGCCTCATCGCCTCCTGCTCACGCTGGTAGCGCTGGCTGGGGCCCAGGCTGTGCTGAGCTCGCGGCTGCTGGGATGTCCCCGTCGCTTCGCTGCTCCGTCGCTGCTCTGCCTTACTGTCCCTGGCCATCGGCAGCCTCCTTCCCCCACTCGCGGCGCTGCAGGCGGCTGTGCGCCTCCAGGGCGAGGTCGCAGAGTCTGGTCACCAGCTCGGGGACTGAGATGCCCGCCGCGGCAAAGGCTCGGGGATAGACCGAAATGGAAGTAAAGCCTGGAAGATTGTTAATCTCATTGAAGTAGATGGCGTCGCGCTCCTCGTTGTAGAAGAAATCCACACGGGCCAGGCCGAGGCAGCCCAGGGATTTATAAATGCGCAGTGCCATATCTCGCAGGCGCTCGGCAAGGTAATCTTCAATCTCTGCGGGAACCCGTACCACAGCCGCCGTCGCACTCTCATACTTGGAGCTGTAGTCGTAAAAAGTCCCTTCTTCCTGGACCTCTATCGCCCCCACCTGGGCGGCCACTGGCGTCTCATTGCCGAGGACTGCCACCTCCAGCTCCCTGGCTGGGCAGAATTCCTCAACCAGAATCTGGTGGTCAAACTGGACCGCCTGTTCCAGGGCAAGCTTGAGCTCCTCCTCATTGCCAGCCTTCTGGGCCCCCACCGAAGAGCCTCCGTTGGCGGGCTTCACGAAGCAGGGGTAGGCCAGCTCCTCCTCCACATAGCGAATCTCCGCATAGATGTCCGCCTGTATGGCCTGGCGCTCCAGAAGCAGGTAGGGCAGCTGCGGGATGTCCGCAGGGACCAGACGCTTGGTGACCACCTTATCCATGCAGGCCGCTGAGGCCAGAACATGGGAGCCCACATAGGGCAGGCCCGACAGGGTCAACAATCCCTGCAGGGCCCCGTCCTCACAGTTTATTCCATGCACCGCAGGAAAGACCAGATCCACAGGTCCCCCCGCCAGAGCGAAGAGCAGGTCCCGAACGGAAAAGCCCTGGCTGAGCGCATAGTTCAGCTCAAGCCCCTCAGCCTCCAGCTGAGCGCGGGCCCTCCGCTCCCAATCTCCGGCGGTAATCTCCTCCAGCCCCAGGTGGAAGGGGATGAAATCTCCACGGCGGCCAATGCCCACCACGGCCAGTTCCGCCCCCGCCTCCAGCAGGCCCTCCGCGATGGTCCGGGCCGAACGCTGGGAGATCTCATGCTCCGTGGACGCCCCTCCGAATAGCAGCAATATTCGTCTGCCCATGTGCCATCATCCTCCTCACGTTACACTTTTGTACTTAGCTTGATCACTGTCCGCGGCAGCTGGGCCAGCTCCCACGGGACAGGGGTCTAAACAGAAAACGCCGCTCAGGCTCCATCCTCGGGGACAGGGGCTGGTGGCGGCGCCAAACTCTGCTGACAAAGCGGTCCTTACTCCAGTTCTTTCTTATTGCGCTGAACGGTCAAGAGCATATTGGTCAGCTGGTCCTCCAGGTCCGTCAACCGCGCATTGGCGTAGTTCAGAGCTCCGTTGCGGATCTGGCCCGCCGCCTGGTTGGCCGACTGTATCGTGTGTGTGGCCAGTTCCTTGGCCTGCACCGTGATGCTGTGCTCGTCAATCATCGTGGCCACGCGCTGCTCCGTCTGGCGCAGGATGCCCTCGGCCTCCTTGCGGGCCTCGCTGATGATCTGATTACTGTTGTCCAGCAGCCAGTGGGCCTGTTTGATCTCCAGCGGCAGGTTGTCGCGCAGCATACCGATCAGGATGAGCAGCTCCTCACGCCCCACCATACAGTTGGCGGTGAAAGGCACCATCTTGGCCTGCTCAATCAGACTCTCCATCTTATCGATAATGTCGTTGACGTCGTTGTCGATAATCTTCGCCGTCGTTTCCTGTCGCATATCCGCCGTGGGCATTGCTCAGACCCTCCTCTAGGCTCTACTCTATTTTCTTATCGTCTCTCCGAAGTTCTCAGTTTCAGCCTCGTCCCTGTCCCCCCCGCCGCACCGCGCACAGCTTCTCCGCCACGAAGTCACGGATCGCCGCCGGCACCATGCCTGCCAGGTCGCCGCCATATGAGGCCACCTCACGCACCACCGATGAGGAGGTGAAGGCCAGATCCATACGGCAGGGCAGGAGTATGGACTCGTAGCCCGGGCAGAGCAGCTTATTCGCCGTGGCCAGTTCGGACTCGTAGCGGAAGTCCGATTCTGAACGCAGGCCTCGGACCACCGCCTGGGCGCCCTTCTCACGATAAAAATCGACGAGTAGTCCCTGGTGGGCAGCCACGTCAATGTTGGGGACGTCGCCGAGACAGCTGCGGATCATCCAGAGCCGCTCCTCCACCGTAAAGGCCGAGCGCTTCTGGGCATTCTGCAAAACAGCGACATAGAGGCGGTCACAGAGGGCGGCCGCGCGGCGCGCGATGTCCTCATGACCGATGGTCAGGGGGTCAAAAGAGCCCGGATATATTAATACTCGCATGTCTCCTGTCCCCTGTTCCGGCCCCATCCCCAGCACCAGATCTGCCGATGGGCCTATTTATGTGTATAAAATGATAGCACGCTGACCCCATAGTGACAACGCTTAATTTCTTGCAGCTTATTTACATCTTCATGGCCAGAGCCCCCAGTTTCCGGGCCTGGCACAGGCCTGCTCCGACCTTTCTTCCCAGCCTTGACAGGCCGCCCCCGACCTGGGTCCAGGCCTGAGGCGTCCGATTCCAGGACGAAGATACCGCCCTCTTCCAGGAGCTCCGCCGCCCGTTCCAGCAACTCTCCACGCAGCTGGGGGACGAGGGCGTAGGGCGGATCGGCAAAAATACAGCGAAAGCGCCGCCCCTCAGCCACCAGGTCCCGAAGGACCGCCAGCGCGTCTCCCACATGCAGCTCAGCCCCCGCAGCCAGGCCGCAGTGCTCCAGATTGCTACGAATCAGGGCGCAGACGGGACGGGACTTCTCCACGAAGACCGCCCGTCTGGCCCCCCGACTCAGGCACTCGATGCCGAGTTGTCCCGAGCCGGCAAAGAGGTCTAAGACCTCCGCTGCGCTGAAGTCCAGACGGCTTGTCAAAACGGAAAAAATCGCCTCCTTGGCGCGGTCGGTGGTGGGTCTGGTACGCTCGCCCGCAGGGGCCTGCAGGCGCAGTCCCCCAACTTGTCCGCTGATCACGCGGGGCATGGCTGGATCCTCCTTTTGTACGCTGTACCCTGTCGTCCGCAGGCCTCGGACTGGACGGGTCTCACAGAGCCCTCCTGGTCTTATAGGCCCGGCCGCCAGAGCAGGCTGCCAAATCGCCGTTCCAGGTCTGCGGCCAGAGCCTGTTGTTCAGGGGCCGAGAGTTCGGGATCGGCCGCCAGGATCTTCTGTACCTCCTGCTGACTGGCCAGGACGAGCTCGCGGTCCGAATAGAGATTTGCCAGTTTCAGATCGGGGAGGCCGTGCTGTCGGGTACCGAAGAAGTCGCCGGGACCGCGCAGCTCCAGGTCCGCCTCGGCCAGGACGAAGCCGTCGTTGCTCTTGCAGAGCGTCTCCAGGCGGGTCTGGGCCAGTTTTTCCTGGGCCGTGGACTCAAAAAAGCAATAGGACTGGCGCTGGCCACGGCCCACCCGCCCGCGCAGCTGGTGGAGCTGGGCCAGACCAAAGCGCTCGGCATTTTTAACCAGCATGACACTGGCATTCGGACAGTCCACGCCGACCTCGACAACGGTGGTGCAGACCAGGAGCTGGATTTTCCCCTGGGAAAAGTCCTCGAGCTGGGCCTGCTTCTCCTCTTCCTTCATGTCGCCGTGCAGCAGGCCTACGCGGAAGTCCGGGAAAAATTCGTCCCGGTAGCGCTGGTAGCTGCTCTCTACAGACTGCAGCTGGGCCTGCCCCTCCGAATCGCGGATGCTGGGACAGACGACATAGGCCTGGGCTCCGGAAGAAAGTTCCTGGCGCAGGAAGTCCAAGACCTCGGGCGCATCCTCCTGACTGACACGGCGGGAGATGATGGGGCGGCGGCCAGCGGGGAGTTCATCCAGGATGGACAGTTCAAGGTCGCCGTAGACAATCAGGGCCAGGCTCCGGGGAATGGGCGTGGCGGACATGACGAGGACGTGGGCTTCCAGTTCCTCCGCAGGGACTGCCAGATAATCTGTCCAGTCCTCCGCACGTTCTTCTGCCTCCTCCTGACTCCCCCCCAGGCGGATGCGCTGACGCACCCCGAAGCGGTGCTGCTCATCCGTGACGCTGAGGACGAGCCTCCGAAAAGTCACCTGCTTCTGCAGCAGGGCCTGAGTTCCCACCACCACATCAATGCTGCCGTCGGCCAGGCCTTGTAAAACCTGGCGTTTCTCCGCCGTCTTGAGCCTCGAGGTCAGGAGTCCCACCCGCAGGCGGTCGCCGAGCAGGTCCTGGAGGCTCCGCGCATGCTGGGCGGCGAGAATCGACGTCGGCGCCATAAAGGCCGCCTGCCCCCCAGCAAGGACGGCCTGATACATGGCGAGGGCCGCCACCGCCGTCTTCCCCGAGCCGACGTCCCCCTGGACGAGGCGGTTCATGGGTTCTTCGTGGGCCAGATCGCTGTAAAGCTCATTGAGCACCCGTTTCTGGGCCCTTGTCAGTGGGAAAGGAAGGTCTGCCACCGCCGCCCGGTACTTCTCCAGGGCTTCAGAACTGAGGGCCAGACGAGGAGCCCGGCTGCGCTTGCGCAGATTGCGCATCAGGCGCAATCCCAGCTGGAGAAAGAAAAGCTCCTCATAGGCCAGGCGGCGACGGGCCTGCCTCTGCTCCTCCTCACTTCGGGGGCGGTGTATGGCCCAGAGGGCCTGTTCACGGGGCCAGAGTCCTTCCCTGGCGATCAGCTCCGCTGGCAGGTTCTCCTCTATGCGCCCTGACAGGAGCTCCAGGAGCGTATGTATGGCCCTGCGCAGCTGGACCTGGCGCAGGCCCTGAGTCAGGGGATAGACGGCTTCAAGTTCCGCCTCCACGGTCTCTCCTCCAACCTCCTGCCGCTGTAGACTGGCCGCGGGCTGTGACGCTCCCTCCAGGTCCTGCTGGGCTTCGACAATCTTGCAGATACGTGGATTCTGAATTTGAAGCCCGTAGCCCGTGGCCTTGAGCAGGCCCTGAAAACGATAGCGGGCCCCAACGACCAGACGATTCTTCAGATAGGGCTGATTGAACCAGATGGCACGCAGGCTGTGGCGGCCATCTCCCAGCACGGCGCTGATGCTGTTCACGCGGTTGTGCCAGCGCAGGACAGGAGGCTGGAGCAGCTCCGCCTCGAAGCTGACCTTTTCCCCCGCCTGCAGACTGCCGAGATCCGTGCTGGACCAGGCCTCATAGGCGCGTGGAAAGTATTCAAGGAGGTCCTGGCAGCTGTGAATGTCCAGCTTCCTCAAGAGGCGACTGGCCTGGGTGGAGATCCCTGGCAGACAGTCCGGCTTGGCTGCCAGCAGCTCCTCCGCAGGCAGGGTCCGCAGGACGTCCAGGTTCTGTCTACGACCTGCCATGCCGTTCAGCCCTCGCTTCCGGGGACCAGGCGCAGGGCGCCACCCTGGAAGTGGTCGCAGAGTGGGGCCAGGGCGCAGTGCATGCAGTCGGGACGTCCAGCGCGGCAGCAGGCCCGACCATGCTCGACGAGCAGGTGCCCCCAGTCAGTCCAGTATTCCTGTGGAACTTTTTTACAGAGATCCCGCTCGACAGCCGTGGGATTCTGCTCCTTGGTAAAGCCGAGCAGACGGGAGATACGGCCACAGTGTGTGTCGACCACCACGGCCTGCTGGCCGTAAATATCTCCCAACAGGAGGTTGGCTATCTTGCGTCCGACACCGGGAATGCGCAGCAGTTCGGCCTCGGTGCAGGGGACCTCGCCCCCGTGCTCAGCCATGAGGTAGGCCGCGGCCCCCTGCAAGCTGCGCGCTTTATTGCGGAAGAAGCCACAGCTGCGGATATAAGGGATCAGGTCCTCAGGACTGGCCGCAGCCATGTCCTCCACTTCCGGATAGCGGGCAAAGAGGGCTGGCGTGACCATATTGACACGGGCATCCGTACACTGGGCGGCCAGGATGGCCCCCACCAGGAGGCGGAAGGGCCGCCCCTGGTAGTCGAGGGTGCAGTCCGCATCCGGATAGCAGTCCTTGAGACAGTGGATGATCTCCCGCGCCCGCAGGCGCTCATGGGCCAGAGGCCTGGGCCCCCTGCCGCCTACTTGCCAGTCCGCCATCTTCAGTCCTGCTCCTTTTCTTCAGCGCTCGGCAGGGCCTCCTCCTGCTTCTGCAATTCCTGCATCTCCGTCAGAAAGCTCTGCACATCCTTAAATTCCCGATAGACGGAGGCGAAGCGCACATAGGCTACCTTATCGAGGTGGCGGAGGTCCTCCATGATGATCTCGCCAATCTCCTGAGAAGAAATTTCCCGGCCAACTTTTGAGCCCAAACGCTGCTCGACGTGGCGGACGATGGGGTCCAGCTGCTCCAGGCCCACCGGCCGCTTTTGACAGGCCTTAACCAGGCCGGAGAGCAGTTTCTGGCGGTCAAAGACCTGACGTGAGCCGTCCTTCTTGACCACGTAGGTGGGGAGGCTCTCAATTTTTTCGTAGGTTGTATAGCGATAATGGCAATTCAGGCACTCGCGGCGGCGACGGATGGCCGCACCCTCATCCGCGGGGCGCGAATCGACAACCTTGTCCTCCTGATGTCCACACTTCGGACAGCGCATAAGTCTCTCTCCTCCTGCTCATCAGCCCGGGCCCTGCCACAGCCCCTGGGCCGGCATCTATTGGTAAAACAAAGCTCCTCACCGCCTGAGCGGTGAAGAGCTCTCCATTCTCATGAAACGCCGCCCAATCTCACTCGTCATAGTCGTCGCTGTCATTGAAGAACCAGGGCAGGATACGCTTGGCGCCAGTCTCCTCAGCCTTGTTCTCCCGTCCTCCAGAGGAGGGGAAAATCTGACGGTTGCGCCCGCTGTCCCGGCGCTCGAAGGCGCTGCGTCCGGGCTGGGTCTGCTCGGGAGCCTGACGCTGGGGCTCAGCTGTGAAGCCATTGGGCTGGGCGTAGGGATCCATATAGCTGCTGTCCTGCTGGGGCGCATAGGGACTGCGCTGCTCCTGGCGCAGGAACTGGGGCACCTGAGGCTCTTCACGCTGCGGGGGAAGCTGGCTGCCCAGATCTGGAACCCGGAAGGGGTTGGGCTCAGCCTGGTAGCTCTCCTGCTGGCCGCGGATGCTGCGATCCGGTGTGTAGGCGGCCTGCTGGCTGTAGCCCTGATTGGCCTGGGGATAGTTTTCCGGCTGCTGCATCTGGGGGCTGTAGCTCGGGGCTAAATTCAGGTTCTGGTTCTGCTTGAACTTGCCGCCCTGGGGCTCAAAACCAGAGGCGATGACCGTGATCATGACCTCGTCTTCCATGGCGGGGTTGAGCACCGCACCGATGATGATGTCGGCATCGGGGGCTGCGGAGTCGCGAATCAGGGTCGAGGCCTCGTTGACTTCACGCAGCTTCAGATTCGAACCGGTGAAGTTTACGATCAGGCGGTGGGCGCCGTCGATAGTCGTATCCAGCAGCGGGCTGTGCAGGGCCTCGTTGACGGCGAGCTCCATGCGGCCCTGGCCACGGGCCGAACCGATACCCATGTGGCAGATACCGGCATCGACCATGACGCGACGGACGTCCGCCAGGTCGAGGTTGATCAGTCCGGGGATGGCGACGAGGTCCGAGATACCCGTCACACCGAACTTCAGAACCTGGTCAGCCATGGAGAAGGCATCGGCCAGGCCGGTATCCTCATCCGTCATCTCGAGGAGCTTGTCGTTCGGCACCACGATCAGGGAGTCGACATATTTTTCCAGTTCGCGGATCGAGGCCTCGGCATTCGCCATGCGCTGGGCGCCTTCGAAGCGGAAGGGACGGGTGACGACCGCCACAGTCATCACGTTCAGGTCCCGGGCAATCTGGGCCACCACGGGAGCTGCCCCGGAGCCCGTGCCGCCGCCCATACCGGCGGTGACGAAGAGGAGGTCCGTACCACGGATCACCTGGGCGATCTCCTCCTTGGACTCTTCGGCGGCCTTCGCACCGATCTCAGGATTCGCACCTGCACCCAGACCGTGTGTGATCTTCTCGCCGATCTGGATACGGTGGCTGGCTCTGGAGCGGTCCAAGGCCTGGTAGTCCGTGTTGACCGTCACGAACTCGATGCCGTCCACTCCCTGCTCGATCATGCGGTCTACGGCGTTACAGCCGCCGCCACCGACACCGATTACCTTGATGACCGCGTAGTTATTCGTCTCACCCGCATAACTACTCTGTTGTGCGCGGCCCTTCGAAAAAAATTTATCAGCCAATGTTCTATCCCCTTTCGCCCGCGACCGAAGTCAGCTGGCAGTTCTAAGGCAGCGAAGCGCCTTTTTACTTATTCTTTGCTATTTTACACTATGCTTTTTCGCTATACAACGATTAAGGCGCTGAGGCGACGGGCTCCACAGCCGCAGCCACCGGGTTCTGGGCGACGGTCTGGGTCGGCGCTGCCGCGGCGCCCGTAGCGGAATTCCCTCCTGGAGTTGGATTAGATCCAGCCTGGGTCGCCGTCTGCCCGGCCGCGCCCTGGCTGCTACTGGCTGTGGGCTTCTCCTCCTCGCGGTAGGCGCGGAAAATTTTGCGCGACGAGCTGAGGTCAAGAATGCCGTTCGAGAGATTCTTCAGTTTGCCGTTGCGCAGGACGTAGCGGAGCCAGATCATGTCGTCGCCCAGGGAGGCGTCGTCGCCGAGCAGGACGCGCAGGCCCTCACCCAGATCTTCCCCGGTCAGGTCCATGTAACGCTGGCGGTTGGCGTAGTGACCAAGGCGTGTGACATGACTCAGCAGCTGGAAGTCCCCAGACTTGTCACCGCGACCGCTGTTGATGATGGCGCTCAGCACCAGAATCTGAGGGCGGAGCTCTTCCATCAGCTTGTCGCCCAACTGCTGTCCCGGACGGGCGGACTGCAGGGAGAGATCCTGGATGACGGGCATGCCAGCCGCTTCCTCAGGCGACAGGATGCGAATGACCGTACCTGTCTTATCAATCAGCGCCCGCTCTCCAGAGTCCAGGGCCAGGCAGGCGATGGCGATGCGGCGCTCCACACGGATGCGCAACGTACCGGGCAGGGCGGGGCGGACCGTGACATGGAGGAGGTCTGGATAGGTCTGGAGTATCTTCTCCTCCAGCTTGCCCCAGCGCAGGGTCAGGAGCTTCCAGGGCGAGGGGCCAAGGCCCGCCAGGAGGTGCTGACCCGGGCGTACGGCCGCCGTCTCGCGGACGTTCTGGGCCTCCCGCTCGCCGAGGCCCAGAACCTGGACTTCCTGCACACGGAAAAAGGGCAGGAACCAGATACACAGGATGAGTACCAGTACGGCCAGCAGAATATAGCGGCGGCGCTGGCGCTTCCTGGCCTTGCGCTGGGCGGCCTCCTCCAGAATCTGTGAGCGGCGGCGCTCGTAGGCTGAGCCACTGGCCTGACGCACCGCCGCTTCCCGACGGCGGGCCTCATCCAGGATGGAACTTGGCCCCTTTGCCCCGCGCGCTTTCTGGCCCCTGGCATCCCTGGCCACGGACTTCGGGCGCTGGCGGAGTTTCTGTTCCCGCGACCTGCCCTCAGTGGGCTGCGGAGCAGAGCGCTGGCCGCGCTCCTGATCCCCGCTTCTGGCCTGGCTCTTGGCCTGCCCCTCCTCCGACTCGGCCTCCGCATTTTTTCCCGCCTTGGCCTCGGAGGCTGAGCTGGGTTTTGCCTGCCCAGGCTCCGGGGACCTCGGGCCCTCGGCAGTCCCTCCCGTCAGGGCCGCCTGGGCCTCTGCCAGGAGCTCGGGGTCAGCCTGGTCCGCCTCCAAAAGAAGCTGGAGCTCTGGCACAGCAGAAAGCTCCTTCTCCCCCTCCCCAGCAGATTCCGGGCGAAGCGAAGCAGAGCCCCCCGCTCCCGCGTGGCCCTGCGCCTCTGCTCCCCGTCCATGGCCCTGGCTGTGGACGGGGACCGCTCCTTCCTCCAACTCGGCTTGTGGAGGTCTTGCTGGCTTATTTTTCTTCATTCCTCTACTTATTTGACAGCTTGCGCTCTGTCGGAAAACGGGTTCCGCCCTCGGCCCTACTGGGCCTCCAGTACGCGCAGCACCTCGTCGACGATGCGTTGGGCAGCGTCTGGCTCAGCCAAACTACGGGCCGCCCGTCCCATGGCTTCCAGGCGCTCCTGGTCGGCGGCGAGGGCCGTAATCTCCTGCTCCAGCAGCTCCGCCCGGCAGTCCTGGTCGAGGACACAGAGTCCTGCTCCGGCATGGACGAAGGCCATGGCATTGTGGCGCTGGTGGTCGCCTGCTGCATGGGGATAGGGGACCAGTATGCAGGGCTTGCCCAGGGCCGCCAGCTCCGTGCCAGCCCCTGCTCCCGCCCGGCTCACAATCAGGTCCGCCGCGGACATATACTTTACCATATCGTAGAGATAACCCTCAATTGACAGGCCCGCCACGCCTTCAAGGCCCAGGCTGCTACGGCGTTCCAGACTCTCTTCCAGCAGGTCCCCCGCCGCCAGAACAAGGCGCAGCTCCCGCCCATCTGGAAGGCAGAGCTGGGACCGCCCCTCCCGCTCCGTCTTGCGCAGCGCCGCCCAGTCCAGAATGGCCTGGTTGATGCTGCGGGCCCCCAGAGACCCCCCCGTGGCGAGGACGAAGAAGCAGTCCTCTTCCAGCCCCAGTGCCCGGCGGGAGGCCTCACGCTCCGTACGAAAAAACACATCCTGCACCGGATTGCCCGTCTTGACGACCCGCCGGGCCTTGGGAAAGCGCGTCAGGGTCTCCTCGAAACTCACGCAGACGAGGTCCGCACCCTGGGACATCAGGCGGTTATTTTTACCGGGGGCCACATTCTGCTCGTGAATCACGCGGGGAATACCCAGGCGCTGGGCCACGGTGAGCATCGGGGCGCTGACATAGCCTCCACTGGCGATACAGAGCAGCGGCCTGCGCTGGCGAAAGTAGCGGGCGCAGCGCCGCCGGGCCGCGCTAAAGCAGTGCAGGGCCTTGAGAAACTCGCGGGGATTGGCAAGAAAGGGATATCCGGGCACAACCTCAAAGGCTATGCCAGCCCGGGGCACAAGGCGGGCCTCCAGGCCCCAGTCCGTGCCGAAGTAGACGAAGTCCAGATCGGGGCGGCGCCGATGCAGCTCCTCGTAGATGGCGAGCAGGGGGTTGATATGCCCCGAGGTGCCGCCGCCTGCCAGGGCGATGAGCGGCCGTTCCAGCTGTCCCGTGACTTTTGTCTCTTTACTCATAGTCGCGTTCCTCCCCCATGCGCGCCCTCCCCATCCTGGCGGGAAGTGACGCTGACCTCATCCTCCCTGGTCTCCTGGTCGTGGCTGAGCTCAGCCCGCCCCTCCGCAGGGTCCTCCGCACCGTCGAGCCCTGCCAGGAGCAGCTGGGCGAATTCGTCCTTACGCCCGTACTTCGAGGTGGCGAGGAGGAGGCCTATGCCGATCAGGAAGAAGATGTTCGACGTTCCGCCATAGCTGAACAGCGGCAGGCTGATGCCCGTGGGTGGGATGACCATCAGGTTCACCGCAATACTCAGGAAGGCCTGGATGGCGATCAGCGAGGCGTAACCACAGGCCAGCACCTGCATGTAAATCGACTGCATGTGCAGAGAATTGTAGATGCCCAGTATGAAAAAAATCAAAAAGAGCACAATCACCGCCGAACCGCCGATAAAGCCCAGTTCCTCGCAGACGTTAGAAAAGACGTAGTCATTGTGAATTTCCGGAAGCCAACGAAATTTTTGCCGTCCCAGACCCAGGCCAACTCCTGTCAGACCGCCGGAGCCAATACCAATGAGGGCCTGGCTGCTCTGGTAGGCCTCATTGGAATCCTCGTCAACCTGGTTGCTGAAGACATCCAGGCGTACGAGCAGGTGGGCCAGACGGGGGTTGCTGGCCATGTACTTTTCGATCTGCGGCTGGAAGGTCGTGAAGATCAGCCCCAGGCCGATGGATATGGCCAGGAGGACAGAGAGGGCCATGGCCCAGGAGCGCGGACGGATACCTGAGGCGAGGAAGACCACGAAGAGGCTCAGCAAAATGATAAGCACCGAGGACATGTGGCTCTGCAGGGAGATCAGCAGACACCAGAACAGGACTGGGAGGCCTGGTACGAGGAAGTCCAGGGCGAAGTCCAGCCACTGCTGGGCACGGGGGCCCGAGGCGCTGAAATCTCCGCGGGCACGGCGGCTGCGAAGATTCGAAAAATACACGGCCCCACAATATACTGTGGCCAGTTTGGCAATCTCCGAAGGCTGGAAGGAGAGTCTTGGGACGACGACGGTAGGCAGCCAGCGACGCTGGCCATTGACGCTGATACCGATGCCGGGAATCAGGACGAGAACGAGGAGTATCGTGGTCACAACATATAGGATCATCGCCAGCTTAGGCTGGTTCCAGTGCTTCGGATTGATGCGGCAGATGACGAAGAGGAGGACCAGTCCGAGGAGGGTAAATACGACCTGACGGGAAATGTAATAGATGGAGGAGTCCTGGTCATAGAGGGCCCCCGTCATACTGGCCGAAAAGAGCATAACCAGACCAAAGGCAAGGAGGACCAGGGTGATGACCAGGATACCCATATTGGCGTGCTTGGGCGGGATAAAGACCCCTTCGTGGAGGCCGCCCAGGCTGGGGCTCCGCCGCCTGCCAGAAGTCCTGTTTTCAGGATTCAGGCCGACCTCAAGGGCCGCCTGGCGGGAGAGGTCCTGGGCCAGACTCTTGGCGGTCACCGGCTTTTGCTGGGCCTGTTCCTGGAGACGGCGACGGGCCTGGCGGCTGGTCTGCTCCACCTGCCGGCGGCGCTCCCGGCTGCTGGTCTGAGCCCCCTCAGCCTGCTTTTTTTTGCGGCGGCTAAAGAGGGGTAAGGCGGCCTTATTCTGACTGCGGTACAACTCCCTCTCCTCTTTGCGGCGCTGGCGCTGCTCCTGCTTTTGCAATTTCTGCAAATAGCGGCGCTCCTTCTCCCGCGCGCGGATCTCCGCCCGCATCTGCTCCCGGTCCTTGACCGAGTGTGGGCGCTGGCTCTCCTGATAGGCGGGGCTATCCTTATAGATTTGGGCCGAGGACCGAGGCTGGGCCTCCGAGTCCCGATATGACGAGTCCTTGTAGGGCAAGGTGGACCTCCTTATGTGCAGCCAGCCGCAGGGGCCTGTAGCCTACGGCGGGGATGTGCATGCAGCGCTCCGAGCATTCCTGGAGGGAATGTCCCCCCCAACGGAGCTGCTCCGCTCCTAGATAGCGCTCCTGGCCAGTATCACAGCGACTATGGACAGGACGAGGGTCAGAGCACTGAAGACCAGATCTATCTTATTTTCCGACCAGCCCCCGAGTTCGAAGTGGTGGTGGATGGGCGACATGCGAAAAATACGCTTCCCCCCCGTAGCCTTGAAGTAGCAGACCTGGATGACCACGGAGAGGGCTTCGACCAGATAGATGAAGCCGCTCAGGAGCAGGAGCCAGGGCATGTTCAGATAAATACAGAGGCCGGCGTAGACTGCTCCGATGCTCAGCGAACCGAAGTCGCCCATAAAGACGCGGGCGGGGTAGCGATTGAAGAGCAGGAGAAAGCTCAGCAGGCCGCCGATCAGCACGAGGGGCAGGACGTAGAGGCCGCTGCTGTGCCGGGCCTCAAACTCGATGGCGATGACAAGCATGGACAGCAGGGCGGGCAGGCTGACCGCCGAGAGCAGACCGTCCTCTCCGTCCGTCAGGTTCACCGCATTGATGGTGTAGTAGAGAAAAATCACGATGAAGATGGCGTAGGGGGCACGCCAGAAGCCATCGAGAACCCAGCTGGCGCCTCCCGGCCAGACAATCTGAGGGGGGACGGGGCGCAGGTAGCAGTAGTAGATAGCAAAAATCAGCAGCAGGCCCAGCATGGCTAAGGTCTTCTGACGGACCGTCAGACCCTCCTTGCTGACTTTTACTTTCACATAGTCATCGAGAAAACCAATCAGGCCCATGCCCAGGCTCAACAGAAGGAGGCCCAGGGCCTCGGGGCGGTAGTCGCGGACCAGGCAAAACAGGCTGAACATATAGCAGGGAATACAGAAGAAGAGCCCGCCCATTGTGGGGGTGCCGCTCTTCTTATAGTGGGCCTTGGGACCAAGCTCCCGGACCGTTTGTCCCATCTTGAGACGGCGCAGCAGGGGCAGGAGGAAAAAGCCGAGGATGCCGCTGGCGAAGAAGCCAAAGAGCAGGCCTATGCGGGAAATGCTGATGATGTTCACAGGTGCTGGTCCTCCCCATTGAGTAAGTGCCAGGCCCGCTGGCCCAGCTTGTCCATACGATAGTAATTGGAACCCTTGACAAGGAGCAGGTCTCCGGGCTGGAGCAGCTCAGGCAAGAGTGTCTCCAGGGCCTCCCGCTCAGCCCGGCAGTAAATGCGCACTGCGGGCCTGTCGGGGTCCCCCACAAACTCATCCACAGGGGCCTGTCCCGGGCCCTCAGCGCGCTGGCAGCTCCAGCTGCGGCCCTGTTCCGTCAGGGCACTGCACAGGCCCCGAAGCAGGGCTGGATAGTCCTCGCCACAGAGCAGGTAGAGCTCCGCTGGGTCTCGGCCCAGCTGCCGGCCCAAGCGCGCATGCAGCTCCGCTGAACTCGGCCCCAGTTCACGTATCGAAGCGAGGGCGGCCACCGCCCGGTACCGCTCCTCCCGAGCGACGCGCAGGAGGTAGGCCTGGGCGGCCAGCATGGACTCCTCACTGGCGTTATAGCTGTCGTCAATGAGGGAGAGCTGGTCCCCGTCCACACGGTGCTGGCGGCGGCCCGTTTCCTGGTACTTGCCAAGGCCCTGGAAAAAGGCCTGGGCTTCCAGCCCCCAGGCGCTGGCCGCACCCAGGGCGTAGAGGGCGGCCCAGAGGAAGTGGGCGCCCGAGCGTTCAAGTTGAAGACTCTGGCCGTCCAGAGTCCTCCGCCAGGCCCGCTGCTCATCCGGAGACAGCAGACCGCCCGATCCAGGTTTGCAGGCCCGCCAGGGCGCCCGCATGGCAGGGCTTTCAGCATGCCTGCCGCAGGCTGTCTGCTTCCCAGCCGGGTCTGAGGCTGGGCGCCTGGACCCCGTGCCTTCTATCAACCTGAGCTGGGCCCAGGTCTGACGGGCATTCATCCCTGCATGGGTAGCCAGGAGCTGCTCGCCTGCAACGCGGTCGGGACTCCCCTCCCCAGTTTCCAACAGGCCCAGGGCCAGGGCACTGAGTTCCAGCTCGGGGCGCCGATCCACAAAAGACTGGACTTCGGCAGCCAGGTCCTGGTCTCCACAGGGATAGAGAATCAGCCCTCCGGAACGCAGATAGGCAAGGAGGCGGCACTTTTCTTCCAGAAGCCGCGCACGCGTGCCAAACTGGGCCAGGTGTGAGGCCCCAATCAGCGTCAGCACCGCGACGTCCGGGCGGGCCATGGAGGCCAGGCAGTCCATTTCCCCTGGTCTGTCGATGCCTAATTCGAGGATGAGGTAGCGCGGGCCAGACCCACGTTCCAGGCTCAGCAGGGTCTGGGCCACACCAAAAATATTATTGAGGTTGGCCTCCGTGCGCAGGACAGAGTCCGTCCCCAGGGCCTCGCAAAAGCCCGCATAGATCATGTCCCGGGTGCTGGTCTTGCCCACGCTGCCCGTGACGGCCACCACCCGATAGGCACTGGCCAGGCGGCTGGCCTCGGCCAGGCGGATGAGGGCCTGGAGCGTATCCTGGACCAGGATCACCGGGCCCTGCTCGGCACAGGTCCGAGCCAGATCCGGGGCGTCAAGCAGAACGCAGACCGCCCCCGACTCCAGGGCCTGACAGGCGAAGTCATGTCCATCGAAACGTTCGCCGCGGATGGCTAAGAAAGCTTCGCCAGGCCGCAGACCCCGGCTGTCCGTCGCCACACGGCTGGCCCGGACACTGCTGTCCGCCCGACCGAGAATGCGCCCCCCCGTCAGGGCGGCAAGTTCTGCCAAGGAAAAATCCACGCTTATTCCTCCCCGAAATCCAGACCAAGCACCGAGTACTTGAGCAGCTCCTGGCCGGCTTCCACACTCTGGGCCTTAACCCGCTTCGAGACGTCCCCCTGAATCCGGAGATTCAGACCAAGACGGCGGCAGGTGCTCCGGGCCTGGTCGTAATCCATGCCGATCAGCTGCGGGACGCGCACCATCTCCGTAATCTGTTCCTTGTTTCCGATGTAGACAAAGCCCCCGTGGGTCACCGCCACGCCAGCAGGCGGATACTGGAACTTGATCGCATCCGTATCCTTCATCCCCGGCTCACGGACCACTTGATAGACCAGATCAAAATAGACCCTGGCCGCATCACTGGCCGGCTTCTCCGCCAGGTCACGGGTCCAGATGAGACTGGTGGCCTCGCTGATGCTCTCTTCCGAGTAATCGCGCTTGACGCCCAGGACCTGCAGGGCCCGCTCGGTAACCTGGGAGCAGATATACTGTACGTCGGCGCTGATCATCCAGCTGGGGGTGTCGTGGAGGATCACCAGACAGACCACATGGGGATCCCAGGAGGGGGCGATGGAGCAGAAAGAAAGTACCGCATGCTCGACCCCCTGATTGTCCATGTAGTTCGAGGTGGAGGTCTTCCCGAGCATCCCGTAACCCGGGGCGGTGATCAGGCCGTGGGGGCCGTCGTAGACTGGTCCCCGCAGATATTCCAGCATCTTCTGGGCCGTCTCGGCAGAAATGACCTGCCGCCCCTCCTGACGCCCGACCTCGCGCACGGTGTTGCCCGCAGCATCCACAAGGCGCTCCACGACATGTGGGGTCAGAATTTTACCCTTGTTCGCAAAGACAGCGTAGCTATTCACCAAATGGAGGGGGGTAACCGCATTGGATTCCCCGAAGGAAAAGGCGGCCATATCAATGAGCTGGGCATCCTGCTCACGGTGGATCATCGGCACGGCCTCCCCCGGCAGGTCCACCCCGGTCTCCGACCTCAGGCCGAAGGCGCGGACGTAGTTGTAAAAACGTTCGATACCCAGCTTAAAAGAAAGGCGCACCATGACCGGATTGCAGGAATTAGCCAGGGCCTGGTACATCGTCTCGCTCCCGTGATTGCCCGGATAGGCCCAGCAGCGGATCGCGTAGTCCGTAAAGCCTGGGACCTCAACAGGAACATCGCTGAAAAGTTCGTTCTCGCCCGCCACCTTCTCTTCCAAGGCCATGGCTACCGTCAGCGCCTTGATGGTCGAACCAGGCTCATAGAGGCGGCTGATGGCCTCGTTACGCCAGTTCTTATAGACCTTTTCCATCTGGTTCTGCTTGTTGAAGGGGTCCCAGTCCTTCTCCGTCCCGCCCCTGGGCTGGGCGTAGGGTTCATTCAGATCGAAGCGGTGGGAGCTGGCCATGGCCAGGATCCCCCCCGTACGGCTGTCCATGGCGATAATCTCTCCTCCCTCTTTAGCTGGGAGGGCCTGGACATAGTAGTCGATGAGTTCTTCACAGTAGGCCTGGAAGTCCGTATCAATACTCAGCTGGACATTGTAGCCAGGGCGGGCCTCCTGAATGGTGCCCTCCGTAAACGGCAGCTGAAGGCCTGCTGCGTTGTCTTCCTGCCTGAAAGCATAGCCTGGCTGGCCCGCCAGCTCCTTGTCATAACGGGCCTCGACACCGATGACCCCACCACCCGAAGAGGCGAAACCGACCACATTGGCCCCCGTCTCCTTTTCTGGGTAGCTGCGCTGCATGGCGCTGTCAATGCGAAAGCCGTAGATCGTGTGCTCGTTAAGATAGGCCTTAAGCTTCTCCACTTCCGGACGCTGGACATGCTTTTTAATCTGGGTGTAAACACTGTCCTCATCGGCCAGATCCTTCTCAAAATCTGCGCGTTTCAGGCCAAGAATCTCACTGACCTTCGCCGCAATCTGTGCACGGGTCTGCTGCTTCTCCTTGTTGGCATAGGAGGCCACGGAATGGGGCGTCATGCCAATGGTGTAATCGTAGGTCGTAATCGCCAGGGGCAGACCGTTACGGTCGAGAATCTGTCCGCGCTCAGGCTGAATCACCGTCCGCCGATAGTGCAGGGCGGCGGCCTTACTGCTGTAGTCCGCATGGGCCTCAATCTGGATACGGAAGAGGCTCAGAATGAGGACCAGCGAAAAGAGAAACATGACAAAGCCCAGCACCATGACGCTGCCGCGCGTGGTGTTGAGGCTCTTCGGATAGGGGTCAAAACGCATGCGGTAGCGCCGGCGCTCCTCACGGACCGCGTTGCGGGCCGCGGAACCCAGCACGGGTCCGCGCAGCTTCCCCCTCCTTCTCGATCCCCTATCCTCTGGCTGTTCAAAACGCATCGTTTCGGTACCTCAGCTTTTCCCAAGAAAAAAACAAAAGCCTGCACCCTGAACAGTGGCACAGGCGGCTGGCGTATGACATCATCTCACGGGTTCTGCTGCCCGGCTGTGCGGAAGTAGTCCTCAAGCGAATCCAGAATCTCACTGTAGGTCTCCTGGCGGCCCTGCCCCCCAGAGACTGAGGAGAGCAGGAGCTGGTCGCTCTTGGGCAGACGGTAGCGCACAATCTGCTCGGGTTCGGCCTCCTGGAAGCCGAGGGCGATGGCCTGCTCCGAGATTTCCTTGCGGCCGCTCTTCAATGCGATCTCGCTCTGCAGCTGACTGTTCTCCTGTTCCAGACGCGCGATCTCCTGGCGCAGGTCCTGATTGGCGTAGTTGTCAGAAATAATGAGGGACTGGACGTAGAGCAGAAATATGGCCATGGCTGTCAGTCCCCCCAAGAAGGCGACGATCTGCCCCAGGCGGTGACGGCGCTGCTTATTCTGCTGGGCGTAGCGTTCACGCTCTTCCAAATAGCGACGCTTCTCTGGCGTCAGGCGCGGCAGCACGCGGGCCCTCGTCTGCTTCTGACTCTGGCCCTCTCGCCCCTTCCCAGACTGGGGCCTCGCGACCTTACGCGCTAGGTTGTCTCGGTACATCCACTTGTCTCCCACTCAAATATCCGTAAACGGGCGGAATGCGCCCGGCTGTTACGCATCTGTTCCTCCGCCCTGGCCACCTGTCCCCGGCGTTCGGGGCTGTGTCCCAGCGGCCTCATCCCACAGACACAGGGCAGGTTCGGCGGGCAGGTACAGGGTCGTTCCCACTGGCGAAAGCGCCGCTTAATCAGGCGGTCTTCCAGCGAGTGAAAACTGATGATGGCCACACGCCCCCCCGCTGCCATATGCCGCGGAATGGCATCCAGTAGTGCCTCCAGAGCGCCCAGCTCATCGTTGACGGCGATGCGCAGGGCCTGGAAGCAGCGCTTGGCAGGATGCTTCTCACGCCGCGCCTTGGCGGGCAGGGCCTCGGCGATGACCTTGGCCAGGTCCAGGGTCTCCGCGAAGGGCCGAAGCCTGCGGCGATCCACGATCTGCCGGGCCACCAGTCTGGCATAGCGCTCCTCACCATAATCCCGGAAGCAGCGCTCCAAGTCCTCTGCGGACCAGCTGTTGACCAGGTCCGCCGCAGTCTGGCCTCGACTCTGGTCCATACGCATGTCGAGGGGACCTGACTGGCGGAAGGAAAAGCCGCGCAGGGCACTGTCCAACTGATGCGACGAGACCCCCAGGTCGGCCAGTATCCCATCGATTGGTCCCCAGGAACTCTCTTGCAGGGCCTGGTCCAAACTGCGAAAGTCCGCATGTACGGTCCGCAGCTCCACAGCACGCTCCGCCGCGAGGGGCCCCAGACGCCGACGGGCCGTCTCCAGGGCCTCAAGATCCTTGTCGAAACCGAGCAGCCGTCCTCCCGGGCCCAGGCGTTCCAGAATTCCTGAGGCGTGGCCCGCCCCACCCAGGGTCGCGTCCACATAGCAGCCGTCAGGCCGGATGCGGAGGGCTTCCATACAGGCCTCGAAGAGTACGGGCACGTGGCTGAAGCTAAGTTCCCGACGGTCCTCAGTCCCGGCCATATCAGAAGATGCCCTTGACGTCGAACTGGCTCAGATCCATCTCGGTGATGGCCTGCTCCAGACGTTTTTGCTCCTCGAAGAAGCGCTTGCTGACCAGCTCAAGGCCGTCGCCCATGTCGATAACATAGACCTCATCGCCGGCCGTCACGCCGATCTCCTGCCAGAGTTCCTCGCTGATGCTGATGCGCCCCTGGCTGTCCATCAGGCAGTGTATGGCCTCGCCGATAATCGCACGGCGCAGCCTTCTGGCCACCTGATCTGTACCAGGCAGGTTGAAGAGCTGCTCACGGATGTGCTCGAACTGCTCTTCCGTGTAAATAGCAAGATAGCCGCGGTCCAGGGACTTCGTGACATAGACACTCCGTCCGAGGCTGTCCCGCAGCTTGGCAGGGATAAATATTCTCCCCTTCGCATCGCTGGTGTGAGCGTAGCGCGCCATCTCGCGTCCTTTCTTCTTCCTGATCTGCCTGGGCAGGGTGAAGGGCTTATCTGTGCTGTGTCGGGCAGGAATCCGCCACTTCACTCCACTTTTCACCACTTTTCACCACTTGACTGCTATTCTAATGACTTTTTCAGGGCATTGCAAGGAATATTTCAAAATTCCGCAGGCTGTTACACTCCTGTAACAATTATAACGCTCTTCTCGCCTCCTTGCCCAGGTCAAAAGTAGCAGATATTGTGTTTTTAAGGCTGAAAATCCCCAGTTATACCCAATCTGGCCCTTTATTTATGGAATTTACAAGCGGCACGTACTGTAGCATTTTTGTAACATGTTGTAACATTCTGCAAAATTCCACCTACTCTGGGCGCCTGCGCCCTGAGGCAAGGAAGCTTTTTCCTCGCTCCAAGGCCGTGGGACGACACTGTCCGCGGCAGTGTCCGCATTGAGAAGGTCCAGATCCCGGTCCGCCAGGACAAAAAAAGTCCCGGCCCTGTGGACCGGGACTCAGGCTGGCCTGTGGCGGAGCGCTCAGCTCTGATAGACGCGCCTCCCCTCGAAGGCCTTGATAAGCGTCACCTCATCGGTGTACTCCAGGTTGGAGCCCATGGCCAAACCGTGGGCCAGGCGGGAAATGCGGATGCCTGCGGGCAGGAGCAGGCGCTGGATATAGGTGGCCGTGGCCTCCCCCTCCACAGTCGCATTCATCGCCAGGATGACCTCCTCTATCTCCGGATGCTCATTCAGACGCTGGAAGAGCTCGCGCAGTTTTAATTTATCCACCGTCATATTGGCATTTGGATTGAGTGCCCCATGCAGCACGTGGTAAAGGCCGTGATACCCTCCCGTACGCTCGATGGCCGCGAGGTCATTAGCCTGCTCCACCACGCAGAGCAGGCTGCGATCCCGGTCTTCATCACTGCAGATCGGGCAGGGATCCTGCTCGGTCAGGTTGTAGCAGGAGGAGCAAAAATGGACCTCCTGCTTCGCGGCCTCTATGGCCCGGGCCAGGGCCAGGGCCCTGTCGTCCGGCTGGGCGAGAATGTGGAAGGCCAGGCGCTGGGCAGTCTTGGCCCCGATGCCTGGCAGCTGGCCCAGCTCAGAAATCAACTTACTAATAACAGGAGAAAATTTCGGCATCAGAAACCCAAACCCATCCCCATGTTACCGAAGCGGCCCATCTTCTCCTCCTGCAGGCGGTCCAGCTGCTCACGGGCGTTGGCCGCAGCGGCTAAGACCAGATCCTGGAGCATCTCCACATCCTCAGGATCCACAGCCTCCGGCTTAATTTCGAGGGCCAGAAGCTCGTGTCCGCCGTTCATCTTTACCCGTACCATGTCGCCGCCAGCCGAGCCCCAGACCTCAGTTTGGGCCAGCTCTTCCTGGGCCTTCGCGAGGTCCTGCTGCATCTTCTGGGCCTGCTTGAGCAGGGCGTTCATATTGCCGCCGCCAGCTCCGGGGAAACCACCGAATCCTCTACGTGCCATTGTCTCTTCCTCCAGTCTTGGAACGCTATTCTGACTCTAGTATATAAGATGTAAAAGTTTTCTTTATCCGAGCTTTGGGCCAGGACCCTCAGTCCAGCTCCTCGACGGGGATGTCCAGGTCGCGGGTCACCGTGCGGATGCGCTCTTGCCAGTCCGTCTCAGTCTGTGGCAGGTCCGGGTCCTCTTCCTGGCTGGGTCCGAGCAGCTCCAGAGCCAGGCCCGTCTGCAGTTCGTAGGGGCGCCAGCTGCGCAGGAGACTCTGCTGGAGCCGGGGCTCTTGCAGGGCCCGATAGGAGTTGGCCTCCTCCGCCCCGTAATGTATACGGATCTTGCCCCCCTCCACGCGAACCCGGCCCTTACGCAGCATGAAGTAGGTGTAGCTGTCCTCCTGCTCGAGCTTAGCCTGGAACTCAGTCCACAAAGCGCGGATCTGCGCCCTGCTCCGCAGGCGGGGACGGCCAGCTCCTGGGGTCTGCTGGGAATCGGAGTCCAGATTCTGCCCAACCTGAGAAGCTGGGACCAGGGTCTGGGCCGACTGTTCACGGGCCACCTGGGCCAGGGCCTCAGCGAGGCTCCCTGCGCCCTCCCCAGCAGGTTCCGGGGGGCTGGCGCTCGGACTAGCTGGGGCGCCTGGAGCAGCATCGCTGCTTAGGTCGCCGAGGGCTGGACTCCGTTCTGCCGGGGCCTCCTCGGGGGCGTCCTGGTCCAGGCTTTCCTGGACTGGGCTTTCCTGGACTGGACGTTCCTGGATTGGGAGCTCCTGGTCCGGGGCCTCATCCGCGGGCGTTTCTTCCACGGGCAGCTCCGACGTCTGCGGCTGACCCGCCACAAAAGTCCGAGCCTCAGATTCTGTCACGGAAGATGGGGGACTGAGTTCCACAGCCGACGAGGGCCCAACTACGGCTTCCTGCGCGGCAGGAGGCCTGTCCGGGCTGACGGCGGCGACGCGGTCTGGCCCCGTCTTGTTAGCAGCCATCCCCTCGCTTCGGCCACCTCTCTGGCGGCGCTGCTGCTCTTTAAAGGAGGCCAGCATACTCAGGAAGGCCAGGTCCACACAGATCCGCTTTTGCGGGGCCCACTTCATGTCCGCCAGGAGCTGTTGGAGGCGTCTGAGACAGAACTGCAGGGCCGTCGAGCTGTAGCGCCGGGCCAGGCCATAGAACAACTCTTTCTCAGCCTCCGGGATACGCAGGAGCTCCGTCTCGCCTCCAACTTCGTGGGCCAGGAGCAGGTCGCGGAAAAAGCCCGCCGCCTCCGTGCAAAAGACTCCCAGATCCCGCCCCTCAGCCTGCACGCGGTCCAGGGCGGCCATCAGCCCCGCCGCGTTGAGCTCAATAAGCTGCTGGGCCAAGTCCAGGAAAAAGGCGCTGTCCATACTGCCCAGAAGGCGCAGCAGGTCCTCCTGCTCACAGCCTTCCGGGAAGCTCATCTGACACTGGTCCAGGAGGCTGATCGCGTCGCGCAGGGCCCCATCCGATCGGGCCGCTATCTCGGCCAGACAGGCATCACTGATGCGGATACCCTCGCTCAGCGCAATTTCCCGGAGCCTTTTCTGCATCAATTCGGAGCTGATACGGCGAAAGTCAAAACGCTGACAGCGGGAGCGGATGGTCGCGGGGATGCGCTGGACCTCCGTCGTCGCAAGGATAAAAATCACATGTTTCGGAGGTTCTTCCAAGGTCTTCAGCAGGGCATTGAAGGCCCCTGTCGACAGCATATGCACCTCGTCGATGATGTAGACCTTGTACTTCGCGCGGGCCGGCAGGTACTGGACCTCATCAATGAGGCGGCGGATATTATCCACACTGTTATTCGAGGCCGCGTCTATCTCCTGGATATCCAGAAGCGTCCCCTCCAGGGCCGCCTGGCAGAGTTCACAGCTGTTGCAGGGATTTCCATCCTGAGGATGGAGGCAGTTCACCGCCCTGGCCAGGATCTTGGCCATGCTCGTCTTCCCTGTTCCCCTGGTACCACAGAACAAATAGGCGTGGGCGATCTCGTCGGCCTGGATGGCCTGGCGCAGGGTCTCAGAGGCCGCCTCCTGGCCAACCAACTCATCGAAGCGCCGCGGGCGCCAACTGCGGTAGAGTGCCATGCGTGCCATGCCTGCTCCTCCTGTCACGCTTGCTCCTCGGGACTGCGGAGACCCGTATCTTCCGAAGCCAAGGATTTTTGCCGATTAATGAATACCGTGAACATATAGAAAAAGATGCCTCACCTGAGCTGAAGCCGGAAGCAGGTTTGGCCGCAGCACATCGGACGGATCGCTTACTGCTGCTTCCTTCCGGACCTGACAGGATTCACGGGCCCAATCGCACGGGACCCACTCCCGACTCCAACGCAGGGGAAACATCTTTCACTTCTTTTGATTCTAGCATAGAGGCACAAACACTGGCAAACGCCTAGGCCTGGGCCTCTGGCTGAAGCAGGAGCATGACCCAGTCCTTCTCCTCCTCCTGGCGCAGACAGCGGAAACCCTGGGCCTTGTAGGCCTCCTCCACGGCGGGCAGCTTCGTGTTGATAATGCCGCTTAACAGGAGCAGTCCGCCGGGCTGCAGGCAGCGGCGGTAGAGGGCTAAGAGGTCCAGATGGACCTCGGCGAGGATGTTGGCAAGGATTAGTGGAAAGGCTTCCAGCTCCCCCGACTCCAGTTCGGCCAGCAGATCCTGTAAGGTCCCCTGGCAGCAGCAGATCTGCCGCGCAAGACCATTCTGCTCCACGTTGGCCTGGGCCACCGCAACGGCGCTGGGGTCGATGTCAAGGGCCAGAATAGCTGGTTTCTTTCTGGGGCCTGAGTCCTGGGCATCCTCAGCCCCAGACCCTTCCGACGCCCCCTGGAGCAGTCCGGCTGCAATGGCCAGAATGGCCGAACCCGCCCCCAGGTCCAGGATACGCTCCGGCAGCTGACCTGTACGGTGCAGCTCATCCAGACAGCGGAGGCAGAGACTGGTCGTCGCATGTTCCCCTGTGCCGAAGGCCGCCCCTGGGTCGAGCCGTATGACGCGCTCCTCCGCCTCAGGACTGTAGTCCTCCCAGCTGGGACAGATGGCCAAGTGGGGGCTGATGCGCCGGGCGTGGTAGTACTGCTTCCAGTTGTTGGCCCAGTCCTCATTCCGGACCCAGGTCCAGGTACAGCTGGCAGGTCCCAGATCCAGATAGTCTCCGATCTCCCGGAAGCGGCGCTCCAAGTTCGCCGTCAGACGCCGGGCCTCTTCCTCCGTCTCCAACTGGGTGAAGTAGGCCCGGATCCGCACGTAGTCCGGCAGCTCTTCCCGAAAACCCGGGTCGGTAAAAATCAGGCAGTCCGGGTCGTCCAGGATGCTCAGAATATCCTGGGGATCCTCCGTAGCCACCCCCTGGGCCCCCTCATCCAGGAGCATCCAGGACACGGCATCGGCCGCCTCCTCCGAAGTTTTAATGCAAAATTCCAGACAGCGCTGTTCCATATCAGCCTCCGAAGAGATTCTTGAGCCGCTCGAAGAAGGAGCTGCGCTGCTGGTAGTTTTTCTCGGACAAGGAGTCCTCGAACTGCTCCAGGAGCTTCTTCTGCTCGGCGCTCAAATGCTGGGGCACCTCCAGATTCAGGTGGATGATCTGCTGGCCCCGCTGATTCGGGTGGTGGTAATAGGGCACGCCCTTGCCGCGCAGCTTCAGTTCTGTTCCCGGCTGGGTCCCAGGACGGATTTCCACCGTCTCCTTCCCCTCCAGACCCGGCAGCTCCACCGTCGCCCCCAAGGCCATCTGGGCATAGGTCAGAGGCAGCTCGCAGTGGACGTCCTGGCCGTCACGGACGAAGTACTCATCTGGGCGGACCTGTATCTGCACATAGAGGGTACCTGCCGGGCCACCGTTATAGCCCTCCTCACCCTGGCCGGCATATTGGAGACGCACACCGTCGTCCACACCAGCAGGGATCTTCACCCGATACTCCTCGTCGACGTCAACGCGCCCCTTGCCATGGCAATGGGGGCAGGCCTTCTTGATGATTTTTCCCCTGCCATGACAGCGGGAGCAGGGCTCCTGAACCAGACTGACACCGAAGAGGCTGCGCTGCTGGCGGGTCACAAAACCCTGGCCGCCACAGTCTGGACAAGTTTCCAGCTCTGTCCCGTTTTCGGCCCCTGTCCCGTGGCAGTGCGGGCAATTTTTTTCGCGTTTGTAGTGAATGGTCCTGCTGCAGCCAAAAATCGCCTCCCGGAAGTCCAGGCGCATACGATAAAGCATGTCCGCCCCACGCCTCGGGGCATCAGGCCGCCGGGCCCCAGAGCCGAAGCCGCTTCCAAAACCACCAAAACCACCGCCGAAAATATTGCTCAGAATGTCGCCCAGATCGACATCAAAGCCCTGGCCGCCGCCAAAGCCCTGGCCGTCCACCCCGGCGTGCCCGAAGCGGTCGTAGGCCTGGCGCTTCTCCTCGTCACTGAGGACGGCGTAGGCCTCAGCGGCCTCCTTAAATTTCGCCTCAGCCTCCTTGTCGCCAGGATTCAGGTCCGGATGGTACTTCTTGGCCACCTTCCGGTAGGCGCGCTTGAGCTCGTCATCTGAGGCCCCCTTCTGGACCCCCAGAACCTCATAGTAATCTCTCTTCTCTGCCACGGCTGCTCCCTATCTCCTTATTTGCCCCGTAACTTAGCCCATATCCAGCTCCGCCATTCACGGGCACAAGGACGGGGAAAACGGCCGCCCGGACCGTCTTCCCCGTCCCTGAGTGCCAAACTGCTATGCCGGCCCTGTATTGGTCTTACTGCGGGTCCGAACCAGCATCCTTGAAATCGGCGCCAGTCGGATTGGCCCCGCCCATGTCCGGACCGGACTCGGCCCCAGCCTGGCCCTGCTGGGCCGCCTGCTGCTGGTAGAGCTTTTCACTCAGTTTGTAAATGCTCTGCTGCAGGGCCTCCGTCTTCTGCTTCATATCCTCGATATCATTGCCAGCGCTGCTCTTTTTCAGCTCCTCAAGAGCATCCTGGACGGACTTTTTCTCGCCCTCATCCAGCTTGCCCTCCAGGTCTTTCAGGGTCTTCTCAGCCATGTACACAGCGCTGTCGGCATTGTTGCGCACATCCACCTCTTCCTTGCGCTTCTTGTCCTCCGAGGCGTACATTTCTGCGTCCTTAACCGCCTTATTGATGTCCTCCTCGCTCAGGTTCGACGAGGCTTCAATGGTGATGTGCTGCTCGCGGCCCGTGCCCTTGTCCTTGGCCGAAACCGCCACGATACCGTTGGCATCGATGTCAAAGGTCACCTCAATCTGAGGGATGCCACGGGGTGCAGGGGCGATGCCGTCGAGGACGAAATTACCCAGGCGCTTGTTGTCGCGGGCCATGCCGCGCTCACCCTGGTAAACCATGACCTCAACCTGGGTCTGCCCGTCGGCCGCCGTGGAGAAGACCTGGCTCTTCTTGGTCGGAATCGTGGTGTTACGGTCGATGATACGGGTGAAGACACCACCCAGGGTCTCAATACCCAGCGACAGCGGGGTCACATCCAGCAGCAAGATGCCCTGCACATCGCCCGTCAGGACGCCGGCCTGGATGGCAGCGCCGATGGCCACACACTCATCGGGGTTGATGCCCTTAAAGGGTTCCTTGCCGAAGAAGCGCTGTACCGCTTCCTGCACCGCAGGAATACGGGTGGAACCACCCACCAGGAGGATCTTCGAGATCTCGGACTTGTCCAGGCCAGAGTCGGCCAGGGCCTGGCGCAGAGGCTGCATGGTGTCCTCAACCAGCTGGGCCGTCAGCTCATTGAACTTCGCCCGCGAGAGGCTCATGTCAAGATGCTTGGTGCCGTTGGCATCCGCTGTAATAAAGGGCAGGTTGATGTTCGTCTGGGCCGTGGAGGAGAGCTCAATCTTGGCCTTCTCCGCCGCGTCGCGCAGGCGCTGGTAGGCCATACGGTCCTGGGACAGGTCGATGCCCTCGGTCTTCTTGTACTCCTCAACCATCCAGTCGATGATCTTCTGATCGAAGTCGTCGCCGCCCAGGCGGTTGTTACCGTTCGTGGCGAGGACCTCGAAGACGCCGTCGCCAATCTCAAGGATGGAGACGTCAAAAGTACCGCCACCCAGGTCAAAGACCAGGATCTTCTGGTCGCTTTCCTTGTCCAGACCATAGGCCAGGGCTGCGGCCGTGGGCTCGTTGATGATGCGCAGCACCTCCAGGCCCGCAATACGGCCGGCGTCCTTCGTCGCCTGGCGCTGGGCGTCCGAGAAATAGGCCGGCACGGTGATGACCGCCTGGCTGACGCTGCTGCCCAGGTAGGCCTCGGCATCGGCCTTTAACTTCTGGAGAATCATGGCCGAAATTTCCTGAGGGGAATAGTCCTTGCCGTCGACAGCAACCTTATGTGTCGTCCCCATCTCACGCTTGATGGACTGGATCGTACGGTCCGGATTCGTCACCGCCTGACGCTTTGCGATCTGACCAACCAGACGCTCACCCGTCTTGCTGAAGGCTACGACGGACGAGGTCGTCCGGGCTCCCTCAGAGTTGGTAATGACGACAGGCTCGCCGCCTTCCAGAACTGCCACGCAGGAATTCGTGGTGCCCAAATCAATGCCAATAACTTTTCCCATTTTTCTTTCCTCCCATTACAGGTATGCTTGCTTTTTTATGTAAAAGTCGCTATCAGTTGGCGACCTTGACGACACTGTGTCTCAGAACCTGGCCCTGGCGCTGGTAGCCGATCTGGAAGACTTCGACAATCTCCCCGGCCTCGCGGCCCTCCTCCTCGACGTGCAGGATGGCTTCGTGGAGATTGGGATCGAAGGGGATGTCCGTCGGAATCGGCTCAATCTCCAGCTTTTTCAGGACCTCGTCCGTCTGGCGCAGAATCAGCTCAAGTCCCTCTATGGCCTCGGCCTGGGCCCCCTGTTGTTTCAGGGCCTCAACACCCCGCTGCAGGTTGTCAATGAGCGGCAGCCACTGCGCGGAAACCGAGCAGACCGCACGCTGGTGCAGTTCTTCCTGTTCCCGACGGCTGCGGCGGCGAAAATTGTCAAATTCCGCGCTGAGACGTAGGTACTGGGCTGCCTGCTCCTTATGCTCAGCCTTGAGGGCCTCAAGTTCCGAGGCCAAGTCTTCAAGCTCGCAGGACTCGGCCCTCGCCTCGTCCTGGCCCTCCTCCGCTGTGGACCGCTCGTCCTCGCCGGTCTGGTCCAGGTTCTGCTGCTCGCTCTCCAGCCCCTCGTCCCGCAACTTTTGTCCTTCTTGCTCCTTGGCCTTCGCCCGTTTCTTACCCATCACGATATCAATTCTCCTCTCGCTGTGGGGCCTCGCAGCAACCACAGTTCCTGTGCTTATTTTCTCTATATGGGGACATGGATTCCTCCCCGACAGTGCCCTCAGCCGTCCAGGCGCTCCTTGTCCAGGAGGTCCCCGAGCTGGCGGCGGACGAAGTCGATGCGGGGAATCACCCGCGCATAGTCCATGCGCTTCGGTCCCACCACCGCAATGCTGCCCTGAATGGTCTCGGCACTACGGTAGGTCGCGGTGACAAAGCTGCAGTCCCGCAGTGGCTCGGAAGCGATCTCCTGCCCTATGCGCAGGACCAGACCACTGGGCTGCTCCTCCACCGTCTCCACCCGCTCCCCCTCCGCGACTGGGGCCTCCAGAATGCCCGACACATAAGCGCGCTGGGCGAGGGCCTGGGCCAGACTACCAGCCTGCCCGCTGGCCTGGAACTCCGGCTGACGAAAGAGCTGCGGGAGGCCCTCCATGTAGGTCTCAGACTGCTCGGCCTGCTTAATCGCCACGTAGGTCTCATAGAGCAGCTGGTTCAAGAAGGCCTCGGGCAGGGCCACGTCCTGAAGGGCCGAAGTCAAGGTCACCAGACTGATCTCCTCGATCGGACTGTCGCCGAGTCTGCGCTCCAGGGCGCGGGCAATCGTGAGCAGCTGTTCCTGATCCAGGAGGTCTGGAATGCGGCAGAGCCGATCCTTGACGAGGCCCGCAGACAGAACAACAACCAGTAGGGCCCGCCCCGGTTCGATCATCAGCATCTTGAGCTGGCGGATGCGACTCTGGCCCAACTTCGGGGCCAGGACCAGGCTCGCATAGCCCGTGTCCTCCGAGAGGACCAGCGAGGCCCGCTTGAGCAGTTCTGGCAAGTCGGCAAAAGTCGCACCCAGCTGCCCCCTAATCTCCGCCTTCTCCTCCTCGTCCAGCTCTTCTGGCCGCATCAGACTGTTGACGTAGACCCGGTAGCCCGCATCCGTAGGCACACGACCCGCCGAAGTGTGGGGCTGCTCCAAGTAGCCCAGCTGCTCGAGCTCCGCCAGGCTGTTGCGCACCGTGGCCGAGCTCAGTTCGAGGCGGTGGCGCTCCACCAGGGCCTTCGAGGCCACCGGTTCAGCCCGCTCGATGTAGTCTTCCACCAGAGCCTTCAAGATGGCCTGCTGCCTCGGCTTCAGTATCTCTTGCTGCGACACGGGCTGGCACCTCCTCTCCGACTCTTTTAGCACTCTTCTTATCCGACTGCTAAAACTAAGATAGCACCCGCAAAAATGAATGTCAAGGATAATCAAAGATAATCAAGCAGATTTCACATTCGTTCACCTTTGGCCGCAAAAAGCCCCTCCCTGCCGCGGCAGAAAGGGGGCTGTTCGGAGCTTGTTTTGGCGCGGGCTGGCGGGCAGACTCTTGCGTGCGACTGCCTAGCTCGCCGTAGTCACGAGCGTGCTTGGCTTGCGGGCAGGGTCCTAACTGCTTCGCTCGCTAGCGCTGGCCCAGCACTTCCTTGATGTAAGAGGAGCAAAAGAGGCTGTAGTAAAAGTCAGCGGAGCCGTCCTCGAACTTGGCCTCCTGCATTTTCTGGGCCTCCTCCCGAAAGCGGCGTTTCGCACTGGGCCGCTCCATGATTGTTCTCCAGACGGGGTCCTTCTTCTCCAGCCACTTGAGGTACTCCGAGAAGCTGAGGGAGGTCAGGACCGGCTCTCCCTGGCGCATACGGGGACTCTGGCGAAAGAGGCCAATAAGCTCGCTGTCGCTGGCCGCTTCGAGCAGGCCCTGGTCGAGGCCCGCTGAGTCCGCCGCTTGGGCCGTCTTCTGGTACTGGCTTTTTAGCGTCTCTAGCTCCTGGCTGCTGAGACCTGGGTGCTGGCAGGAGGCCAGGAGGAGCAGCAAGGCCAGGCTCAGGGCGAAGATGGAACGGAACCTTCTCATAGTTGCCCTCCCCATTAGGACTTTGTCCAAAACGATATTTTCTGCCCATCCGTAGCATAGGGACAATTTAATCTTCCATGCTCGTAGAGTCCTGCCTCTCCCCACTTAGAGCGAACCATTCCCTGACCTATACGAAGCCCAGAATGAGATGGCGTTCCGTCGCTTTTTTGATAATACACGACATCTGCGCTATCTCTACCCTTTGCTCTAACATATGATCCATCCTGATAGTAGGGACTTGGATCATTAATCCAGACCTCATTATCGGTCGAAGCTGAATAAAGCGCATAGGAATGGCAGTTATAACGTGTTGTTGGTTCCCCTATACGCTTTGCACTTGGAAATGCTTGTGCCATTCCTTTATTGATTACTGCCTTCCTTTCAGCAGATAACTCCTCTCCACGCTTTAAACCAACTACAGCAGATCCCTTAGGTGTTCTCACTGTAATGGACGCCGCTCTATCTGAGTGCCTACTCCGTTCGTTAACCTGCATCACTAGAAATCTGAACGGATCTACTTCACCATTCGCTCTATTGAAAGCAGAACGATCTGTAGATCTACACATGCGCTCTAGTAATACTCGCCCCTCAGGACGGCTTTCTAAGACACGAAATGGTGAATAAACACGAGCCAAATGGCTGAGACCTTCTTCAGGCGTGTCAAAGGCCATGCAACTCACCATCAATGGATATTCCTTAAGAATATCTATAAGCTGCAAGTTATCTAAACCTTCTAATAGATTCTCAGGAATGTCCAGATTTCGATAGCGCTGGGCCGTATCTACCGAATCTAATTTCAACTTATCCTGAGCACTCTTTTCCCTAGCCAGGGCCAAAACAGTCTGAAACTGACTATCTTGGCCTGTGGCGCTTTCTGCTGCCTGTACCCTTGGCATCGCTGCTCCTAGAACAAGTAAAACTGAAAAGCAGCACGCAAAAACCTTCGTCAACTTAGACAATATGGTGGTCATCTCCTTGCCACTATCTAGTTACTTTATACTACTCCCCTCATAGTTTGTAAAGCCTAATTCCAGCCTTTTCTAAGATTTTGCTATGTCTTAGCACTTTTAATTTTGCATCATCTTTCCACTCTTAATGGCGCTTTAGAAGCCCACGCGCTCCGCCCCACGCTCCTGCTTAACCGTCAGATCTTCCAGTTCCAGATAGAGGTAGGGCCGCCCCTGATCCTCATACTGCTTCAACGTGCCCGTCACAGAGACCCATTCATCTTCTTTTGGCCATTGACCGTTGTAGTGAATCTCAAAACCGCAGGTCTGATCATAGGCGCAGCAGCCGGGTCCATAGCGTATGGCGAAATGGTATAGTTTACCGTCCACCACCGCCTCCTTATACAAGCCCTCCATCCGTATGCGCTTGCCCAGATAGAGCTTATTGTTGATGTAAATAT
>JAEWGG010000005.1 GCA_023388435.1 Bacillota bacterium | reverse complement strand
TGCCCCGCTGGTTCTTCTCCTCAGTGCGGGGATTCACCAGGGTCTTCTCTACATTTGTCCCCTTCTTGGCGTCTTCCTCACTGGGATAGTACTCGTGTACCTCCTTGAACTCACCCTTGCGCAGGTAATAGTAGGTCACCGTCAGGTGCTCACCGGCCTTGTAATGGCCGGCCAGAGTCCCATCCTCGTCCTTCGTCTTAACGATGTCCGGATCGGAGGTCTCCATAAACATCAGGTCGTAAGAGGACTTCAGCTCCTTCGTCGAGGGGGCGTAGCTCTCTTCGGGGCTGCCCGTCGTCGGATCCAGAGTCTTCTCCTCATCCGTCTTATTGCTCTTCTTCTCAAGTTCTTCAACGGAGGAATAGTACTTGTGGAAGACCTGGAAGCTACCCTTCACAGGTTCCGGCGGATTTTCGCTATGGTTCTTAAAGCTGTACGCCACCTGCTGGACAGCCGGATCCGCCCCAGCCCCTTCTGCGGGCAGCAGCGTGACATCCGCGTCAGCATTGACAATGTTCAGACCGCCATCGGCGTCGATTTGGACCGTGTATTCCTTCTCATTCAGCAGATAGCCATCCGCCGTCTTCGTCTCTTTTAGTGTATAGCTGTGTCCCTTGAGCAGGCCGCCGAAGCTCAGCTTACCGGTCTGCTGGTCAACGCTCTTCTTAATGGTGTAGCCGTCGCTGTCCACCAGACTGAAGTCAATTCCCTCCGCCTTCAGCGGCTGGCCCTGATCGTCCACCTTAGTCAGTTCGAGGACGGTACTGGTGACGTAGGTCTCCGGGTTTCGGCTGAGCACAGCCGCGCCCGTCCCCTGGGTGCCATGGTAGAAGTCCTCCAACAAGAACGTGCGCACCCGGCGCTCCTGGCGCAGGGCGATAAAGTAACCGTCGCCACCGGAAGGAGTCTTGATCGTCGCCCCCACCTTACGCATCTTCAACTCGATGTAATACGTGTTGTTATCGTCCGGGAAGGTCATCTTGGAATTGTAGACGTGGGTGGCCTGATTCTTGGTGTAGTTGTCCTCCTTCATCTGGGAGGCATCAATCTTCTCCTTCTGCCGGGGCGCGGGCGTACCCTGACCCGGGGCCGCCTTCCAGACCGTCATGGAGTTGGTATAGGTCCCATTGTAGGGGTAGAGGTTGGCCTTCGTTCTGGCGTCAAAACCGCCCTTCTGAGGGAAGCCGCCGCTGCTCAGGAAGAATTCCCTCGTGACCTTACCTCCCGCCTGGCCCGTACCAGCCACGTTGTACAGGATCATGTAGGTCACGGAGTCGGCGTCCTCCTTAATGGGCTGGATGAAGAGGTCGCCGAAGCGGTTGTACATGTCACCATCATAGAAGAGCTGCGAGAGATAGCTGACCGAGGTCTCATCCTGCAGACTCCGCTCCTTGCCGCTCATGTACTGCGTCTTATAAGTCAGGACCTTCTTGTGGCTGGACGTATCCGAACCGTTGGGGGCGTCATTGAAGTAGTTATAGTTCGGCCGGAAGCCCTGGTAGTATTCCTTGTTCGGATCAATGACACGGGAGGGAGTGGGATCGTTCGGACGCCTGGTCGACTCCTCATAGTTATAGATAGAATTCAGATCTGTCGGGTTAATCTTGTTGCCGATAACAGCCGTGCCGCTGTAGGCGTAGAGGCCCTGGGCCTGCTGCTCCGCATAATCCGTGGCGACGAACTTCAGGACGTCGTGCTCACCCCGACGCTCGCTGAAATACACATTCATAACCACCTTGGAGTTGTCGGCAGAGTCCTTGATCGTAAAGAAGACCTGGGAGTTGTCGGGCTTGCTGTCCACGTTGACCTCGGAGGGGAGCTCCAGAGTGAAGTAGTCCCCCTGCTTGACGTCCGGGGGCAGGATCCAGAGCATCTTGAGGCCCGCACCATATTTAAAGTAGTCCGTACCGTAGTTGACCTCTTTCGAACGGTTAAAGCCGTAGTAATTGAAGTCGTCCAGATCCAGATTGACAATGCCGTAGAAGGTATCCAGGTTGCGGGCGGCAGTGCCCGCCGGATCCTCGGCGAAGAGCGCCTTGAACGGCAGCAGCGTCATGGTCAGGACCAGTACCAGAGCGAGGCTCAGGCTGCGCAGACCATTTTTTCGCATCGAATGCTTCATAGAAGCCTTCCTTTCCAACTGATAAGCAAATGCATAACCCGACTCTAATCTAAATTGAAGCTAGAAGATTTTAGCGCTTTATGCACGTGCTGTCTAGAATCCTTAGCCTGGTAACAGAAGAAGGATCCCACGGGCAAAATGCCTGTGAGACCCTTCGTGAACAGGACTTAAGTCCCTTATTTTTTCGGCTTCTGATAGTCGAAGTCAGGAATGGAGTTCCAGCGCTGGCGGAAGTAGTGGGCCGCCAACTTGGGCTTGCGATCCCGGGTGAAGAGGCCCTTCTTGTTCCCCTGTACGCGGAGCAGGCCCTGGCTGGTGGCGAAGTCCGCGAAGTTCCAGATCTGCTCGCCAACGATGAAGTCGAACTCGTCGAAAACCTCGTTGTTCTTCTGGTAGTACTCCAGCTGATACTCCTCCGTATACATGACTGGCGTCGTGTCGTGGAAGCCCATGACGGTATCCGCCCCGTACTCGGTGAACATCAGGGGCTTGCCGAATTTTTCCCACTTCTCCAGCTCCTTGCGCAGGTACTGGACGGAGGTATCGATGTCGGGGCCGCCGAAGTACCAGCCATAGTAGCGGTTCAGGCAGATCAGGTCCGACAGAGAGGCGGCGCAGTCCTTCTCCGGCTCCGCCCCCGACTGCACGGCCACAAGGGTGCAGGGACGATTCTGGGGATCCAGTTCGTGGGCCAGGTCGAAGAGGGGCTTGAAGTAGTCATAGGCCCCCTCGGAGGTCGAGTCAGGCTCATTGGCAATACTCCAGGCCACCACACAGGCGTGGTTCTTGTCGCGGGCAATCAGGTCACGGATGACCTCCTTGTGGTGCTCGAAGGTGCGGATTCCGTGCTCCTTGTCGAAGGTCGTGACTTTCTGGCCGCCGAAGTTGGCTCCGCCTCCGAACATGAAGTTGACGCCGACCGCCGTGGTCTCGTCAATGACCACGAAGCCCTCCTCATCACAGAGGCGCATCATTTCTTCACTGTAAGGATAGTGGCTGGTGCGGAAGCTGTTGGCCCCCTGCCACTTCATGAGGGACATGTCCTTGCTGTTCATGGGCAGGTTCAGCCCTCGGCCATTCGGGAAGGTATCCTCATGGCGGCCATAGCCTTTGAAGTAGAAAGGCTTATCGTTAATCAGGAACTTGGTCCCCTCAATGCGCACGGTGCGTACGCCGTAGGGCAGGGTGTAGACGTCCTCAGCGAAGCGCACCGTAACCTGGTAGAGATAGGCCTTGAGCGGCTGCCAGAGCTTGACGTCCTCAATTTCCAGGACGCCCTTCTCCCCTGCGCCCTGGGCCACGAGACGCCCCTCGCGGTCATGGACTTCCAGCTGGCAGGAGCCCTGGCCGACCGTCTCCACCGTGTAGTGTAGTCTGGCCTTTTTGCCCTCAACTCCAGGAACCAGGCTGATGTCCTGGATATAGTCCCTGGGCGTCGTATAGATCTTCACGGGGCGGGTGATGCCTGCATAGTTGAAGAAGTCAAAATTGGGGTGATTGACCTTTTTGTCGCTGCTGATGGCGGGACCGAAGCCCATGCCACCCAGCATGGGCTTTGAGCTGCCCACGGGCAGGGTCGTATCGTCAATCTTATTGTCCACAGCGATTGTCAGCAGATTGTCCTCACCCGACTTCAGATGGGCGCCGATTTCCACTTCGAAGGGCAGGAAGCCACCCTGGTGCTCGCAGATCAATTCCCCATTAAGGTAGATGCGCGCGAAGTGTGTCACGGCCGCACAGCGCAGCACGACGCGCTGGGTCTGGACGAAGCTGGGCAGGGAGACCCTGCGCTGGTAGAAAACCCAGCCATAGTGGTCGCGGAAGTCCACGCCTTCTTTAATATCATTATAAGAGGCGGGCACCGGCATGGTCATCGCCGCTTCCAGAGGGGCCTTGTACCACTCCTGCTCGAAGCCGTGGCCATCGTCCAGCTTAAAATCCCAAACACCACTGAGGTCCGTGAGCAGACGGGAGGGGGTCAAAATTGGATAGAGCATTTACTTACCTTCTTTCTCTTCTCTTTTCGCTTTAAGGAAGGCCACATTGGCATCCACGCGCTTCTTGTTGAGGGGATAGATAAAGATCAGGGCCAGACACATCAGGACGAGACCCGCAATCGGCACCAGAGTCGAAATATTGTAGATACCTCTGCGCACGGGCTCGCTGAATGCGGTCTCTTTCGAATAGCCGATCATGGTCAGCAGGGCTCCGCTGATGCCAGCGGACACCGCCTGCCCCAATTTACGGGCGAAAGAATAGGTCGCATAGACGGTTCCGTCCAGACGCTTGCCGCTTCTGACCTCCACGTCATCAATGACGTCGGTGATCATCGCCCAGCAGCAGATATTAAAGGTGCCAATTCCGACATTCAACACCAGGGAGAGGGCAATCCAGACCTGCACCTGCTCCGTGCGCAGGAAGAAGGCCAGAGCCATCACGGCGATGCCCAGCAAGGCTCCGCCCACAGCCAGCTCTTTTTTCCCGTAACGTGCTGCGGCAAAGGGCAGCAAGAAGGCCTCAAGTATCGTCACCACCGAAGTGATGAGGGTCGCCGTCGCCAGGGCCGTATTGCTGTTGAAGTAGTTAATGTAGAGGTACTGATTCATGCTGTTGACAGTCAGGAAGGACATCAGCAGCATGATGGAGGCCACTACAATACCGATCAGCGAGCGGTTGCTGAACAGGGCCTTGACAAGTTTCGTGAGGCTGAAAGGCTCGCTCACCCGATCAATCTTGACACGCTCTGTCGTCAGGCTGTAGCAGATGAGATAGCAGAGCACCGCCGCCACCGAACAGCCCAGGGCCGCCAGGGTCATCCGCTCACCGGAGAGCAGCGTATGGCCCTCTTTATTTTTGTAATAGACGACGAGGGGCACGACGACACCCATCGCCGTACCGGCCAGGGTCGCACCGATGGTACGCCAGCTGGACAGGGCCGTACGGTCCTTCGCCTCAGCGGAGATGGCTGAGGCCATGGAGCCGTAGGGGATATTGATACTTGTATAGAAGACGGAACCCCAGAGCAGGTAGCTGAAGAACATCCAGAAGATCTTGAAGCCCATGGACATATTCTGGAACCAGCTCGCGTACATCAGCAGGGAGGCCACGGCCACCGGGCCGCACATCCGCCGCAGCCAGGGTGTGAACTTCCCCTTGGCAGTAGAGGGACTGCGGTCACAGATCTGCCCCATGGCCACATCCGTAAAAGCGTCCACAATGCGCGCCAGCATCATCATCAGGCCGACCAGGCTGGCGGAAACACCCATGACGTCAGTATAAAATTTCAACAAAAAGCCCGAAGAGAGCAAGAAGGTGAAATCGTTACCGAAGTCTCCAAACATGTAGCCCACTTTGTCACGCAAGCCAAAGGGGCGCAGACTTAATTGCCGTTCACTCACTATGCCATCCTCCATTTTCTCGTTCTAAACCTGCCAGATTAACTAGGATTCCCTGCTTCATTCCCTGAAGTTTTGGGCAGAAGATGGATTTATTGTAGGTCTTGCAGGGGAAAACTGAATATCATAATATAAATGAAAAATAGCACAATTTTTAAAATATCGAGAAAAATAAAGGGAGCAAGCATGGCCAGCAAACAGTTGGAACTCGTCCTCCAAGCCTTACAGCTCAGCCACATCACCGTGCACTGTCTCTGCCCCAGCAGGGACAGTCTGCTGGACCTATCCGTCTTCGATCGCGGCCTGCGTGGTCTTCTGTATCGGGACTTCTCTTACTCGGACGTCTTTGACTTTCTGCTGGAACTGGTGCCCGCTGGCGTCTTGCTCCATTACACGGACACCTTTGATCTGGATTATTTCTTCTTGCGCATCCCGGAACAGTGGGCGCCCAGGAGCGAGACCTGCCTCCTGTCCATGGGCCCCTGCCGCCGCCAGAGCTACCAAGCTGAGGAGATGGCCGCCTTGATGCTGACCAATCACATCCCCCTGGACCTGCAGGACCAATTACAGGCCTTCTACGCCACCATCCCCGAACTCAGTCATGTCGAGGCCCTGGAGCAGCTGATCCTGGGCCTCTGTCAGAACCTCTTTGAGCAGGCCTACCACCTGACCCGCTACCCCGCCCCTGGAGCCAACCTCCTGCCACGAAAATGGGAGGGGCAAGACCAGGCCGAATTGCTCCTGGCCCAGGTCTCCATAGAAGCCCGTTACAAGTCAGAAAACGCCCTGCTGGACAGTATCGCCTCCGGCTCCGTCAACGAGGCCCTGGACAATTTTCGCCAATTAAACAGCCTCCTCCGCAGCCATCACCTGGAGGACGAGCAGCGCAACCTGACACATCTGACGATCATCCTCAATACGCTCTGCCGCAAGGCCGTGGAACGGGCCGGCGTCCACCCCCTGTACATCGACGAACTCTCCACCCGCTACGCCCAGGCCCTGTATCGTTGCCACAGCCGCCAGGACCGCCTCAAGCTCCAGGAAGTTCTGATCCGTGACTACTGCCTCCTCGTACAGGAAAAGGCCATGCACAACTGCGCTCCCGCCATCCGTGAGACCCTGGCCTATATTCAGCTACACTATGCCGAAACGCTGAACCTCCGAACGCTGGCCCGCCGTGTTCAGATGCCCAAGACCTACCTCTCCACACGTTTCAAGCAGGATACGGGTCTGACGCTCACCGCCTACATCCACCAGGTACGCCTCGGCAAGGCCCTGGCCCTGCTGCGCCGCAGCTCGCTCTCCATTACAGACATCGCCCTGCGCTGCGGTTACAGCGATGTGAACTACTTTATCCGCCGTTTCAAGACCTCCTTCGGCCTCAGCCCCAAGCAGTACCAGAAGCACCTCAGACCACCTGGGGCTGTGCGTTCAAGGGCGAAAAAAGCCAGGAATCTCAAGGCTGAGACCGGGCGCTCCGCTTAGGACTTTCTCCAGGCGGAGGGCCAGGCTCCTGTCACTAATAGAGGAGTTCATTCAGAATGAGCTCCAGCTCATCTGCTGCATCCCGCTCCCGGATACTCTCTTCCAGGAGGTCAATGCGGTCCGTAATCACCCCGCGCAGCTCACGGCGCACGACGCGGCGCATGTCCCGGGGCTGATTGACCGTCCAGACGAGTACGGACTTACCAGCCTCTTTAGCCCGCTCGAGAAAATCATCCGTGAGCAGACCCAGTTCAATCATGAGCAGGTCCCCTTCCAGCTGCTCCGGCGAACCCAGGGCAAAAAAGTAGAGATAACCTGTCTCCACCTCGGGATACCTGGCTTCAATGTACTGAATGAGCTTGTAGTCCAGGGAGATAAGGCTGTAGTGAAGCTTGCCACCCCTGGCCTCCTGGGCCTTAATCAGGGCCAGAACCTCATCGACCATGCGCTGGTCGGCGCTGGATCCCTTGAGTTCCAAATAGAGATGGATCTCTCCGGCAGAGGCTAAAAAATCCTCAAGGCGGCAGAGTCCATAGTTTTCGGCCTCAGCTGCGCTGAGCTCCACCACCCGCTGGCGGCTGCCGTGGAGTCGGCCCAGGTTATCGTCATGATAGAGAAAATAGTGTCCATCCCGGCTGCGCTGAATGTCCACCTCAGTCGCCTGCACGCCCCGTTCACGCAGTAGCGCCAGGCTTTCCAGACTGTTTTCCGGGGCGCTCTCTCCAGCGCCCCGGTGCCCCACAATGCGCACGGGAGGCCGCTGCACGAAGAAGTCATCGAAGCCCAGGTCCAGCACGGCGGCCAGGCTCAGCAAGGCGCCCAGAAGCAGAAAACAGCAACTTATTTGTGTATACCAGCGAGGCTGCCGGGGGACTATTGAAACAGCTGTGGCGGGGAGCCTCCAGCGGCGCTCCTTGTCCAGAGCGGGGGACTCTGAACGGTAGGAATAATAAAAACGGCTCAGGCGAAAAACCATGTAAGGCAGAAAACTCGGCACCAGGACAAAGATCAGGCCCGCATAGCTCAGAAGCAGAAAAAGCCTCCAGAAACGCTGGCCCGCCAGAGCACCATAGAGAAAGAAGACGCCGAGACTGAGCCCCAGCACAAGCAGGACGATGGCGCTGACTTGCAGGGCCGTACCCAGGACGAGCTGCCTGAAAAAGGGGCCTGGCCTCCGGCGCAGCAGGAGACGGGACCCCCTGAGCGCCTGGACCACAGGCCGCCCGGCCAGGAGCAATTCGTGGAAAGTAAATATATGGAGAAGCAGAACAACAAAGAGGAGCAGATTGACCAGGCTGTACAGCGTGTAAAAGACAAACTGGTCGGCGATAAATTCTCGTATGAAGGCCGGAATGGCCAGCTCGGAGGTGAGCGACGGGGCCAGTCCCAGGCCGAGCAGGGGGACGATGAGGCCCAGAAAGAGACAGATCAGCAGCCCCTGTGGCGAGGCGTAGCGCCGCATGCTGTGCAGGGCCTGCAGAAGCAGCTGGGGCGCAGTAGGAAGTCCCGTACCGCGGTAGTAGGCCTCAGCAAGAAGAATCATCGCGGAGATATCCAGGGCCACTGAGAGTACCAGTAAAACCAGACCGAGTAGAAGGAGGCCCAGGGCCTGAAGAGAAAATAAAAAGCTCTGGATGTTTCCGCTTGACAGGGCGGGCAGGCCGCTGGAACCGAGGAGTATCTGCAGCAATTTACGGCCCAGAGGCAGAATGACAAGGTACTCCAGGGGCTTGGTCAGCAGGAAATAAAAGGCCAGCTTCCAGAGCAGGCTGCAACGCTGGGCCCAGCGGCGGGCCGAATCCGTATTCTGCGGGGCTTGCATCGGCTCCACTCCTCTCAGTCGGCCAGACTCCGGGCCTCATAAACCAGCTGGAAGCGGCCCTGCTCCAGACGCAGCAGATTGACGGCGCAGTTCGGCTGGTAGCTCCGCTGCCAGAAATTACCCTCCTCGCCCAGGGCCAGGTGCAGGGCCTGGCGCAGCCAGCCGCCGTGGCTGCTGACAAGGACCGTCTCAACCTGGCCCTCAAGGGGTTTCAGGACCTCTTCGAGAAAACTGCTGCAGCGCTGGGCCATGGCGGAGAGGCTTTCACCTCCACCCCTGGGACGGTAGCGCTCCGCGTGATTAAAGAGGCGATAGAGATTGGACAGGGGGAAGCGCTTGCGCCAGGGGAAACGCTTCCCCTCCAGGGCGCCGAAGTGAAACTCTTCTAAACGGGCGTCATAGTGGATGGGAAGCTCGCGGCCCGCCAGGACCAGCTCCGCCGTCTGCCTGGCTCTCAGGAGGGGGCTGCAGTAGCAGCGGTCAAAGTGCAGCGGGGCCAGGGCCCGCCCCACGGCCTGGGCCAGACGCAGGCCCTCGGCATTCAGCGGAATGTCACTGCTACCCTGGATACGTTTTTGCAGATTCCAGTCCGTCTCTCCGTGCCTCATCAGGTAAATATCCACGCCGCTCAGTACCTCCTTGACTGTGGTCCCACAGAGCCCACCTTGTGTCCCCCGTCGCCGAGGGGTCGCAGCCGTGAAATCCATAGGGACCTATTATAACAATTCACGGTCTCACAGAGCCCTCAGCCAGCCGCCTTTAGGCTATAATAGTTCTGTTGTAACAAAATGAACCGTAGGAGGTTTTTTATGAGCAATGCAAGAATCGCTGTGGTGAAGGCCCGTGAAATCCTGGACTCCCGTGGCAATCCGACCGTTGAGGTCGACGTCATCACCGAGGCCGGCGTACTGGGTCGTGCCGCTGTCCCCTCCGGTGCTTCCACCGGTGCCTTCGAGGCCGTGGAACTCCGCGACGGCGACAAGCAGCGCTATCTCGGCAAGGGAACGCTGAAGGCCGTGCAGAATGTCAATGAACTCATCGCTCCCGCCCTCAAGGGCTACTCGGTCTTTGACCAGTACGGTGTCGATATGAAAATGCTGGAGATTGACGGCACGGAGAACAAGGCCAAGCTCGGCGCCAACGCCATCCTGGGTGTCTCCATGGCCGTGGCCAAGGCCGCAGCGGCCAGCCGTGGTGAATCCCTCTTCACCTATCTCGGCGGCGTCCAGGGCCGCACCCTCCCCGTTCCGATGATGAATGTCATCAACGGTGGTAAGCACGCCGACAACAGCGTGAACATGCAGGAATTCATGATCATGCCCGTGGGCGCTCCGAGCTTCCGTGAGGCCCTGCGCTGGTGCGCCGAGGTCTTCCACACACTGAAGAGCGTCCTGAAGAAGGACGGCTACGCCACCTCCGTCGGCGACGAGGGCGGCTTCGCCCCAAACTTCTCCTCCGATGAGCAGGCCCTGCAGTATCTGGTCAAGGCCATCGAAGCCGCTGGTTTCAAACCTGGCGAGGACTTCATGATCGCCATGGACCCCGCCATGACCGAGCTCTACGACGAGGCCAGGAAGGCCGGCCGCGAAGGCGAGTACTATTTCTGGAAATCCAACAAGTTCATGACCCGCGACGAGGTTGTCGCCTTCTGGGAAGAGATGGTCAACAAGTATCCCATCATCTCCCTCGAAGATGGTCTGGCGGAGGAGGACTGGGAGGGCTGGAAGCTCCTCACCGAGCGCATCGGCGACCGTGTCCAGCTGGTTGGCGACGACCTCTTCGTCACCAATAGCAAGCGCCTCGCCAAGGGTATCGAGAACGGCGCGGCCAACTCCATCCTCGTCAAGGTCAATCAGATCGGTTCTCTGACCGAGACCTTCGAGGCCATGTCCATGGCCGCCAAGGCTGGCTACACCGCCGTCGTCTCCCACCGCTCCGGCGAGACCGAGGATGTGACCATCGCCGATATCGTGGTTGCCACCAACGCCGGCCAGATCAAGACGGGCGCCCCCTCGCGCACAGACCGCGTGGCCAAGTACAACCAGCTCCTGCGCATCGAGGAAGAGCTGGGCGACAAGGCCATCTACCTGGGCCGCAAGGCCTTCAACGTCTGAGATCAGACGCTGTACTGAGATCTCAGCGGTCTTGAACTGAGACTCGAATAGAAGTCCTGGGACTGTCCTGAACGGCGGCCCCAGGACTTTTTTGCGCGGAAACAAGGCCTGCCGCCCCTCCCAGAGCCCAGCGCAGCACAGCCCGAGGCCCGAATGCTCAAGGACTTCCGAGCGCTCTCATATGCCCCTTCTTTCACAGAAAATTCCACCTTTAATGTGATCTGGATCACGGTTTTATCGTTTGTTGTTAGTTATCGTTAACTAGTTCTCAAAGCTCACGATTACAAGTAAGGAAAAAGGAGGAGAACAGATTCATGACTAGCTGCTTAAAGCGGGTTCTGCACAGTTTTAGCCCGCGCAAGAGAGGCCTCGCCGCTGTGCTTGCCCTCGGCATGCTGAGCCAATTCAGCAGCCCATTGGGCTTCCTGAATCCAGGACCCAGAGCCCTGTACGCTGCTGAACAGCAGTGGAACAGCGAGGACTTCATCAGTGAGGGGCACACGCTCTACGGCCTCAGCAAGTCCGGCCTCGAAAAACTCTCAAACACGGATGGCAGACTTGAGCTTCCCAGAGTAGGCACAGACGGCACGGCCCTGACGCAGATTGCAGCCTTCGCCTTCAGGCCCAATAAGTCTCAGGAAATAAAGGAGTACACAGGCCGTGAGGGCATTGGCGGAGAAATAAATGACCTGGATGTCGATGGCAACGTCATCGTCGACAAGGGGGCCAACTTCTCCACAGGCCGCCTCAGACAGGTACACATCCCTGAAGGCTATACCCACATCGGCCAGGACGCCTTTGCCTTCAATAAGGTCTTATCAGAGCTTCACCTGCCCCAGGGACTTGTGTCCATCAGCGACTATGCCTTTGGCCACTGCGCCCTGAGCCGCGTAGAGCTGCCCGACTCCCTGCACACGATCAAGGATCAGGCTTTTTTTGACAACAACATACAGGAGACGTTAAAGCTGCCCCGCTCGTTACAGCTTTTGGGGGAGCGCGTCTTCAAGAGCAACCGCATCTCGGATGTCGACTTCAACCAGGCCCCGTTGACGGAATTGGATGAGGGGGTCTTTGAGGACAATCAGATCAGCACGCTGACCCTGGGCGCAGAGATCCAGAAAATCGCCGCGGACGCCTTCAACGGGAATCCGGGTGACCTCGCCTATGGCGGGGCGGTCGTCTTGAAGACAGCCGACGGCAAGAACAGCCACCAGCTGCCCAGCCTGGGGAACTATCTCATCGACCCTGACGAGGAGAAGAAGACCAGCGAGCTGGACATCGATGACCGTGAATGGACAGAGGCCGACTTTCTTTACGATCCCGAAGATGCCTCCTGCATTCTGGGCTTCTCCCCTATCGGCAGCATCAAGATCCGCAGCAATAAAGATCTCGTCCTCCCTCCCAGCCACAACGGCGTCCCCCTTCAGAAAATAGCGGCCAATGCCTTCCGCAATGTGGACTTCGACGCCTCGAGCCTCCGCAAGTACGACATCGCCAGCCTGTCTCTGCCCAGCACGGTCACCGAGATTGGGGCCTTTGCCTTCCAGTCCAACAAGCTCACTGAGCTCATGCTGGACCCCGACGACCCCCTGCGTGTCATTGCAGAAGGCGCCTTTATGAACAACCAGATTGATCTCCTCGTCCTGCCCTCAGGTCTGGAAAAAATTGGGGATGCCGCCTTTCACATCAACAATATCTCAATGGTCCTAATTCCCCGTGAAGTGCAGCATATTGGGCGCTCAGCCTTCAGACAGAACAACATAATTTACGGGCTCGGCTTCGAAGACGGCAGCAAAGTGCAGAAAATCGATGAGATGGCCTTTGCCGAGAGCAACCTGTCGGCGGTGGATTTCAGCAACGCCCAGGGTATTCGTGACATCGCAGTACAGGCCTTTGCGGCCAATGATCTGTCGGTGCTGGAACTCCCCAAGTCTCTGCTCACAGTAGGGCCCGAGGCCTTCAGAAGCAATCAGCTGACAGAGGTCCAGGCCCCAGCGGAATTGCAGTCTATCAGCTTCAACGCCTTCGACGACAATCCAGGCCTGCCCAATTATGGGGACAAGGTCCTGGTCCAGCTCCCCTCGGGAACCCAGGAACACAAACTTGCGGACGGGGATAATTTTGTTGTGGCCCCGGAATTAAAAGCCGCGGATAAAAGCCCTGTACGTCTACTCCTGGACAAGGTCAAGGCCGCGCTGAACGCCGCCCAAGAGCTTCCAGAAGGGCCGGATCTGCGCCCCGAAATGCTCGGAGCGCTAAACGAAATCCGAACTGCTGGCGAAGGCCTGCTGGCCAAGGAGCAGCTGAGCCTCGGAGAACTCGCTCAGTTCACATTCAGAGCCACATTCTTCCTGGACCGCCTGGACTTGGACCGGGCCATAAAACGCGCAGATAGCGCCCTCCAGAAACCTGTCAACAAGGAGGCCATCCCCCTCCTCAGAGACAAGCTGGACTACGTCAAGCTGCACGCGAACAACGCCGCCTGGACCGCAGAAAAGATTGCCAGGGCCGAACACGAGTTGCGCTTGCTGACGGAACTCTGCCTCAACGAGGGGGCCATCAGCAGGGCTAAGATGGTCCAGGGCGTCCACGAATTGCAGACCAGCCTCCCCATTCCTCCGTATTTTATTGGGCTCAATGTCTACTTCGACCCAGACACGGATAAGATCCTCTACGTACTCGATCGCAGCTACAGCATTGGCGAGGGTACTCTGGACGAATATGGCAATCAGGTTCTCAATGTAGATGAGGATAATGAGGGCTACCATGAATTGGCCCTCGTCACACTCGCCGACTACGAAGGACTGCCCGCGGCTGAGCTGGAGAAAAACACAGTGGACAGCATCGGCAGCATCCGTGAAGTGCCGAGAGCCTCAGAACACCGGGCTGGCCTCTATGCTGCAGTTCTGGACGCCGCCCGTGATTATCTGCGCTTTAAGGCTCCGAGCACGGAGCCCAGCCCCACGGCCGTCCCGAGCACAGCTCCGAGCACAGGGCCCAGCCCCACGGCCGCCCCGAGCACAGCTCCGAGCACGGGGCCCAGCCCCACGGCCGCTCCGGGCACAGCTGCTACGCCTGCCAGGGCCCTCCCTCGGACGGGTGAGGCAGCGCCCAGGACCCTCCCCCTACTCTTAATCCTTGGTCTTGGCTGCAGTCTTTACGTCTGCGCAAAGGCGCGTAAGGAGCGCTAAGCAGGCCTCGGCGTAAGACCGTTCCGAAGAGGCAGAAAAGGGCGGACTCCCACCGGGGCCCGCCCTTTTCACATCCGTTTTTCCGGCTCATCGCGCCCTCTTGCGGAACAGCGAAAACAGATTCCGGAATCCCAAAAATACAATAACGATTTCCAGGCGTCCCAGCAGCATACCAATAATTTCAACGAGCAAGGTAGGCGTATTGGTGAGCGGCCCGGTTATCCCTATGGATAGACCCACCGTGCCCAGAGAGGAGGCAAACTCAAACATCGCCTCCGCGATTGAGCAGGGATTGAAGAGGAGAATCAGGAGGCTGCCCGCGGCAAAGGTCAGCAAGTAAAGACCCAGAAAGGCAAAATTCTGCACCATGTCAGCAGGGCTGAGCCGGCTGCGCCCCTGTGACGAGTAGTAATACACGTCCTCCACTTGCCGATGAAAAAATTGCTGCTTGCGCAGGTAATACCCTAAACTCCTAAAGGCCTGGTACACGCGGGAAAGTTTCATGCCCCCCGCAGTGGAGCCAATACCTCCACCAACCAGCATCAGCAGGATCAGAAGCGCAATCGCAAAGGGCGGCCAGTCCGTATACGCCATGCTCGAATAGCCCGTAGTGGACAGGGCGGAGATGACGTCGAAGGCGGAGCGCTCCACGCTCTCCCCCCACGGCATCCGCAGTCCCTGGTGCAGGGAGAGGGCCACCGGGGGAATGCTAAGCACTAAGAGCAGGAATAAGAAACGCATCTCACTGACGCGACAAAATTTCTTAATCTGACCACGAACGAGCAGCAGGAGCACCGCAAAATTGGTCGTCCCCAGCAGCATCAGGACAATGGTCACCAACTCTATCGCCAGGCTGTGGTATTCCCCGATGCTGTTCAACTTTGTGGAAAATCCTCCCGTGGACAGCGAACACATCGCGTGGCAGATGCTGTCAAAAAGCGGCATGCCTACCACACAATAAGCCACCGTGCCCACAACAAGAAAACCTGTATAGATCGAAAAAATCAGCCGCGCGCTACGCCCGATGGCCGGGAGCAACTTATCCGGGTGTCCCTCAGAGGAAAACAGGGGCATGGATTCGCCGTTCGAAAGCAGAACCAGCATCATGAGGATAAAGCCCAGGCCGCCACAAAATTGCAGGAAGCTACGATAGAAGAGATAGATATAAGGCGTCTTGCTGACATCCAGAACGGAGAGGCCCGTGGTCGTCCAGGCGCTGACCGATTCAAAAAGGGCCTGACAAAAACGCAGGGGCTGACCCAGGGCGAGGGGCAGGGCCGAGAAAAGCACGCCCAGCAACCAGACGAGCAAGACCGTCACACTGGCCTGCTGCCAGCGCCTCTTCCAGGTCAATTGGGCGCCAGGCCTGGCCAGGAGCGCCAGGCCGCCCAGGGCTGCCGCCCCCAGGGCGGGAAGGACGAAGGACAGCCAATAGCGGCTCTCTCCCGGATAAAAGACCAGGACGGCCAGCGGACAGAGAAAAATGAGGGCCAGCATGAGAAAAACTTTGCCCAGGGCCTGGAAATCCAAGGGAATCAAACGCATAGGGAGCCTCTATTCTGTGCGGGCGGGCAGGACTTGCGTCCCGAACAGTTCTTCCAGTGACTGGCGGTACTCAGCCTGGCTGATCACAATCAGCTGGTCCCCTTCAAAAAGCTGGCTGTCACCATTGGGGATGATATGGCAGGCGTCACGGAGGATACAGGTCACATTGGTCTGCGGGGGCCAGTGTATCTCCCACAGGCGCTTCTGGAGCAGCGGGGAGGTCTTCGTCACACGCAGTTCCAGAATCAGGGGTCGGCTCGGGGCGCTGGGGAAGGACTCCTCAATCTCCGTAAGCAGGGCCTCCTGTTCAATCAGGCTGCAGATGGAATTGCTGACAGAGACCACACAGTCCACGCCCATCTGCAGGAAAAAGGCCTTCTTCCGCGCGTCTGAGAGCAGGGCCACCGTTTTGGCGACCATGAACTGTTTTTTTGCCAGCTCACAGATGAGGAGGTTGTCCGCATCTCGTGGACAGAGGGCAATGACTGTGGAAAAGCGTTCAATCTCACTGTCCTCCAGGACGTGAAATTTTGTCCCGTCGCCTTCAAATACAGTGATTCCTTCCAGACGGGAAAGCTCTTCACAGTCTTGCGGGGACTTATTGAGGAGCGTCACCTGATACCCTCTGCGATGCAGGGACAGGGCCAGAGACCTGGCCTTGCTTCTTCCGCCTACCAACAGGATACGTCCGTTCATTGCACAGCTCCTTCACGCATTTTTTAAGGCTTGGGTCAGAAGTTCCAGGCCCAGCTCAACCGGGCAGAGCGTCTCGATCTCCTGGCCGCTGAGCAGGCAGCGAAGTCTTGGGTCGTAGAGGCGAATAAGAATCTTACTCTGTGGGACTTCCACGCGCAGCAGCTGCCCGATGAGCAGATTGGTGGCGTCATCCTCCGTCAGCACAAAAATGTGACTACAGTCCCGAATCCCATGCTCCTCCAGGGTGGGCAGGTCCGAACCATCCCCCGTGATGCTCCAACCGCTGAAGGCTGGGGACAACTTGCGAAAGGACTGGTCCTGGCTGTCAAGAACGGTCACGGAATAGCCCCGCTCCGAAGCGATCGAAGCAAAACTGGCCCCCAGGCGGCCACAGCCGATGACAAACAACCTGGTACAGGATCTAGAAAACATGGCGCTTCCTCTTTTACTCCAAACTGGCCCCTCTGATGAGGGGATGCGTCTATCTTAGTGGAGCGGCTGTGAGAAAGCTGTGAGAAATCCAGTGCCTACTGTGAGAATTCTGTGAGAATTCTTCCGGGAAGTCGCCCTATTCGACAAGGCGGTAGCCTATGCCTATCTCAGTCTGGATGTGGCGGGGCTGGGAGGGGAGCTCCTCAACTTTGCGGCGCAGACCCGCCATCAGCGCCCTTAGCGCCTGAGTGTCTGAGCCATAGTTGGGCCCATAGATGTGGGCAATAATAAATTTCGTGCTGAGCACCCGCCCCTTATTGCGTAGCAGGAGCTGCAGCAGAGCGTACTCCAGGGGGCTGAGGTGGATGGGCTCGGACTTCAGAAAAACCTGGTGGCGCTCACAGTCCATGCGGATATCCCCCGCAGTGAGCAAGGCCTGTTCAGGCTGTGGGAGCTGCTGCCTGCGGCGCAGGCAGACCCGAATGCGCGCCAGGAGTTCCGCGCTGGCGAAGGGCTTGGTGACATAGTCGTCCGCCCCCAGATCCAGGGCCTGGACCTTCTCCCCCTCCCCGTCACGAGCCGAAACGACCAGTACGGGGATATCCGTCCACAGCCGCAGGTCCCTGAGCAGGTCCAGGCCATCCCTGTCAGGGAGACCCAGGTCCAGCAGAAGCAAGTCCAGCTGCTGACTCTGGAGCAGAGCCCGCCCCTGCTCTGCCGTCTCTGCGCTCACGACGTGATAGTTAGCCTGGCTGAGCATATGCTCCAGCTGGCGGCCAATAATTCGGTCATCCTCTAGGACAAGGATGTGCTCCCGCTGGCCTCCTCGGCTTGTTGAAGGCCCTTCTTGGGTAAACGGAGCCAGAAACATGCTCCTCCCTCCTCTCGATTACGTGCCTGAATGGTCCCGCCATGTGCCTCTACAATACTGCGGCAGATGGCCAGGCCGAGACCCGTCCCCAAGCGGTGGTTCTCAGGGCAGCGACGCTTCGTATAGAAACTGTCGAAGATGGCCTCCAGGTCATCGGGCTCTATCCCTGGCCCCTGGTCCAGCACCTCGACATAAATCCACTCCCCCTCCTCCCAGGCGCGGAGCTCGATCGCCTCAGTGGCAGGGGCATGGTCCATGGCATTTTCCAGCAGGTTGCCAAAGACCTGGGCCATCAGCGCTGCGTCCATATACACCAGCAGGGGGCCGTCCGGGGGACTGAGCCGTATGCAGCTCTCGGGGTGCAGACGTCCTGTGCGCTGAACTACAGCCGCCAGTAATTCCTCCATCGATTCCCAGTCACAGCGCAGGCGCTGTTCCCCCGCTTCTAAGCGGGTGCGCTGGAGGACGTTCTCCACCAGGCGCTGCAGCCAGCGGGCCTCCGCGTAAATCTCCGCTGCGACCGTCCGCAGGTTCTCAAGCTTCTCAGCTGCTTCAGGAAGGCTCTGCAGCCATTCTGCATAGGACAGGATGACGGTGAGGGGGCTCCGCAAATCGTGGGAGATCGAGCGCAGCCACTGACTCCGCTCCCGCTCCCGTCGGGCCCGCTCCTCCAGCATCTGCTGCCGCTGCTTACTCTCCAAATTACTGAGGGCCTGGGCAATCGTGTGCAGCAGGGTCTGCCAGTGCTCTGGCTGCCGCGACTGACTGACGGCTGAACTGGGGACACGCAGCAGGGCCCGCGGCTCCCCCGACACAGAGATCGGCCAGTATTCTCGAGATCCGTCGGGGTCCTTCCAGGGCGCTGGAACGGACGCCTCTCTGAGATTCTGGATTGGAACCCTCCCCTGACGGTGAAGCAGGGTCCCATCCGCTCGCAGCTGTAGATACTGGGGCGCGATCTCCCCCGATTTTGAGACCGTGAATAAGGCGCAGGGGCTGTGCAAAAAATCGCCCAATACAGGTAGCAGGGCTGAGAAGAGCTCCTCCATCGTCCGCGCCTGCGAAGTCCGCTCCAGCAGATGGTACAGAAGCTCCGTATGGGCCTTCTCCTCTTTTGCAATCTGAATCTGCCGCTTCCACTCCCTGCTGAGGCTTGCCGTGATCAGGGCAATGGTGAAGAACACGGCAAGGGTGATGAGATAACTCGGATTGGCGATGCTCAGGCTGCCCACAGGATAAATAAAGAGCCAATTGTAGAGCAAAATACTGCCCAAAATGGCCAGGAACGTAGACATCAGCCCCGTGTAGCGGGCGCTGAGAAAAACCGCCAGGAGATAAAAGAGGACAATGCTGCTCTCCTGCCACTGCGCGCGCAGGCTGAGTTCAGAAGCGAGGCTGGCCAGGGCGAGGAACAGGGCTGTCAGTCCCAGCTGCTCGAGAATGGAATATAGACGTTGCATAGGCGCTCCGACGTACAGGCTGCCCCTAGTGTACACCATGCTCCGCCCAAGTCCATGCTCCGACCACGCTATTTTATGTTATAATTTATCAAAATAATGCATACAAAGGAGATGCCCAAATGGATGCACAGACGAAAGCCCCTGTTGAAGAACAGAAAAGTCCCCAGGAACTGCGCAGCGAGATGATCGAAAATATTCGTAAGATTATCGGCAAGGCCCGCATCTGCTTCCTGAGCAACCTGAGCGGCCGTCAGCTGGTCTCCCGCCCCATGTATATTCAGGGTACAGACTTCGATGGGGATCTCTGGTTTTTCACCCGCCGGGACAGTGAAAAAATGGCGGAACTGAAGAAGGATTCCCGCGTCTCTGTCAGCTTCAGTGAAAAGGCCTTCGTCTCCGTCTCCGGACGCTTGGAAGTGGTGGAAAACGAGCTTAAGAAGCAGAAGCTCTGGACCAGGGCCATGGAGACCTTCTTCGGCTGCCCCGTTGAGGACCCCGGCGTGGTTCTGCTCCGCGTACAGGCTGAAACGGCCCAGTACTGGGAAAACACGGGCAGCCTGGGCGGTTTGATCAAAAAGGTCCAGTCCCTGGACGAGAGCCAGCACAGCAGTGTGGAACTCTGAGCCTTAGAATTATCAGGCACCTGACAGAAAAGGAGCGCCAGCTTAGTGAACTGCACCCCAAAACTTGGACGCGATAAATAAAATCGCTAGCCAGCCTTATGGAGGGCCTGGTCTCGGTACTCGACCGGGGTCAGGCCCTTCAGTTTTACCTGGCGTCTTACATGGTTCCAGTGGTGGATGTAGGCTTCCAGATCAGCCTTGAATCGTTCAAATGTCTCCCACTCCCGACCTCGGAAGAATTCATCTTTCAGATGGCCGAAGACCTGCTCTGTTGCCGCATTGTCTATGCACTTACCCTTTCGGGACATGCTCTGAACAATGCCATTCTGGGCCAGTATCGTTCGGTAGGCCTCATGTTGGTACTGCCAGCCCATATCCGAGTGTAAGATGGGTCTTGCTCCCTCGGGTTTTACCTCCATAAGCTTTTTCAGCATTTCTCGTTGCTGCGAGAAGTTTGGTCTCTGGGA
>JAEWGG010000027.1 GCA_023388435.1 Bacillota bacterium | reverse complement strand
CGTTGGCACGGGCGTCGGCGTTGGCACGGGCGTCGGCGTTGGCACGGGCGTCGGTGTCGGCGTTGGCACAGGCGTCGGCGTTGGCGCGGGCGTCGGTGTCGGCTCTGGTTCTGGGTCTACGCCCGGTTCGGGTATCGGCATCACCGTAGGTTCGGGAACTGCTGTAGGCTCGGGCGTCGGTACTGGTGTCGCTGTTGGCTCCGGAGTCGGCACCGGACTCGGCGTGGGGGTCGGGGTCGGACTCGGGACCGGTGTCGGCGTGGGGGTCGGCGTGGGACTCGGAATCGGTGTCGGCGTGGGTGTCGGCGTTGGCTCGGGCTTCTTCTCGAAGATCGCCTCGACAGTAACCTCCTCCGCCGGCATCTCGAAATAATAGATCAGCCCTTCCTCTTCAACCTGCAGGGGCAGCTCCGTACCGCTGGCACTGCGCACGCGCAGGCTCTCAGCTTTGAGCGTATATCCATTAAAGGCCTGTGGCCTTATGCTGACACGCTCTCCGGCGTTCGCCCGAACACTGGAGGGCGCTATGCTTCCGCCCTCACCAGGCTGCAAGTTCACCAGATAAGCTTCAGGGGCAAAGCTCAGCTCGACCGTGATATTCTCGCGAATGTTGGTAATGACCAGTCTCCCATCCTCAGGAAGGCTCTGGGCGACCCGATTCACCAGCACGCGGTGGACCTTATACCCCGCATTGGGCGAGACCTGCACGACAGCGCTTCCTCCCGCATCTACAGATTGGGCTGTCAGCAGCCGCCCCTCGCCGTTTTCTCCGGCAATCACGTCCACTGTATAGTCTTTTTGCGTGGAGTCCTCCCAGGCTTTTTCCACCACGGCATAATCAATGCGGCTGTAGCCTCCCGTCGTCCGCACCTGCAGACTGTGTTCGGCGTTCTCTGTAGCGTCTGGAACAGCGACCCTCCACATCCGCGCGGAGACCTTCCCGTTGTTCCCCAGGGCTGAGACGTCCAGGGCCTCTGGCTGAACCTCCTGTCCATCCAGGAGGAAGACCTGCTTACCATAGACTTCCCGCTCATTGGCTGTGCCCATGGGAGTCACACCCGCATAGAGCTGCAGCCCTGTACCCTTAAAGTTCACAGTGTAGCTGGCCCCGTCCTTTTTTGTACGGCTAAAGCCCAGGTTCTGGTACGCCGTATTCTGCACGTGCTGTACCCAGCCGTTCTCCTCATCTGTGTCCCCGTCAAAGGCGCTGTTGTTCGTGTCAATGCCCTTACTTGGTACATTTGAGGGATCGTATACGAAATGATTCTGAGCAGAGCTATCGGTGCTCCGCTGGTCGAGGTAGTCCTGAATCGCGGCAGGGCCCGTACTGTTTGTCTTGACAATGCCGGCGGGTAGCGGTCCCTGCCAGCTCACGGTGGCGCCATCGATACCGGCCTGCCCCGCCTTGGTTTTACGGATCTTCAGTGTGTGTATGCCCTGGTCCAGGCCATCAAAGACCAGTTTGTACTGTCCCTTTTGACCTGTCCGCCACTGGGGCTCCTGACCATCGTCCGCAATGGCCGCCTGGATGAGCTGGGCCTGGTCCTTGCGCAGGAGCAGTTCTACCTTGTTGCCATAGAAGGTGAAACTGGCTTCAGCATCCGCCCAGTTCGAGAAGTGTCCGTCATTTTCGAGGGGGTACTGTCCGCTGATCGCCCCCTCATTCGTTTCTTTCTCACGGTAGGACCAGCGGCTGTCATAGTTGAAGCGGAACAGTCCTGTTCCCATCGTATTATCGTTGACGGTGAGGCTGTTCATCTTATTGGGATCACCAGAGGAGAGGCTATGCTGCACCTCATACACTGCGGGCAGGCCCTCAGCCCTGATATTCAGACGAATGCGCTGCGCCTCAACAGGCTCCGAACTGAAGGTCCAGATGCCCGCCTCATTGGCGGCCTGCCCCAATTCGTGCCAGTCTCCGTTGGCATCCTGGTATTCCACGGTCACAGACTGGATGGCCTGACCCTTTTCGATCAGAGTCACCGTGTCCCAGCGTCCGGAAATGTCGTTCTCCAGTGTGTACTGCTCCGCGGTCTCCGCAGGCTGCCAGTAGGTTTCCATATGGCCGTCAAAGGCGAAGGAGGCGTAGGCTCCCTCAGACTGCGAATTCGCCTTGGCTGTCGTGTTGGTATTCCAGAAGTAGAGGTTGGCTTCACCGCCTCCCAGGACGATGCTGAATTGCCCCCTGTCATTCAAGGCCACAGGCTTCAGGGCGCCACCATTATCTTTATCCACTTCATAGAGCGTGTAGCCAGCCTGGATGAATGAGGGGTCGGCGGTCAGCGTGATCCGCTGGCGGGTATTCTCGGAGGCTCCGACCTCGCGGGCGGGCACATCGAAGAAGTTGTAACGCTCGGCTGAACCAGCGACCAGGCCATTCATCACCATGAAGGCCCGTGGGGCGGTGGCCCCAGCGAAGTGCTCGGCAATCTCGCTCTCATAGAGTCCGGGCAGGGTCTTAAAATACCCCAGGGCCACGTCGCCTGTATTGCCGCCGTGGACCGTGGACAGGCTCTGCACATCCACCCCGGCCAGACCGAATTCCCTGTTCTTCTCAGCGCTGGACTCCGCGTCGAAGTTCGAACGGCGGAAGCCGTCTGGCGAGGCTCCGCCCGCACTGCCGATCTGCCCAATCTTAAACATGACCCAATCGTTGTTCAAACGGGTCAGCTGCTTATCAATCGCATGTACACGATCAATCAATGAGCCCCATTCCAGGAGACCGCGCGTCGGGGTACCATCCTCATCCCAGAGGTAGCTGCGGTCAAACTGGTACTCCACACGGAAGAAGTTCAGCCACTTCGCACCAGAGAGAATGGAAGAATTGACCACGAGGTTCTTATTCGACTGTGAATGATTCAGTGAGAAAACGTCCAGATACTGGCCAAACATAATCGGCTTGGCACCTGTTCCGTCAATGCCGCCCCAGGCCAGCTTACGATAGCGCTCCCAGGTGGGCAGCCCCAGCAGCCGCCGCACGGCATTTTTCTGCACCCCCGCCTGCGACAGGTCAAAACTTGAGGGCCGGGCCCAGCGGGTATCGCCGTAATAGTCGTCCCAGGTAAGCATGTCGGGCTTGGCAATGCGGAGGTATTCCTTGAGGTTCGCCTCGCTCCACTGGTTCGGGAACTGGTTGGTATGCAGGATCACCCCGGGATAGTGCTGGTGCGTCCATTCAAACCATTTGGCAAAGGCCTCCGCCTCCTGGCGATTGTATCCTCCCTCGTCACCGAAGCAGAAGCTGATCGCATTGCGGATATAGTCCTTCATGGGCCCAGGGATATAGTCTCTCGGCTCCCCGGCGCCATCCATTTTATTGCCGCCAAACGGGGCCTTGGCAATACCCCAGACGGAGTCGGGGTTGTAGAGCATGTAATCGGCATTGGCAAAGTCCGGATCATAGAACATTGGGCCGTCATAACCAAACTGCCGGGCCTCCTCCACCGTCGGCGTCCCTCGACCATAACCGCCGCTGGGCGTCCAGCCCAGCATCGGCAGACCGCGTTCCGTGACTGTCTTCTGGCCATTGCTGAGATACTTATGCCGCTCCTCGTGCTGGTAGGGCACGCCCGCCCCCTCCGGCGGGGGCTGCTTCACAGGCACTTCCCCGGAATCGTAAAAGATCATGAACTGATACATGCGCAGCTCCTGACCTGGGAAATGCCACTTCGCCACCTCATAGCGGATATAGCGCGCATCGTAGGACACGCCCAATTCATAGCGCACGACATTCTGGTGGTACTGGACACCCGTGACCATATTTCCCTTGGTAACAGGGGTCTGCCAGTGCTGACCATCTTTACTCACGGAGATTCTGGCCCGGCTCTTATTCATGTTAGAGGGACCAAAGGCCGCGCGGATACGACTGACGCTATAGACGTCCCCCAGGTCCACGGTAAACAGGGTCACCGGCGTCTCCTGATCGCTGTCTCCAGGAAGCAGCTCCTCCGGGACACTCCAGTAGCTCTCCTGCGTCTCAACATAACTCCCGTTCGTCTTTCCACTCTCGGGCAGGACCACGGGATAATCCTTCTTCAGAATCTCCATCAGCTTCGTGCTGTCACCCATGTCCGACTGCACCGACAGGGCGTTGAGAATCTTCGGATTCTTAACAATGGGTCGCCGCCCGCGGTAGTCCGTATCAACTTTTTTCACCGTGACGCGATACAGAGTACTCGCTCCGCCCGCTGTGACCTGGACCTCCACGGGATGTTCGCCCAGTTGGGAAACGTTCACATCCACGTAGCCCTGTTTATTAGGACTGGTCCCATTGACCAGGACGGTGGCGTCGGCACTGGCCGCAAAGGGATAGACCTGCACCTTGTCCACGGAACTGTAGGCCGTTCCCGTATATTCCTTCACCTCCGGGGCGAAACCGGTACTGTTGGCTTCAACCCCCGGCGGGTAGTCCCCTACTGGCTTCAGCTCATAGACGCGATCCAGTATCAGATTTCTCAATTGGGGTCCAGGGCCCGACTCCGCAAACACGGTAGCTGCGGGCAAAACCAGGCCAAGGGTCATCAGGCTGGCGAGGGCCACGGCCTGCAGGCGCTTGGCCCATCTCGTGAGGCGGCCGGTTGATCTCTCTAGTAGTCGCTTCATCTCTTTCCTCTTCTAATATTGCGCGCAATACTTATGCACACATGTGACCATTTTCCATGCAAACATCATAACGAGCTTTAAGCGGAGGAAAAAGTAGACTTTTTTTCGCTCACGTGCAACTTTTTATTTTTAAATTAAGAAGCTAAAAAAGTGCACTTCACAAGAAAATAGTCATCTTTTCCCGCTCTAAAAAGAGGCTATTCTTTAGTAAATATCTTCCATGTTATATAGTGGACAAGAACTCTCCGCTCTAAACGAAAGGAAAAAATCGATGAAAAAAGCAATTGTCGCCAATGGCGTACACAACTACACAGCACCCGAGGACTACATTCCGCCCCAGTCAGCTGAAGTCCAAAAGCATCTGGACTGGTTCATGGGCCTGAAACTGGGCTTCATGATGCACTGGGCCCCAGGCTGCCAGCTCGGCACCTATGAGAGCTGGCCGCTGAGCGACGGCGACGCCTCCTGGAGCCAGGAGGACTTCACCTGGGCCAGTCCTGAAGTCTGCAAGCGGCAGTACTGGGAAGCGAATAAGACCTTTAACCCCGTCAAATTTGACGCCGCGTCCTGGGCCCAGCTGGCGAGCGACTGTGGCTTCCGCTACCTCCTCTTCACGACGAAGCACCATGACGGTTTCTGTATGTACGATACGGACACCACCGATTACAAAATCACCTCGCCCGACTGTCCCTTCCACAGCCATCCAGACGCCGATGTGGTAGGGGCACTCTACCGTGAATTCCGCCGTCGCGGCATGGCCATCTCCACCTATTTTTCCAAGCCGGACTGGCACAGTCCCTACTACTGGGCCCCGCAGTTCGGACCGGCGCCCAGCCGCAACGTGAACTATGACGTGCAGGAACATCCTGAACTCTGGGAACGTTACGTGCAGTTCACACACCAGCAGATTCGTGAGCTCGGCACGCGCTATGGAAAAATCGACGTGCTGTGGCTGGACGGTGGCTGGGTGCGCCCCGACAACCTCGGCCAGGACATCCGCCTGGGCGAAATTGTTGAGGAGCTCCGCGCCGGCCCCCAGCCCCATCTGATTGTCTGCGAGCGCACCTGCGGAGGGGCCTACGAAAATTTCATCACTCCGGAAAAAACCGTGCCGGACAGCGCCCTGAACGTTCCCTGGGAAACCTGCACCACTCTGGGGGACAAGTTCTCCTTCCACTATACGGACAACTTTAAGAGCGGACGCCAGCTGGTCCATCTCCTCCTGGATGTGGTGAGCAAGGGGGGCAACTTGGCTCTGAACCTCGCTCCGCAACCCGACGGCCTGCTGCCTGCCCCTGGCGTGCGCTCCTTGCGGGATCTCGGAGCCTGGCTAAAAGTCTTTGGCGAGGGTATCTACGAAACCCGAATCGCTGAGCCCTACTTCGAAGACCGCCTCTTCTATACGGCCCGCGATCAGCAGGTCTATGCCTTTTACGCCTACGATGAGGTTCCGTCCCTGCCCGCCAAGCTGAAGTTACACATCCCTGGCCGCGTCCGTTCAGCAGTCAGCCTGCGCACGGGCCAGCGGCTGCGGCTGCGCCAGAATGAAGACGGCGTGACGCTGGACCTGCAAGAACTTTCCATGGCTACAGCCTTCTATGCCGAGGGCTTCCGCCTGGAACTGGAGCCCTAGTTCGTGTATGTATTGCTTCTTCGTCCTCCCTTGTAATACGACGCGGGAGACCTTGTAAAGCAAAGGGGAGTCGTGTGCTGCCACACGGCTCCCCTCTCTTTTGTCCGGATGCTTCACGTTCAGTCCACAAGCTGGAAGTCCAGCAGCTGGACAGTAGGCGGCTTCTCATTCGCTTTTTCAGGGATGGGCTGGTATCTGCCGCTGATCAGCTGGCCCTCCTTCAGGGCTGCGGCCTTCTCCTTCGACACCAGGAGAATCAGGCCCTCAGCCTCTCCTTCTTTTTGTGTGTAGACACTGCCGTCCTGCGACTTGGATACTACGCGGTAGCGGTCAAAGGTCTCTTGTGCCGCGCTCCCGGCCGGACTTGGCTGGACCGATGCCGGGCTCTCCCCGCCCTTGGCGCAGGCCGTGGAAAAGCTGAGTACAAGAACTGCTGCCAGTAGCGCTGTGAGATACTTCTTCATAGCAATCACCTCAAACCTCTTGTCGCAGCTTGGACATGCTGCAAGGCCTGTATAAAATACAGGTGCAGCATACCATCCGGAAAATTACTTGTCAAAAAAATTTTTACACATGTCATCAACTCATTAAAACTAAAAAGATATCTTTCGAGCGTAAATCATCTGTTTTTATATAAAAACAAGAGAACCCGAGTCCTTCGATCGGGTTCTCCTGTTTTGAGCCGCTTATGCGCTTTACTAAGCGGATAACTTATTTCTGCTCCAGAGCCGCCTGGGCCGCCGCCAGCTTGGCGATGGGCACACGGAAGGGGGAGCAGGACACGTAGTTCAGGCCGAGGCTGTTACAGAACTTGACCGAAGCGGGGTCGCCACCGTGCTCGCCGCAGATACCCAGCTTGATGTTGGGGTTGGTCTTGCGGCCGCCTTCGCAGGCGATGCGCATCAGTCGGCCGACACCATTCTGGTCCAGGGAGGCCGTGGGGTCGGACTCGAAGATCTTTGCCTTATAGTAGTCATTCAGAATACCGCCGGCATCGTCACGGGACAGGCCGAAGGTCATCTGCGTCAGGTCGTTGGTACCGAAGCTGAAGAAGGCGGCCTCCTTCGCGATCTCGTCGGCCAGCAGGGCGGCGCGGGGGATCTCGATCATGGTGCCCACCTTGTACTCCAGGTGCAGGCCGGAATCGGCGATGAGCTTGTTGGCGGTCTCCACCACGATGCGCTTGACGAAGGCGATCTCCTTCTGCTCACAGACCAGCGGGATCATGATCTCCGGCACGATGTCATTGCCAGCCTTCTTCATCTTGAGGGCGGCATTGATAATGGCCGTCGTCTGCATCTCGGCGATCTCAGGATAGGAGACGGCGAGGCGGCAGCCACGGTGGCCCATCATGGGATTGAGTTCGGCCAGGCGCTCGATCAGGTCCTCAAGCTCCTCCGGCTGGACGTCCAGGCTCTCCGCCAGGTTACGGATCTCCTCTTCCTTCTCAGGCAGGAACTCGTGCAGGGGTGGGTCGAGGAGGCGAATGGTCACAGGCAGCCCCTTCATGGCCTCGAAGATACCCTCGAAATCACGCTGCTGCATGGGCAGGATGCGGGCCAGGGCCTTACGGCGGGCTTCCTCATCCTTCGCCACGATCATCTGGCGGAAGGCGAAAATACGATCAGGCTCGAAGAACATGTGCTCCGTACGGGTCAGACCGATGCCCTCAGCGCCGAGGTTACGGGCGATCTCCGCATCGCGGGGTGAGTCGGCATTGGCACGGACTCCCATCTTGCGGAACTCGTCGGCCCAGCTCATGACGGTGGCGAAGTCGCCGGTCACGCTGCTCTCAACGGTGGGCAGAGCCTCGCCGTAAACATAGCCGGTGGAGCCGTCGACAGAGATCAGGTCGCCCTCTTCATAGCGGCGGCCGGAGGGGTCGATCATGTACTTCTCTTCCTCATTGATGATGAGGTCGGAGCAGCCGGAGACGCAGCACTTGCCCATGCCGCGGGCCACGACGGCGGCGTGGGAGGTCATGCCGCCACGGCCAGTCAGAATACCCTCGGAGCTGTGCATGCCATCGATGTCCTCCGGGGAAGTCTCCAGGCGGACCAGCACAACGTGCTCTCCACGGACCGAGAGGGCCTCAGCGGCGGCCTCGGCCGTGAAATAGATCTTTCCACTGGCAGCGCCAGGCGAAGCGGGCAGGCCCTTGGTCACCGGCTTGGCGGCTTTCAGAGCCTTCGGTTCAAAGGTGGGGTGCAGCAGGGAGTCCAGCTGCTGGGGCTCGATGCGGCAGACGGCCTCCTCGCGGCTGATCTTACCGGCCTCAACGAGGTCCACGGCAATTTTCAGGGCGGCGGCGGCGGTGCGCTTGCCGTTACGGGTCTGCAGAATGAAGAGTTTGCCGCGCTCGATGGTAAACTCCAGATCCTGCATGTCGCGGTAATGCTCCTCCAGGCGCTCGGCGATGGCCGTGAACTCCTGGTAGACCTCAGGCATGACCTGCTTCAGCTGGTCGATGCTCTGGGGGGTACGCACGCCGGCAACCACGTCCTCACCCTGGGCGTTCATCAGGAACTCACCATAGAGGCGGTTCTCACCAGTGGAGGGGTTGCGGGTGAAGGCCACGCCGGTACCAGAGGTCTCGCCCATATTGCCGTAGACCATCTCCTGGACGTTGACGGCCGTTCCCCAGGCGCCGGGAATGCCGTTCAGGCGGCGGTACGTGATGGCGCGGTCATTGTTCCAGGAGCGGAAGACCGCCTTGACGGCCTCAATCAGCTGGACGCGGGGATCCTGGGGGAAGTCCTCACCCATCTGCTCGCGGTAGACACGCAGGGAGCGCTCGACAACCTCCTGCATACCCTCGGCATCGAGGTCGGTGTCAAGCTTGGCCCCGCGGGCCTCTTTAACCAGGTCGAGTTCCTTCTCAAAGAGATTCTTATCGATGCCCATAACAACATCGGCGAACATCGCGATGAAGCGGCGGTAGGAATCCGCAGCAAAGCGGGGATTGCCCGTCAGCTCGGCCAGGCCTTTGACAACTTCATTGTTGAGACCGAGGTTCAAAATGGTGTCCATCATGCCCGGCATCGAGGCGCGGGCGCCGGAGCGAACCGAGACGAGGTAGGGATTCTGGGGATCACCGAAGACTTTTCCCGTAACCTCCTCAGACTTCTTCATGTTGGCAAAGATCTCATCCACGATGTCCTGGGCGATCTGCTCCCCGTCCTCGTAGTAACGGGTGCAGGCCTCCGTGCTGACCGTGAAGCCGCGGGGGACGGGCAGTCCAAGGCTGGTCATCTCTGCCAGGTTGGCGCCCTTGCCACCGAGCAGGTTCCGCATGCTGGCGTTACCCTCGGTGAATTGATAAACATATTTAGCCATATTGACCTCCTGATATTGTTAAAGCTCGCACGGTGGCGAGCTTTACCGACTAAAACGTAAACTTGTCCTGAAAGTAAGCTTCCAGTTCGCTGATGGGCAGGCGCTCCTGGCGCATGCTGTCTCTCTCTCGGACGGTGGCACAGCGGTCCGTCTCGCTCTCGAAATCGTAGGTGATGCAGTAGGGTGTACCGATCTCATCCTGGCGGCGGTAGCGCTTGCCGATGCTCTGGCGGATGTCCAACTCCACGTTGTACTTCGGACTGAGGCGGGCAAAAAGCTCCTCGCAGGGCCCGGCCAACTTGGCGGACAGGGGCAGGATAGCAATTTTTACCGGGGCCAGAGCCGGGTGCAGGCGGAGCACCGTTCGCAGGTCGCCAGAGTCCAGGGTCTCCTCGTCGTAGGCTGCACAGAGGAAGGCCAGAGTCACGCGGTCCGCGCCGAGCGAGGGCTCAATGACGTAGGGAACATACTTCTGATTGGTCTTGGGATCAAAGTACTCCAGATTCTGAGCGGAGTGCTCGATATGCTGCTTCAGATCGTAGTCCGTGCGGTCCGCAATGCCCCAGAGCTCTCCCCATCCGAAGGGGAAGAGGAATTCCAGGTCGCAGGTCGCTTTGGAATAAAAAGCCAGTTCCTCCTGGGCGTGGTCACGGCGGCGCAGCTCCTCGGGCTTGATGCCGAGCTTGAGCAGCCACTGCTCACAGTGGTCCAGCCAGTAGCGGAACCACTCGAGATCCGTGCCCGGCTCACAGAAAAATTCCAGTTCCATCTGCTCGAACTCACGGGTGCGGAACGTAAAGTTGCCAGGCGTGATCTCGTTACGAAAGGACTTGCCGATCTGACAGATGCCGAAGGGCAGCTGCTTGCGGGCCGAACGCTGGACGTTCGCGTAGTTGACGAAGATGCCCTGGGCCGTCTCCGGACGCAGGTAAACCGTGGCCTTGGAATCCTCAGTAACACCCTGGAAGGTCTTGAACATCAGATTGAACTGGCGGATCTCGGTAAAGTCCCTGGCCCCGCACTTCGGACAGGCAATCTGCCGCTCCTGGATGTAGGTCTGTAAGGCCTCCTTATCCATGGCCTCGACAGAGGCGTCATCCTGTGCATTCTCCTCCTGCCAGGCCTCCACAAGCTGGTCCGCACGGAAGCGGCTCTTGCAGGAGCGGCAGTCTATCAGGGGATCGGAAAAACCGCCCAGGTGGCCCGAGGCCTCCCAGACGCGTGGATTCATCAGAATGGCGCAGTCCACGCCGACATTATAAGGAGACTCCTGGACGAACTTCTGCCACCAGGCGCGTTTGACATTATTCTTCAGCTCGACACCGAGGGGACCATAGTCCCAGGTGTTCGCAAGGCCGCCATAGATCTCACTGCCGGGGAAGACAAACCCGCGATTCTTGGCGAGCGCAACGATGCGCTCCATGGACTTCTCCACCATGTGCGCCTTACTCCTCCCCATCCGTCAGAGCCGACTCATCCTCGAGCTCAGCCTGGAATTCCTGGGCCGCCTCCTCATTCAGCGCGGCCAAGTCCAGCAGGGCCTCTCCTGTGGCCTCAAGCTGCTCGTCCTGTCCCTCCACAGCCTGGCTCACTTCCTGGGCGGCGGACGCAGAGAAGAGGTCATTCAGCAGGTCCAGATCAATATTGTCCCGGTTGCGGGGCTCATCGCTAGGCAGGGCAAAGCCCTCGCTCTGAATCTCCAGGCGCTGGTTCTCTTCGCGCATCTGCTCCTTGATATAACGGGCTTCCAGCACTTCGGGGCGCAGGGGTACGACGACCTGCTCCGCACTGTGGCGGTCATAGCCTGTCTCACGCTGGCCCTCAACAGCGAGCACGCGGCCCAGGGCCACCTCCTCAGCGCTGAGACTGACGGGGTTGGGCGTACCCGAGTCCTCCATCGGCTGACCGCCGTCAATCAACTGGCGGGCGCGCTTGGCCACCAGCATGGCCAGGGTATAGCGGTTCTCGGTACGCGGGAGCAATTCATCCAGATTGGGCTTCACTAGCATCTTGTCTTCACCTCATCACCGCAGGGCGGAAGCTCGCTCCATTCGAGGGAAGGGGGCGAAAATCCGCACAGAGCGGGGCCTGTAAAATTAGCATTAGCCAGACTATTCTACATGCTCTTCAAGTAATCTTCAAATCCAATACAGTTGCGGCGGCGCTGCTTCTCGGCCACCAGGATGGCATGGAGCTGTTCGGCGCTCTCCTCCACCGTCTCATTAATGAGTATATAGTCAAAAAAGAGGGAATGGGTCATCTCTTCCCGGCCCTCGGCCAGCCGGCGGGAGCGCACCTCCGGGGACTCCGTCCCGCGGTTGCTCAGGCGCTGGGCCAGGTGCTCCATGCTGGGTGGCAGGAGGAAGACGGTCTTCGCCCCTGGGTAGTTTTCCTTAACCGCCAGGGCCCCTTTCACCGTCACGTCCAGCACGATGTCCTCCCCGTGCTCCTGGGCGGTCTCCAACTCCTCGCGGAGGGTCCCATAATAATTGCCGCAGAACTCGTCGTATTCGAGAATGCGCCCCTCCTGGATCATGGCCTCGAAGTCCTCCCGCTTGCGGAAGTAGTAGGCCACCCCTTCCTCCTCCCCGGGGCGGGGCTGGCGGGTGGTCGCTGAGACGGAGAGCCTGAGCCCTGGCAGTCTCTCTCTGAGGGCCGCGATCACGGTCCCCTTACCAACACCCGATGGGCCGCTGATACAAATGACTACCGACCGCCGTTTAAGCTCATGCTGCGCTCCTGACACGAATGCATCCTCCCTGTTTAGCTGCTGACTGATTTCGTCCATTATAAACGCTTCATAAAATATTACCAGTTAAGCTCAGTAAACACCCGTCGGACAAGGCTTCTTCGGACGGGAATTGCCCGTCAGACAGAATCGCTCGGAGATCCAAAGACCTAGGCCTCCTCCGCCAGCCGCTCCTGGAGCTCCGTCGGACTCAGGGCTGATGCGATCACGTGTTCACTGTCCATGATCAGCAGGGCCCGCGTCTTGCGGCCGCCGCTGGCATCGACCAGGGCCTGGCGCTCGCGGGCCTCCTGAATGAGGCGGCGGGCCGGGGCGCTGTCGGCGGCCACAATGGCCAGGAGGCGCAGCGGATTCACATAATTTTCACCACCAATTGGCAGTAAACTGCCACGCTTCATATCAATGGACATCGACTTTCTCCTCTACTCCAGATTCTGGGCCTGTTCACGGATTTTTTCACAGAGGTGCTTCAGCTCCAGGGCCTGGCGCGTGCGTCCCAGATCGTTGGCCTTAGAGGCTATTGTGTTAATTTCACGCAGGGTCTCCTGCAGGAGGAAGTCCAGCTGTTTGCCCACCGCCCCCTCCGCCTGGGCCAGCTCCTGAATCCGTGCCACATGGCTGCCAAGGCGGGTCAGCTCCTCATCGATGGCCGCCTTGTCGGCAAAAATCAGAAGCTCCGCCTCCAGACGCCGCGCATCGAAGAGCGTCTCGTGCTCGGGGCCCAGCAAGTCTTGAACGCGCTGGCTGAGACGTTCCCGGTAGCGGGTGATGAGCTCCTCCTGGCCGCCCTGAAGCTGGCGGAGCAGGTCTTCCATAGCAGCGGCATGCCCCAGAATCTCAGCAGCCAGGGCCTGGCCCTCACGCTGGCGGGCCTCTTCGAAGTCGTCCAGTGCACGGTCCAGGGCCTCCTGTACCAGGGGCTGCCAGTCCTCCACTGCGGCCTGCTCCTCCGCCTTCAGCACACCCTCCAGGCCGATCAGATCTTCAAGCCGGACGAGGCTCGGCCTCTCGAGCAGGGCCCCCAATTCCTCCAGCGCCTGCTTGTAGGCCCGGGCCAGGGGGATGTCGCAGTAAACCTGGATGGCCTCCTCGCTGTCATCCTGTATTTTCAGACGGAGTTCGACTTTGCCCCGCTCCAGACGCTCCCTGAGGCGCTGGCGCAAACTCGCCTCCAGTCCCGCCAGGGACGGCGGAAGATTGAGCTGAATGTCCAGAAAACGGTTATTCACACTCTTTATCTGACAATTCACCTGGCGCTGCTCCACGCGCAGGCGACTGCTGCCGTAACCGGTCATGCTCCTGGCCATGCTTGTCCTCCTGATCTACTGGCGCTCGTGCGCGCGTTTTCCTCTATTGTAAGGGGCGAAAGTCCTCCCCGACCACAGGTCTAGGGCGCTGAGCGGAAACCCTTGCCAACAATCTCTGACGTGTTGGATATCGTAATAAAGGCCTGGGGGTCCACCTCGCGCACAAAGCTGCGCAGACGCACCGCCTGGTAGCGGTTCACAACACAGAGGAATACCGTGCGCTGCTGGTGGGAAAAGAGTCCCTCGGCCTGGTAGATCGTGGCGCTGCGGTGCAGATTTTTGCAAATATACTCGCCGACGAGCTCCGCCTGGCTGGTCACAATGGTGAAGGCCTTTACCCGATTGAAGCCTTCCAGCATCCCGTCCACCATGACCCCCTTCATCAGCAGACCCGCCAGGGAGAAGAGGCCGGTGTCCACATCAAAGACGACAAAAGTCAGGCCGACAAAGAGCAGATCCGTCACAAGCAGGGCCTTGCCAATGTCGATGCTGCTGTATTTGCGGAGTATCATCGCCAGGATGTCCGTCCCCCCGCTGGAGGACTTATGATTAAAAAGAATGGCAGAACCTGCAGCGGGCAGGAGTACGGCAAAAAAGAGTTCCAGGAGGGGCTGGTGACTGATCGCGTGCTCCAGGGGCCAGATATGCTCCAGAAGCATCAGCTCCAGAGAGGAAAGCACCGTCGCATAGGTTGTGCGCAGGCCGAAGTGCCGTCCGAAAAATGCGAAACCCAGAATGAGCAGCAGGAAATTCAGCACCGCATTGACCAGCGAGGGGCTGAGACTGGGAATGTAGGCGGCAAAAATCACCGACATACCAGAGACCCCGCCCATGGTGAAGTTGTTGGGGAATTTAAAAATATAGATTCCGATACTGAGCAGAAGTATACCCAGATTGAGGAGCAGCCACTCCTGGATACGCTCGCGCAGGCTCAGGGAGCTGAGCTGTGTCAGCTTGGACGGAGGCCGGTCCTGACCCGCCGCGGGTGCTTCTGCGGCGCAGGTCTGGCCCTGCAGGACTTCGGTCGAGCTGTACGGGGAACTCTGTTGCTCTGTCATCTTGAGAATCCTCTATTTCTGACTGTGGGCAGGCGGGGCCATAGAATCCGCAGGGCTGAGCTGCCGCTCCAACGCTGCCGTGAGGCTCTCGTCCGTCCACTCCCCTTCCAGGAAGGGGTCCAGCCAAAGTGCCTTAAATTGTAATACGTCGCAGGCCGTGTTGAGAATAGGCATCCCCTGGTCCACCCGCCCCCGCATCTCCCAACCCTTGCGCCCGTGGATGTGGCCATGAATGCAGAGCGTACAGTCCGCAGCGTGCAGGCGGTCCAGAACCTCCCGCTCTGTACTCCGCCTGCTATAGGGCGGATAGTGCAGCATCACGACCAGGCGGTCCCCCTCCTCGCGCAACTTCCTGGCCTCCGCCAGGGCCAGATCCAGACGCTGGCACTCACGGAGATAGAGCCTGCGATCCTCACCCTCCTGCCACTCCGGGCTGCCTGGCAGGGCCCAGAGGCGGGTCCCGCAGATCACCAGACGGTGCTCCGGAATGCGCCAGGCGCTGTGGCGGATGAAGTGCAGGCTTTTCCAGCCAGAGGCCTCTGCCAGATCCAGAACTTTTTTCTGGGAGGTCCACCAGTAGTCATGATTGCCGCGGCCAATCCATTTTCTCCCTGGCAGATGATCCAGGAAGGCCAGGTCAGCCTCAACCTCCTGGAGATTGATGGCCCAGGAGATGTCCCCTGGAATCAGCAGGAGATCCTGGGCCCCGAGTTCCCGGCCCACATGTTCCGCAATACGCTCATGGTGCCGCTCCCAGCCCCGGCCGAAGACGTGCATGGGCTTGGCCACCGAGAGTCCCAGATGGGGGTCGGAGAGGGCGAAAAGCCGTAGTTCTTCTTTCTGCTGTGACAGGCTCATAACGCTTCCTTTCGATAAAAGTCCGCAATGCGCTGGGCCAGTTCCGCCCCCAGCTCCGGCACGGCGGCGAGCAGCTCTTCGGCGCTGGCACTCCTGATGGCCTCAAGGCTGGAAAAGGCGGCGAGCAGCTTGTTGCGGCGCACGGGACCGACACCGGGAATGCTCTCCAACTTATAGCGCGTCTGGCGCTGCAGGTTCTGCTGGCGCATGTAGTCCCCTGTGTAGCGGTGGGTTTCATCCTGTATGCGGGTCAGGATTTCCAGCAGGCTGCGAACCTCGTCCAAATCGAGGCCCGGGGCCTCCAACGCAGTTCCCTGTCTGCCCGCCTCCTGCTCCAGATCGCTGCCAGCCTCTTGCGGCGCAGTCGCTTCGACGCTCTGGGCCATGGGGCGGCGGGCGGCTGCAATCTGCTCCGCCAATTCCAGAATGCGTCCGTCAGGAAGAACCAGTCCGCGGGTCCTGTGTTTCTCATCCTTGACCATGGCTGCCAGCGTGATCGCTGGCTCGGCAGACGCTGCTGACTGTCGGTAAAAATCGGCCAGCACTTCTGTCATGACGGCCAGGTGCTGGCGGCCACCATCGAGAAGGATGAGCTGCGGACGAGCCCCGAAGCGGCTGTCCCCCAGGCGGGCCAGGCGGCGGCGCAGCGCCTGGGCCATGGCGGCATAGTCATCCTGCTCTTCCTGGTCCAGCTTGAAGCGCCTGTATTCAGAGGGGCGCTTCTGGCCCTGGACGAATACGGTCATCCCACAGCTGATGTCACGATTGCCATTATTGGCAATGTCGTAGGCCTCCGCCCGCTGCAGGCCGCCCTCGCCCAGACCCAGGACGCGTTCGAGCACGGTCCAGCCTGCAGTCTGCCGCTGAAGCCGGCTGGGCTTGTGCAGAAGACGGCGCAGGAGGTTCTCACGGGCGCTCTGCCGGGCCATGTCCAGAAGCCGCAGCTTGTCTCCGCGCTGGGGCTGTTCCAGGTAGACTCTCTGGCGTCGGGGACCCGATACGCCCCGCTGATCCTGTCGGGTCTGGGCGCTGCGCACGTTATACGCCGTGCCGCTTCCTCCACCCTCCTCCAGCAGTTCCAGCATCCAGCTCCCCAGGCCCTCCCCTCTGCTGGCAGCTTCTGGCGCCTCGGAGGAAGCGGCGCTGGCCCCCGAAAACCCAGCGGTGCCGAGCTGCAGCAGCCCCGCCTCGCGGGCCTGCTGGCAGCGGAGAAGAAATTCCAGATGAGCCTGCATCTCCGCCAGGTCCTCATCACGGTAGAGCCGCGGCAGGATGAGGCGCTGTGGCAGCTGCTGCTCCTGGTAGTATTGCTCCATAAATGCCCAGAGCAGGTCTGCCTCGGACTCCTCTGGGCGCGCTGCAAGATAGTGGCTGGTCATGGCCTGGACCCGACCCTGGCGCAGTTCCAGACGCGCCACCAGGGCCTGGTCCTTCTCACGGGCCAAACCCAGAACATCGCAGTCTTCTTTGTATTCCGTCGTCGCCACCTGCCGCTCCTGGAGCTGCTCCAACTGGCGAATGCGGTCGCGCCAGAGGGCCGCCTCCTCGAAGCGGAGGTCTCGTGCCGCCTCCGCCATCTGCTCCCGCGCCCCGTTCAACAGCTCCGAATAGCGACCCTCCAAAAAATTGCAGACCTCCTCCATCACTCGGCGGTACTCCGCCTCTGAGACCTGGCCTGAACAGGGCCCCACACAGCGCCTGATGTAGTAGTTGAGACAGGGCCGACCCTTACCTATGTCCCGTGGGAAAACGCGCCGACAGGTCTTGAGGGGAAATAATTCGTGAATCGTCCTGAGCGCCCGCGTCACATCCCCGTTGAGATAGGGGCCATAGTAGCGGGCCCCTGCCGCCCGGTCCGCCCCGATGCGATAGGCCTTAAAAATCCTGGGATACGCCTCTTGCATCGTCACACAGATGTAGGGATAGTCGTGGTCATCCTTCAACAGAATGTTGTAGAAGGGCTGGTACTGCTTAATAAAATTCGATTCGAGGACAAAGGCCTCCAGCTCATTGGCGCAGACTACGAAGCTGAAATCCCGGACATGGCGAAGCATGGCCTCCACCTTCTGCCCCCGATCCTGACGCGCGCCGAAATACGAGGACAGGCGCTGCCGCAGCGAGCGGGCCTTGCCCACATAGATCACTTTTCCCGCCTCGTCCTTCATCAGGTAGACCCCCGGCTTGCGGGGGACGGCGGACAGCCTCGCGTCCACCTGTGTTTCGGCCACAGCAGCACTCCCCATTTCCCGCCCCATCGGGACGAATAAACAAAGCCCCCCTCGGGCCCCACGCCCGAGAGGGGGTTATCAACTTCGTTATTCGGAGCGCGATTAGTCTTCGTCCGGATGCTCCAGGTAGCCGGCCACGGCCTCCAGGGCCTCCTTCGCGTCCGGGCCCTCCGTCGTGATTTCCAGTTCCTGACCGCGCTCGACACGCAGGGACATCACGCCCAAGAGACTCTTCGCATTCGCCCGACGATCACCGCAGTTGACCCAAATGCTGGAGCGATAAGCAGAGGCCTTCTGGATCAGCACGGCAATGGCTTTCAGTTCCAGTGCAGTACCTGAGTCAAAGACGACCTTTCTTGTCTCCATAGTTATGACCTCCGTCTCTTGTATCAGTAATGATTGTTTTTAGTATAGGCACGGGGAAATTGGATGTCAACCAAAGCGCAAGAATATATAAAAAATCCCTCCTGAAACAATTTTTTACCCTTGTAATACGAAAACGTTTTACTATATACTTTTATTAAATTTAAAGCCCACTCGTAAAGGAGGTTGTGCAAAATGCGAATAATTCCCAAATGGAAGACCAGTCTCGCCTGCTGCCTGAGCGTACTGCTCCTCGGTCAGAGCCTGGCCTGCATCCGCGCCGCTGAGACGGGCGGATCAGAGATCACAGCAGCACCCGCCGCCGAAGTCGCCGCCCCTCTAAACAGCGCGACACAGCAGGCCGATAACCGCCTGAAGAATGCGGACTTCTCTGAGCAGGAGCCGATCACGGGTAAATGGTCGGGACAAATGGCCGCCAGCCACTGGCGTGAGCCCTGGATTGCCAAGGGTGAGGCGGGGAAGCCGACCATCGAGGCGGTCACGGACAGCCTCTCTTACCTGCACTTCGCTTCTGGCTCCGAGCCCCTGCGTGCGGCGGTCACCCAGGGGGCCATCCCCGTGACTGCGGGCGAGGAACTCCTCTTAACCTACCGCATCAAGACGGTAAATCTCCAGAGCAAGCAGGGTGCCTTCGTCCGCCTGCAGTTCCGTGACGCCACGAACCGCCAAGTGAGCCTCTTACCTGCCAAGGATAAGTATTCTGGCAACACCGACTGGACGGATGTTCGCATGGAAGTCACCGTCCCCGACCAGGCCGCCACAGTTGACGTCTCCTGCTTCTTTGAGGAGGGCAGCGGCGAAGCCATGTTCACCGACATCTTCCTCGCTTCCAAGCCCCAGGACTCCGGAACTGAAGCCCCCGCCAATCCCGACACCGACAGCGGCACGGCTGCCCCGGTCCAGCTCGAGCAGGACTTCAGCCTCCCCACAGACAAGATTCATGTCACCGCCATACCTGGAGCCACCTACCTCATCGCCGACAGCTCCGTCGCCAGCTATGAAAAAGGCCTCCTCCTGCCCCTCAAGGCCGGTCAGACCCTGGTAAACGTCCAGGACAGCCAGGGCCAGAACCTGGGTCAGTTCCAGCTGACGGTCACGGAGCATCAGGACGAGTCCTTCGATCTGATGCGCAAGCAGTGGAGCCTCTCCTTTGCCGGCAACGCGGTCTACGATCCGAAGAACACGCACATGAGGGCAACTTTTGAGGAGAAAGAAAAGAACGCCCTGCAGCTCCTGGCCGAACTTAAAGACAATCAGGGCAAGGGCTATCTCTTCCTCGCCAGCAAGGATTACAGCAACCCCGCCAACCTGCGCACGGACTACCTCAACCTTGAGGCCATCGCCGTGCAGGTGGACAACCCCCACTCGGCCCTGTATCGCGATGCTGAGGCAATTCGCCTGATCCTTGAGTCCTTGGAGTACCTGTATAAGGCGGAGTACCACCCGGACCGCAAGATGAACGGCAACTGGTGGCAGTGGGAAATCGGTGTACCTCGCGCCCTGACAGAGACCTGCTGTCTGCTCTACCCCTATATGAGCCAGGAGCAGATCATGCGCTGGACGGACGCCATTGAGTTTTTCGTCCGCGACCCCTACCACACGCAGAGCACCCGCGATCCGCGCCGCGCCAAGGGTGGAAACCAGACCGACATCAGCCGCGTCAAGATTGTCTCCAATGTGCTGCGCCGCGACAGCGACAAGATTATCGACGCCATCAAGGCCCTAGAGACAATTTTCCCCTATGTCACAGAAGGCAATGGCTTCTATCCGGATGGCTCTTATATCGACCATGTGAATGTCGCATACACGGGCGCTTATGGTAAAGTCCTGCTGGACACGGCCAGCCTCCTGATGCAACTGACGCAGATGGATGCCTCGCCGCGGCAGATGGACCCTGCCTCCGTGGACATCTGCTACAGCTGGATTCGTGACTCCTTTATGCCCCTGCTTCACAAAGGCGACTTGATGGACCACACCCGCGGACGCTCCGTGAGCCGACTCAAGGAGGAAGGCCATAACTCCTCGGGTTCCGTCCTGCGCGCCATGCTGCGTCTGGCCTACGTCATACCTGGCGAGCGCGGGCAGGAGATTAAAGAGTTCATCATGCGCACGGTGGATGAGGATCGTTACATGAGCCTCTACGAGAGTCTTCCTGCCTACGGAGACATAGCCCTCCTGGACAAACTGATTGCGGAGCGCCCCTCTTACGCTGCGCGTAAGTCCGAGCTGAAGGCCTACAACAGCATGGCGCGCGTGGCCTACTACAACCAGACCAAGGACTTCGCCCTCGGCATCAGCCTCTACTCATCTAAGATCGCCAATTTTGAAATGATGAATGGCGAAAATAAGCGTGGCTGGTTCACGAGCGACGGTGCTGTCTACCTCTACAATAACGACCTCGCCCACTATTCCGACCACTACTACCCCACCTACAACGCCTACTATCTGCCCGGCACAACGGAGCTAGAAGAGACGAGGAGTACCAAGGATGACGAGAACGAAGTCACGATGGAATCGGACTTCGTTGGCACAGCAAGCTTTGCAAATGGGGACGACCTCACGGAGATTGGCGGCACGCTCTTTGACTTTAACAACTTCAAGAACCGCCTGCGCATGCACAAGTCCTATGTAATTCTGGGTGACAAGCTGGTCCTCCTGGGCTCTGGCCTGGAGAATGACACGGCACTCAAGGCCTACACGACTGTGGAGAATCGCAAGATTGACAAGGGTCATGACTTCCGCATCCTGGTCAATGGCCAGCGTCAGTACATCGATATGGACCAGCAGGTCCAGCTGCCGAAGGTCGAGCGTCTCTTCCTGGAGGACACTACGGACATCGACTCCACGGGCGATCCTGGCCGTAACCTGGGCTACCACTTCCTGGAGCCGACGAAGCTCCAGCTGATCAAGGAGACGCGCGAAGGGGCCTGGAAGGACATCAACGACACCCAGGACGACGAACTGCGCCGCAATCGCTTTGTACGTAGCTGGCAGGAGCACCAGAACGGCAACTCGAGCTACGCTTTTGTCCTCTATCCCAGCAGCACGCCTGAGGAATTCGAGCGCCGCACAGCGGAGCAGCCGGTGAAACTGCTGAAGAACGAGGCCGCCACCCAGCTGATCTACGATCCGGAAACCCAGGTCTTCGCGGCGATGAAATACAGTGATGAGCCCCTGGATATGAGCGCCTTCATCCCTGGCATGAGGACCCTGGTGAAGAAGGGCCTGTACCTCATTCAGAAGACGAACAATGGCCTGAAGCAGGCCTATGAGCTGGTCTACTATCACCCGACGGAGGAAGTTCACAAAGTCGCCGACATCGAGCAGGACGTCCTGCCCCAGCTGCTGAGCTACGATAAGACCCAGCTTGAGGCCAGCGTCCTCTCCGACCGCCGCGTCCTGCGCCTCCTCTTCGAGGAGATTCAGCAGACGGCTGTGCCCAGTGAGGCCCCGACAGCTGAGTCCAAGCCGAGCATCATCTTCGCGACCAGCATCCCAACTGTCGCCCCGACGGCGGAGTCCAAACCTACGGCGGTCCTGCCCACCGAGCAGCCGACAGGCCCCAGCGCCAGTGTCCCAACAGTGGCCCCGACAGCTGAATCCAAGCCGAGCGCGACCCTGCCCACCGAGCAGCCGACAGGCCCCAGCGCCAGCGTCCCAACAGTGGCCCCGACAGCTGGGACCAGGCAGCAGGGCAAGAGTCTGCCTCGTACGGGTGAGCGCCATGATCACTGGATTCTGGCTCTCGGCCTCCTCGGCCTCTCCATCGTCTGCGGAGTACTGAAACGCAGACCCGTAGACTAGTCAGCCGCTCAATTCTGCTGACATAGAAACAGGCCCCCTGCCCGCGCGTCTGCGGCTGGGGGCCTTATCCGTTACGCTTCAGCTGCTTTTTATCGCAAGTGAATTCCGTATAATGAAAATCCAGAACTTGTGAGGATTTTGAAGGATAATGCCTAGTTTTTAAAACTGGCAAAAGAGCACAACGTAAAGTATGTCCTGATTGAAAATGAATACAGCATAGAAATTAATTTCCAACAATAAATTGCCACTCAGGCAGGAACTGCCTAAAATTTCTTATAAAGACGGAGCGCGTCAGACACGGTACCGGGAAAATCGCGCATAAGAAATGGATTGTCTTTTTCTTTTGCAAAAACAGGCAAAAAAAGTCCCTCTGGCACGGGTCCAGAGGGACTGGCATCTACACGCTGTTCTCACTTCGTCCCGAAGAGGCGGTCACCCGCATCACCGAGACCTGGCACGATATAGGCGTGGTCATTCAGCTTTTCATCCAGGGCAGCGCAGTAGATTTGCACGTCGGGATGCAGCTCATGCAGGTGCTTTACCCCCTCAGGAGCGGCGATGAGGCACATGAACTTCATGTTCTTCAAGCCCTTTTCCTTCAAGAGGCGAATGGCGTCAGCGGCCGAACCGCCCGTGGCGAGCATCGGATCCACGACAACAACCTCACGGCTCTCCACATCCTCTGGCATCTTGCAGTAGTACTCGACTGGCTGGAGGGTCTCCGGATCGCGGTAGAGGCCGATGTGTCCGACTTTTGCCATCGGAATCAGATTGAGCATACCGTCAACCATACCGAGTCCGGCGCGGAGTATGGGCACGATGGCCAGCTTCTTGCCCGCCAGCACCTTAGTCTTGGCCTTGGCGATGGGGGTCTCAACCTCCACGTCCATGAGGGGCAGGTCGCGGGTCACCTCATAGCCCATAAGCATGGCGACTTCCGAGGCCAGCTCACGGAACTCCTTAGTACTGGTGTGCTTGTCACGCATCAGCGAGATCTTATGCTGGATGAGGGGGTGGTCAAAAATCATGACATTATTACACTGAAGGTCCATCTACTTCTCCTTATCTCATGCCGTGCTCCATGGGAGCCGGCGGCTTGCCGTGGTCAAGGCTGAGCGCTCTGCTGACAGAGGCTCAGTCCCGGGCTTCCAGTTGGGCAATCTCCCCAACACGCTGGGCGTGTCGGCCCCCTTCATAACTGGACTCAAGAAAGCGGCGCAATATGGACAAGGCGAGATCCCGACCGATCACGCGAGCCCCCAGAGCCAGGATATTGGCGTCATTGTGCTGGCGGGCTTTCTCCGCCATATACTCATTGCAGCAGACGGCGGCGCGGATGCCCTTGAGTTTGTTGGCCGCCACCGAAATGCCAATACCCGTCCCGCAGATCAGAACACCGAGCACCGCCTCAGCATTCTGCAGGCGCTGCGCCACGGCCTGGGCGGCAGGGACATAGCTGGCAGCACAGTCCGCCGTGTGGGCCCCCAGGTCCTCACAGTCATGGCCCAGCTTCCGGGCCTCCTCCATCAGGATGCACTTCAGTTCATAGCCCGCATGGTCACTGCCAAAAACGAGTTTCATCTCCCTAGTCCTCCACCGTTACTTCCTTCCATTTTACCATGCTCAGCAGGGGGCGGCGGCACAGGCTCCGCTTCTTTGCCAGCAAACGCCCTGAGCAGCTCTGGCTCCTCAGCCACTCGGGCCTGGATGCCAGCATAGGCCTCAGGGGTACCAATGTCCAGACAGTCAGCCGTCGTGTGCTGGAGATATACGGGCAGGCGCCGATAGAGCCAACTTGGGAAGTGTCCCGGGGCGTCCGCAGCTCCGCCCTCGGCCAGGTACTGCGGCAGAAGCGCTAAGGCCCTGGGATGGTAAAAGTAAATCGCATAAACAATGGTCTCACCCTGCGGCTGCTCCGGCTTCTCTTCCAAGTGCCTGACACGGCCATCCTCGGCCACCTGGGCCACGGCGAAGCGCCGCATATCCTCATCCGGCGGCGGAGCCGAGCCGACCAGCATGGCCCCTGGCCCCAGTTTCAGCTGATTCATAGCCCTATAGCGTCTGGCCATTTCACGGAGCGAAAAGCTAAAAAGATTATCCGCCGCAAGGACGAGGAGCGGATCCTCCGCAAGGGAGGGCTGCTTGCGGAGACAGAAGTCCAGGTCGCCGAGGGCCCCCAGCTTCTCCTCCTCCGTCTGGCAGCCGTCATCCAGCACCTCCACCCGACGCTTTCCCGCCGCCTCGTGAGCCTCGGCCCAGGCTCGGAACTGCCCGGCGAAGCGGCTGTTGCTGACGAGGTAGATTTTTTTGACCTCATCCACCGCTTCGATCTGAGCCATGATGTAGTCCAAAATAGGGGCCCCAGCCAGGCTTAAGAGGCCCTTCGGACGCTCCTTGGTCAGAGGGTAAAGTCGTGTGGCGAAGCCTGCGGCCAGAATGACGACATTCACTGTTCCCTATCCTCCTCTTGCCTCTTTTGGGACTGGTCCAGGCTGGCCTGAACCTGGTGTAAGCGGACACCTGCGGCCTTTTTTCTCAGCAATTCCTGACCCTGTCTGGGCCCGTCCTCCAGTATTTCAGACCGCCTCTTCCAGGATGCCTGAGGCCGGCGCCCGAGCGCTTCACGGCCGGGTCTGTGGGGGAGGTCACGGCGACTCTGCCGCCCTCCTTTTCCAGAACGCGACTGGGCCTCCTGCCTCCCTGAGACCTGGGCTCCCGTATCTGCACGCCAGACACGGGCGCTCTTCACGGGCTTATGCTCATCCCAGCCGTCCACCGCACGACTGAACACGGGCTGGGCCTGCCTCACTGGGGACGAGGGGCGGACGAAGCGCTCCCCCCGCTGGGCGTAGGGCCGCTGCCCTCGGACCCCGCGTTTCTGCTCATGTGCATGCCCGTCCCCTGCTCTATTCCGGGAAGTCTCAGCAGCTCGGGTCCCCGCCCACGAGGCTCTGCCCCTCGCAATCTGGCGGGGCCCCGGTCCACGGCCTCCGCGCTCAGTCTGCTGCCCCCTCCGCGACCCACGGCGCAGAGCTCTTCCCGCATGTTCAGGACCTCTCTGATCCGCGAATCGGCGACGTCTCTGGAGCTGGTGCTCCCCCTCCCGAAAATACTGGTAGAGCGTACAGGAAAGCATCCCGTTATAGAGCTTGCGCCGCTTGTCGGCCCGATAGCCAAGTTCGGCCTCGAAATCCCCATCGGCCGTCAGCAGGGCCCAGCGCAGGTTCGGAGGCAGCATCCCGCCCTCCAGCCAGCGGCGGCCCAGGGCCTCCTCCAGGGCCTGGACCTCCGCCTGCTCCAGCAGCCGTTCGCCGTAGGGTGGATTCGAAAGAAGCAAGAGGCGCTCCTGCCCCAGTTCCTGGCGCAGGGCCTCCGGATCCTGGTCCAGAGCATTGCCAACACGAAAGCGGATGAAGTCCACCAGGCCCGCTCGCTGGGCATTGGCCCTGGCCCGCTCTACTTGCTCTGGATCAAGGTCTGAAGCCAGGATGATAGCCCCCTCCCCCACATAGCCCGCAGCCCGCAACTCGGCCAAACGCTCCTCATGGCGCTGCACGGCCCTGGCCCGCTCAGCCTCCAGGATATCGGCTGGAAAAAATCCCCAGTCCTCTAAGGCGAAGTGCCGCCGTATGCCAGGGGCCTGCGCAGTCAGCCGCCTGGCCGCCTCAATGGCGAGCGTTCCCGAACCACAGAAGAGGTCGGCCAGGGCCTCGCGCCCCCGCTGGGGCCAGTGCAAGTACTCCAGTATGCCCGCCGCCAGGCTCTCCTTGAGCGGGGCCTCCCCGCCTTCCAGGCGGTAGCCGCGCTTGTGCAGAGTCTGCCCAGAGAGATCAACTCCGAGGCTCAACTGGTTATATGTGAAGGCAAAGCGCAGGCTCAGATGTCCACGCGCCTCATCCTCCTCCAGCTCTTCCTCAGGATTCCGGCCCCAGGCCTCGAGCAGGCGCTGAACCACGGCCTTCTTGCACAGGCTCTGTAGTGCGGGCACTGCATGGAGCTGGGAATGTGTGGAAGTCCCGTCGACCACAAACCTGGCACCTTCAGCAATGTATCTTTCCCAGGGAAAGTTTCGTACTGTATCAAAAAAGAGCTCGAAGTCCTGGCAGTCTTCCAGATAAAGTAATTCCAGGATACAGCGCTCGGCCACAGCGCTGTGGAGATTGGCCGCCATGGCCAGACGGGCCAGGGCTTCCTCAAACTCCTCTTCAGCTGTCAGAGCGTAGGCCACTCGCCCGTCCTGGGCGCTGAAACGCTCACGGACAAAGCCCGATTCTGCGGAGGCCAGCTCAAGAATCAGGGGTTTCTCAAGACCGAACGAACAGGGAAAAATAAGACGCATGGGGACCTCCTGGGAACTGTCTTCATTCTAACATGGCGGGGAAATTTAGAAGCCTTGTCAACGGGTCTCTGGACACAAAAAAACTGCCCCGAACAGACAGCCCCCGCGCGGATTGGGCGCGGGGGGCCTCCGGGAACAGCTTGGGGGCGGCACAGGAGACCTCTGCCACCGATTCAGGGCTCAGAAGCCGAGTTGGACAACTCGTCCTCCCCCTTCTATGCAGGCTTAGTGATTGCTGAGCTGCTTGACCTCAGCAGAGCGGGTCACACGGTAGAGGCCCTTTTTGCTGTAGACCTCGAGCTGAACCTGCTGGTCCTGCTCCGCTTCCCCATAGACTTCGGCGCGGAGTTTCTTATAACGGCTGTGTAAGTCCTTGAGCTCCTCCTCATTGACTTCTCTGTCCAGGACCAGGGTCAGGGAGCGGTTTTTCTGTCCAGAAAAAGAGTAGCCCCCCTGCTCTAGTTGCTCCGCCGCATAGACTGCGCCAATTTTCGACGCCAGCTCCTGGCGGTGGCGGTCGCGGGTCAGGGCCAGGGGCAGGGCGATGACGAGGACGAGCACAATCAGGGCGGCGACGCCGGCAAAGAGGGCGCGCTTCACCTTGACTTCAAGGCGGGGCTCGATGATTTCTTTTTTCATACTCGCGACTTTTTCCGCCGGGCTCAGCTTACCGGGCTTCTGCTTCCGGGGCTGGGCCTTGCTCACCTTAGTTGCCTCCGGGCTCTTGCGTCCGGCGGAGGCGCTGCCGACAAAGGCCAGCTTGCGGCTCTCCTCATCCGGCTCGGGCTGGGCCTCGTTGGGGAACTGATAGTCCTCGGGATTTCGGGCGATGGCGAGGGCCTCCTGGGCGGGGGTGTGCGCCCAGCAAAACATGCAGACGGCCTCGCTGCTCCTGTCGTCAACTTTTATGATGGAACCGCAGTTGGCACAGCGGCCTTCTCTTATGGCCATGATCTCCTCCTGATTTGGGATCCTCCGTCCCCCTCAGCTGGGGAACAACGGGCATTTCAGTATACGGGATTTACGGGGGCTTTTCAAACCTCCTCAGCGGCCAGCAGGCCGCGCAGCTCGGCGAGGCTGAGGCCCTGCTCACGGGCCAGTCGGGCCAGATCCTCGGCGGCAAATTTACGCTTGCTGTAGTCTGGTCCGTGAGCTTCTTTGACGCTCAGTCTACCCAGGCTGCTCTGGACCTGCCGTTCCTCGCGGGGGAGGCTGTGGCGCTGGCAGGGGAATTCCCGCACGCCCAGGCTGCTCGTGTGGCGGAGCAGGAGCTCCAGAAGGCGGCCCTTATCCGCAGGTCGACAGAGGACCTGAACCTCGTGGCCGGGACGCGATTTTTTCATATAGATGGGACGGATGTAGGCGTCCAGGGCTCCTGCTTCCAGGCACTGGGCCAGGGCGTAGGCCAGGTCCTCCCCGCTCATGTCATCCACGCTGCAGACGAGGCTGAGCAGGGCCTCTTCGACCAGACCGCGGGGCTGGCGGTAGTCCCTGCCCGCCCCCTCCTCAGATAGGCTCTGACCGAGGAAGCTGCGCAGGCAGTTGGCCTGGGGCAGGTCTTTTTTACCCATACCGTAGCCGATGGCCTCCACTTGCAGCAGGGGCTGGGGGCCATAGTCCTGGACAAAGTGCTTCAGCAAGGCGGCCCCTGTGGGCGTGCAGAGTTCCGTCTGGATGCTGCCTCCGTAGCTGGGCACAGACTGGAGTATATGGGCTGTAGCGGGGGCTGGGACAGGCAGTATGCCGTGGGCGCAGTGCACATGGCCGGACCCGACATGGACGGGCGAGGCCAGGATGCGTTCTGGGGCCAGTTCGGCCAGGAGCAGGCAGACAGCCGTGATGTCTGCAAGGGCGTCCAACTGGCCTACTTCGTGAAAGTGAATCTGCTCCACCGGGCAGTTGTGGGCCCTGCTCTCAGCCTCGGCGATGAGCTGGTAGACGGCCTGGATGTCGGCCTTGACGGGGCTTGGAAGCTCCAGCTTGGACAGCTGCTCCTGGATCTGTGCCAGGCTGCTATGGCTGTGCTCGTGACCGTGCTCGTGGCCGTGGCCGTACTCGTGACCGTGGCCGTGGCCGTGGCCGTGGCTGTGTTCGTGGCCGTGGCCGTGCTCGTGCCCGTGGCCGTGGCCGTGCTCGTGGCCGTGCTCGTGGCCGTGCTCCCCCTCTTCCTCTCCTCCCAGCAGAACGCGTAGCCGCGAACCCACAATGCCACAGCGCGTGGCCGGAACCAGTTCATAGCGCAGGCCCGGTAGTCCCAGTGCATTAAGTCGGTCCATAAAGGCCTGCCGATGACTTTTGTCCAGGAGCTCCAGGAGCGAGGCCGCCAGCATATCGCCAGCTGCGCCCATTGAGCAGTCCAGATACAGTATCTTAGCCACAGTTGCCTCCCATGTGATTAATCTTGTGCGCCATATAGGCCGCGCCGAAGCCGTTGTCAATGTTAAGTACCGCAATGCCAGCTGAGCAGGCGTTGAGCATGGACAGCAGGGCGGTGACGCCGCCGAAGGCCGTGCCGTAGCCCACGCTGCTTGGTACTGCCAGGACAGGGCAGTCCACCAGACCGCCCACCACGCTGGCCAGGGCTCCCTCCATACCCGCTATAACGATAATCACCGACGCCTGACGCAGGCGCTCCAGCTGGGAAAGAAGACGGTGCAGGCCGGCCACACCGACATCATTCAGTCGCTCCACACGGTTACCCAGATACTCCAGAGTCCAGGCGGCCTCCTCCGCGACGGCCAGATCACTGGTCCCCGCAGTTAAGATGAGAACCGTTCCCAGACCATCCACCTCAGGCAGGGGCCCCAGGCGGCCGATCTGCCCCTGTCTGTTGTAACAAAAATCCGGCAAATCCTCCAGCGACTGCGCCTTGTCTGGGGACAGCCGCGTGATCAGGACCCGCTCCTGCCCCGCAGCCTGCAGGGCCTCGGCGATGGCCCGAATCTGCCCTGCCTCCTTCCCCGCAGCGTAGACAACCTCTGTCACGCCCTGGCGGAGCCGGCGCTCCAGGTCCAGGGTTGCGAAACCCAGATCCAGGCTCTGGGGCTCGACAGAAATTCTTTCTGCCAGACGCTCCAGGGTCGTATCCACACTGATCTGCCCCCCAGCCAGGGCCTCCAGCAGGGCACGCAGTTCTTTCTGCCCCTCTCTCCCGCTCATGGCCGTAACTCCAAGTCCAGGCATACCCCCTGGTAGTCCTGCTTTAACTGATTCAGAATCTCCTCCCGCTGGGCCAGGAGCTTCGGGAGGTCCTCCGCCCGGAGCTGTATGCGGGCGAGCTCGCCCACAAGGCGCACCCTCAGGTCACGGAAGCCCAAGCCCATCAGATAAGCCTCCGCCCGCTCCGTCCGCTCTAAGTCCGCTAAGCGGATCGTCCGCCCCGTCGGAATCCGCGTCGCCAGACAGGCGTAGGCGGGCTTGTCCCAGGTCGCCAGCCCCAGCTCTCGTGAGCGCTGGCGTATCTCCTCCTTCGTCAAACCCGCCAGACGCAGCGGGGAATAGACCTGCAGCTCCTCCAGAGCCCGCATCCCTGGCCGCTCATCCCAGTCGTCGCTGGCGTTTGTCCCATCGATGAGCACGGTGAAGCCATCGCGACGGGCGGCCTCCAGGATCTGCGTAAAAATCCGTTTCTTACACCAGTAACAGCGCTCCGGCGGATTGGCCAGCACTTCTTTCGCCCCCGTGATATCCAGAGGGATGAGTTCCAGCTCTGCTCCCAGATCGGCCGCCAGGGCCAGGGCCTCTTCCTGCTCAAAACGTGGCTGAAAGGCCGTCGCTACATAATAGGCCTTGACCCTCTGGGCCAGGCGCTGGGCCTCCGCCAGCAGGTAGGTCGAATCGACACCGCCGGAAAAGGCCAGGGCAACAGAGGGCTGCTCCTGAAAAAATTGTTTTAAATTCATCATAGTAAGCGTATTTTTTCCGGATGAACCGCAGCGAGCCTGAGGGGCTTAGAGCTCCTCCTCCAGAATCTCCTCGCTGTAATTGCGGCTGTCACAGATTTCCTCATAATGCTCATTGAGCAGGAAGTTGTTCGTGCTGTACTGCTGGAGGTCCGGCGATATGCTCCGGTCGAAACCTGCAATGTAGAGCTTTTTATCCTGCTCCTCCACCAGGTAGCGGATGAAGTCCTCGAAGTCCCCATCCCCCGCCGAGAGAATGATCACGTCGTAGCGGGGATAGAGGCGCAGGGCCGTCGTGGCCAGACCCACGTCCACCCCCTTCTGGACTTTAATCGAAAAATGTTCATTGCAGGCCCGGCAGTAGACGTGCTTGTCTTTTAGCGCATAGAGCTTGACCCGCATGTTCGGGCCCTTCGGCTCCGTGCTCTTGAGCCAGCTGTAAAAACCGTTGCGCCCGTCCTCCACCGGATTCGGCGTCGCGTTGAAATACCAGGTGTCCAGGTCGTCAATCCCATACTCCGAGCGCAGGCGATCCTTTAATTTCTTATAGTCGATACCCATCGTCGCATATTCCGGATGCTCATGTTGGAAACGCCGCCCGGACTTATACAGGTATGCTCCGTCAATTAACCACAATCCTCGCATTATGTTCCTCGCAATTCTTCTTTAATATATCTCTGTTAATTCTGGGGCGGGGGCAAAAGACCCCGGCAGGGCCGAATTTCTCGTAGCCGCATATGCACTGCGAAAAGTCTGTCACAACGTTCTGGCCTCAGCTCCTCTCTTGCTCAAAATTGCCGAACTATAGAAAAGAGGAGGTCCTATCACCTCGCTCATGGCGAGTCTCACAGGACTTCCCCTTCCGTCATCATCTGTCTAGCCCTGGGGGGCGGGAGCGGGCTGGACCGGCTGCTCCACCGGAGGCTGGACCGGCTGCTCCACCGGGGGCTGGGCCGGCTGCTCGGCTTGGCTGGCGGCCGGATGTGTGGGCTGACCGGCCTCTGTCGGGGCCGGGGCCTGAGTCGGCGGGATGTAGATACCGTGTAGTGGGCAGTAGGCCGTAGGCGTCAGTGGGCTGTTCACATTGAAGTACTCGGTCTGGGCATTGGTCCCACAATTAGCTGTAGCCAGCTGACCGGAACGATTGCAGATGACCTTCTCCACAATGGTCTCCGGACGCGGGAAGTCCTTATAGCCCAGCTGCAAATTCTGGTGGATGGCATCCATGGTAGTAAACCAGCTATCCTCACAGGAATAGGCTGAATATTGGGAGACCAAAGGACTGTTGTCATCGATACCAAACCAGACAGCCGTCGTGAAATAGGGGGTATAGCCGCAGAACCAGTGATCGCGGGTGTCGTCCGTCGTACCGGACTTGCCACAAGTTGGAAAAGTCAGCTGTCCCACGCCCTCAACGGGTCCCCACGGAAACGCCGCCAGTCCAGGTAAACCAAAACTCGAGGTCACGCCCCAGACGGTCTCCTGGAGAATCATGGACATCTGGTAGGCCGCCTCGGCTGAGTAGACCTGGGTGTACTGCGGCTGCTCATTGCTGAGGACCACCGCCCCGGAACTGTCGGTGACCTTCGTGTACGTGTAGGGCTTGGTGTAGCGCCCCCCATTGGCCAGACAGGCGTAGCCCCCTGCCATCTGCAGGGGGGAGACGCCCCCGATGGCGCCGAAGGCCAGGGCGATGCCCACATCGTCGTTGCTGAGGTCGATGCCACACTTCTTCAGGTAGCCCTTAGCCACGTCCACGCCGGTGTCGCGCAGGATCAGACCAGCCTCCACGTTCAGGGACTGCTTGAGGGCATTGCGCACCGTGACCAGGCCATAGTACGTGTGGCTATAATTGAGCGGATAGGGGGTGTCAGGCTGCTTGGGATCCAGATAGACCGCCTTGTCCTCATAAACCGTGGCCCCGGTGACCACCTGCCGATCCAGAGCCGGCGTGTACACGGCCAGGGGCTTCATGGATGAACCGGGCTGGCGGCGAATGTCCACCGCACGGTTGAGAATGTAGTTCGCGTCTTTTTTTCCTATGCCGCCAATCATACCCGCAATGGAAAAATTGCTGTTGTCAATAACGATCTGGGCAAACTGCGGTTTCTCCGGGTAGTTTGCGTAGTTCTCCGGATCGCGCACCAGCTGGTCCACATTCTCGTAGCGCTGGTCCAAAACAGCCTGCACATCGGGATTGAAGGTCGCATGAATCGTCAGGCCGCCAGTCGAGAGGATGTGGTTGGCCATATCGCGGCTGATATTGCGCTTGGCCATCAAATCTTCAATGACGTCCCCTTCACAGACCTCCGCGAAGTACGACAGGACCTGGGACACCTCCTGGCTCTTATCTTTTTTATAAAAGTGGAGCTCCGAATTCAGGGCGTCCATGTACTGGCCGCGGCTGATCATCTTCAGCTCATACATCTTGGAGAGGACAATGCGCATGCGGCGCAGACCATTGCGCAGGCCGGTCTCCGTCCGGGGATTATAGATGGATGGGGCGCGGGGAATGCCCGCCAGATAGGCGCATTCGCTCAGTGTCAATTCCGAGGCGGGCTTGTTAAAGTAGTTCTTGGCCGCCGTCTGGATGCCCACGTAGCTGTTCCCCATCGGCACCAGATTGATGTACAGCTCCATGATCTCCGCCTTCGACAGCCGCTTGTTCAAGAGCACCGCGCGGTACCACTCCTGCACCTTGCGCTGGGCCGAGGTCTGGTTATCACCCGTCGTCAGCTTGACCACCTGCTGGGTGATGGTGGAGCCGCCGTGGGAGGGACTGCCGCCGTTGGCCACCGCCGAGACGAGGGCCGAGAGGATGCGCTGGGGATCGATGCCGATATTGGTCTGGAAGCGCTCATCCTCAATGGCGATAAAAGCGCTCATGATGTACGTGTTCTGCACATCCTGAATCTTGACCGGCTCGCGCTCCACATTTTCCGAGCCCTTGAATTTTGCCATCAGGCTGCCGTGCATATCCACCATCTTGGACGTCTCACTGCCCGTGGTCAGCAGCTCGGAAGGGACGGGATCCGTCGTGGACAGGTAGCCCAGCAGGATGCCTACGCCCGTGCTGCCGACGAAGAGCACGGCCAGGATTAGCAGGACACAGGCCAGTTTCACCAGGCGCACGAGACCGCGGCCCAGGAGGGCCGGGGCCGACTGCAGGGGCTGGGCCTTCGAGGGCTTACCCTTCACGTGGTGTCGGAGCTCGTTGCGCAAGCTCAGTAGATCGCGGTTCACCGCGCGTTGACTCCGGCTGCCAGGACCCGCCGTCTTCGCTGGTCCCAGGCCCTGTCGGCGCTCATCCGCCATCGCTTTACCTCCATATTGAAGACCCAGAGGGTCCAGTTCGCCATATTCAGACAGTCATTATAGCAATTTACGGGATAGCCTGGCAAAAATCTGTTTAGGCTTTCTTTAATTTCAGTCTCAGCCCATTTCGATATAATGGCGGCAAAAGCAGATTGCTCACATGAGGAGGCCCCTATGCACAAGCGGACAGACTACATCACCTGGGATGAATATTTCATGGGCGTGGCCCTCCTGGCCGCCCGGCGCAGCAAGGATCCGAACACCCAAGTGGGGGCCTGCATTGTCAACCCGGACCACAAGATTCTGTCAACGGGCTACAATGGCATGCCCTGGGGCATCTCCGACGACGAGATCCCCTGGGGGCGCGAGGGGCGGGTGGAGGACACCAAATACCCCTATGTCTGCCACGCCGAGCTCAACGCCATCCTCAATAACCCTGGCTGCAGTCTAAAAGATTGCAGTATTTACGTGGCCCTCTTCCCCTGCAACGAGTGTGCCAAGGCCATCATCCAGTCGGGCATCCGCGAGGTGGTCTATCTCTCAGACAAGTACCACGACCAGCCCCTCTTCCAGGTCTCCCGGCGCATGCTGGAGCGGGCCGGGGTGAACCTGCGCCAGCTGCAGCCCCAGGAAAAAGAGCTGATTCTGAATTTCGATATCGACTAAGACGTGAACAGGAAAAGAGCAGTTATGAAAAAAGACCAGCTGAACCCCAGGCCTCTCCATGAAGATCCCCAGGGAGCGCCACCGCGCCTGGGACCAGATTACGCAGGCCTCAGTCTGGAGGAGGCCGACCGCCTCCGTGAACAGGGGCGGCAGAACATCCCGCCGAAGAGCAACAGCCGCAGCGCCCTGCGCATCCTGGCGGATAATATCTTCACGTACTTTAATTTTCTGAACCTCTTACTGGCCCTGCTCATTCTCTACGCCTCCCTCCACAATCCGCGCTACTTCAGCAATCTGCTCTTCTTCGGTGTGGTCATCGCCAATACGTTTATCGGGAGCTTCCAGGAACTGCGGGCCAAGCGCAGCATCGATCGCCTGAAATTGCAGAGCGAGTCCAAGGCCCTGGTCCTCCGTGGGGGCCAGCGGGTGGAGATTCCGGATTCGGAACTCCTGCCGGGGGACCGCCTCTTCCTCCGCGAGGGCCAGCGGCTCAGCGTGGACGGCTATGTTTTGGACAGCGAGGGCCTTGAGATGGACGAGTCCCAGCTGACGGGCGAATCCCGCCCCTGTCGTAAGGCTGCGGGGGATGACGTTTTTTCAGGTTCCTTCGTCAAGGCGGGGCGGGGCAGCCTCTATGTCCAGCTGGTTTCCACAGAGACCCTCGCCGCGAAATTAATGCACAGCGCACGGCAGGAGAAGCGCCAGTTGACTCCCCTGATGCGGAGTCTGAATCAGCTGCTGCGCCTGATATCCATCGTCCTCTTTCCCCTCGGACTCCTGCTCCTGCTCAAGCAGATCTTCTGGCTCCGCGCGGGCGACCTCCCCTCCGCCATCATCAGCAGCTCGGCCCTCCTGCTCTCGATGATTCCTGAGGGACTGGTGCTTCTGGCCTCCCTGGCCTTTGCGGTGAGCGTCGTCAAGCTGGCCCGCCAGCGCTGTCTCGTACCGCGCTTGACAGCCATTGAGAGCCTGGCCCGCGTCGACTGCCTCTGCCTCGACAAGACAGGCACCATCACCACCGGCCAGCTGCTCCTTGAAGCGGTCTTAGACGCCGGACAGCTGGAGGAGGTCTCTGCGGCCCCGGAACGGCTCAAGCAGGAGGGCCAGACCCTTCGCCCCTGGGCTCCTGAACACTGCTCGGCGGAACTGCGCCAGCAGCTCCTGGCCTTCTGCCAGATTTTTCCCGAGGGCAATGCCACGCAAAGCGCCCTGAACCGCCAATTTAGAGCTCAGCTCCCAGAAAAAACCGCTGCCCCCCTGGAAATCTATCCCTTTTCCTCTGAGCGCAAGTGGTCCGGATACCAAGCGGAGCAGGGCGATGCCTACTTCCTGGGGGCGGCCGACTACCTCCTCCAGCCCGCAGAACGCCTCCGTGCCGAGGACCTGCTCCGCACCCTCGCCAGCCAGGGCCTGCGGCTCCTCGTCTTCTCCCATTCCGCCGTGGCCGCCCGCGAACGTGCCGAGGGCCAGTATCAGCTCCCAGAGGAACGCCAGACTCTGGCCCTGCTCCTCTTCCGTGATCAGATCCGCCCAGACGCCGCCCAGACCCTGGCCTATTTTCGTGAGCAGGGAGTGGAAATCAAGATTATCTCTGGAGACAACCCCCGCACGGTCGCTGCCATCGCCGAGGCCGTGGACCTTAGCTGCCCCGAAGACAGCCTCTATGATATGTCCCAGATCCCCGAAGGCCAGGACCTCCAGGACATCGCTCAAAAAGGTCGCTGCTTCGGCCGTGTCAGTCCCTTCCAGAAACAGGCTCTGCTGAGCGCCCTCCAGGCCCAGGGACACTGCGTCGCGATGACGGGAGACGGCGTAAACGACGTCCCGGCCCTGAAACAGGCCGACTGCGGCGTAGCTATGTCCCAGGGCAGCGATGCCGCCCGTGGAGCAGCAGACATTGTCCTCCTCGATGACCGCTTCTCCGCCATGCCCGAGGCCGTCTACGAGGGGCGTCGCGTGGTCAATAACATCCAGCGCGTGGCCTCGCTTTTCCTTGTCAAAACCACCTATGCCACACTCTTCGCCCTCCTGGCCCTCCTCCTCCCGATCACCTATCCGCTCTATCCGATCCAGGCCAGTCTCATCTCCAGCGCCACCGTTGGTATCCCCGCCTTTTTTCTCGCCCTCAAACCCAACCGTGAGCGTATTCGTGGCAGCTTCCTCGCCAACGTCCTCCCCACAGCCCTGCCCGCCGGTATCGCTGCCTGCCTCTCCCTGCTTTTCCTCCAGGTCTACCACATCCTCTGGCCCATGACGCTCACCCAGCTGCGCAGCGCCTCCTTCCTCTGCCTCCTGACCATCGGCCTGCGCTGCCTCTACAGCGCCTCCAAGCCCTTCGACCACTGGCGGCGCCTCCTCTTCCTCGGCTGTCTGTCCCTGCCCATCCTCGCCCTGCTCCTCTTTCCCCAGGTCTTTTTCTTCCGCCTGGATGGATCCACCATCTGGCTCATCCTCCCCTATCTCCTCTTCCTCCTCGGCCTGACCCAGGTCTGCTACCTCCTCTTTCGCAGCCGCCTCCTCCGCCGCAGTCTGCGCCGGACCCTCGGGGCCAGCGCCAGCGACATTGTTGAGGAGGAGCGTCAACACAAGCTGCGGCGGCGTAGACACAAGGAGGGCTAAAGCAGCTCCCCG
>JAEWGG010000037.1 GCA_023388435.1 Bacillota bacterium | reverse complement strand
CGAAGTAGCCGTCCATGATGTCCACCAGATTGGCCTCGCGCTGCTCGGGAGACTTGCCGAGGGCGGAGGGGATCATGCTGAAGGTGTTGGAGATGCCGTCCTGGCAGACCTCACGGTAGGGGAGCTTGGCCACGGAGTTGAGGGAGGCCAGGGCGCCCCGGCTGTCGCGGCCGTGCATCGGGTTGGCGCCTGGGGCGAAGGCCTCGCCCCTCTTGCGTCCGTCCGGGGTACTGCCTGTCTTCTTGCCGTAGACCACGTTGGAGGTGATGGTCAGGAGGGAGAGCGTGTGCTCCGCGTCGCGGTAGCAGCGGTGCTTTTTGAGTTCTGCGCTAAAGTACTCAACCACCTCGACCGCAATCTGATCCACACGGTCATCGTCGTTGCCGAACTGCGGGGTTTCGCCGCTGCGTTCAAAGTCCACGGCGAGGCCCTGCTCATCGTAGATCGGCCTGACCTGGCCGTACTTGATGGCGGCGAGGCTATCGGCCACGATGGAGATACCTGCGGCGCCGAAGGCCATGAAGCGGTGGGGCTCACTGTCGAGGAGGGCCATCTGCCCAGCCTCGTAGGCGTACTTGTCATGCATGTAGTGGATGACATTCATCGTGTCGACATAGAGGGCGGCCAGAGAGCTCAGCACCCGCTTATAGTTCGCGAGGACGGCCTCATAGTCCAGGGGCCCCTGAGGCAGGGCCTCGATGTCATCGAAGACGCGAATCGGAAGGCCCGTCTTCTTGTCCTTTTTTATCTCATCCACGCCGCCGTTGATGGCGTAGAGCAGGGCTTTGGCCAGGTTGGCGCGGGCTCCAAAGAACTGCATCTGTTTGCCGACAGCCATGGCCGAGACACAGCAGGCGATGGCGTAATCATCCCCATAGATGTCGCGCATCAGGTCGTCGTTTTCGTACTGGATGGAGGCGGTCTCAATGGACAGGCGGGCACAGTAGGTCTTGAAGGCCTCGGGCAGCTGCTCACTCCACAGCACCGTCATGTTTGGCTCGGGTGCGGGGGAGAGGGTCTCCAGGGTGTGGAGGAAGCGGTAGCTGGTCCTGGTTACGAGGCTGCGCCCATCCAGGCCCATGCCGCCGATGGATTCTGTCACCCAGGTCGGGTCGCCGCCAAAGAGCTCGTCGTACTCAGGGGTGCGCAGGTGGCGAACCAGACGGAGCTTGATGACCAGCTGGTCGATGAGTTCCTGGGCCTCATCCTCGTTCAGCAGGCCACGGTCGATGTCGTGCTGGATGTAGATGTCGAGGAAGGTCGTGTTGCGGCCCATGCTCATCGCCGCCCCGTTATTTTCCTTTACCGCTGCCAGGTAGGCGAAGTACAGGTATTGGACCGCCTCACGGGCATTCTCTGCCGGGCGGGAAATATCGTAGCCGTAGCGGGCGGCCATGGCCTTGATGGCATCCAGGGCGCGAATCTGCTCGGAGAGTTCCTCGCGCAGACGGATCTCGGCCGCATCAGCTGGACCCGTCAGTCGGGCCTTGTCACGGAGCTTGGCAGCTTTGAGGTAGTCGATACCATAGAGGGCGACGCGGCGGTAATCACCAATGATGCGGCCGCGGCCATAGGCGTCAGGCAGGCCCGTCAACAGTCCCACCGTACGGGCCTTTCGGGTCTGGGCGCTGTAGGCGTCGAAGACACCGTCGTTGTGGGTCTTGCGGTAGGCCAAGAAGGCCTTTTCCAGCTCGGGATTCATCTGGAGCTGGTAGGCGCCCAGGGCCGACTGCACCATACGGTAGCCTCCGTAGGGGTTGACGATGCGCTTCAGCGGCTGGTCGGTCTGGAGACCTACGATGACCTCATTGTCGCGGTCGATGTAGCCCGCCTCAAAATTATCAATACCAGAGAAGTGCTCGGTGTCCACGCTGATCGTCTTGCTGGCGATCTCTTTCTGAATCAGGGCATCGACCTGGTCCCAGACGGCCTTGCTACGGGCTGAAATGGGGGCGAGGAAGGCCTCGTTGCCCTCGTAGGGCTGATAGTTCTGCTGGATAAAGTCCGCGACATCGATGGTCTGGGTCCAGCGTCCGGGACGAAAATCCTGGTGAATCTGAGCGAGTAGCTTGTCCTGCATGGGGAAACTCTTTCTAAGGGCGGTCCTCCTGAGACGGCCCGAAGTAGCCTCCTGGTTTGAGGCTAGTAAACAGTAACGACGCTCTGATTCTATATATTAGTCATTGCTAATTCTATGCTGGAGATCACATTTCCCTAAACTGTGCGCCCCGGCACAGCGATTCGCAGGGATCTCTGAGAACTTCCGTAGCCCAGGCTTGCAGACTGTAGATAAGCATGCTAGAATAATTCAGCACTTTTATAGTTAGCTGCGCGAGCATGCGTTAAAACTGACACAAGAGGAGGTGAGGAAATGCCGAATATCAAGTCCGCAATTAAGCGGGTGAAGGTGAGCGAGAAGCGCCGTATCAGAAGAAAGGCGCAGATGTCCGCTCTGCGTACGGAGATTAAGAAAACCTTCCGTGCTATGGAAGATGGTGCTGAGAACCTGCAGGGTCTTGCGAAGAGCACGCAGAAGCACATTGACCAGGCTGTGTCCAAGGGTTTGCTGCATAAGAATACGGCGGCACGCCGTCAGTCTCGCATCGCCAGAGCGATGAACAAGTTGGCTCACTGAGCTGGGTAAGCTGACTCAGGGCTCAGGATTACGTGGATCCTAGCGATTCAGAAGCATAGAACTGACGTAAGCCTCACGACCGGCTACGTCAGTTTTTCATTTAGACCCCTGCGTTATTCCGCCCCTCCCGCTATCTGCGGAGGATAGGGGCGGCGTCACTACAGATGCTTCCGTGAATGTGATCTATATGGCCAGCTCCACTGAGGGGCGGTCTCTATATAAAAGAATAAGTTAGAAAGGAACGTATACAGCAGATATGGCAGATAAAGCAAGTGAACAGGCTGGGCGAGAAGGGGCCAAGCAGGGCGCAGGCCCCCGGAGCGGCAGGAGGCGGGCGGCCACGCCAGGAAGCCTCCTGAAGACGGCGGCCAGCAGCCCCGTCCGGAGTCGGGGCAGGTCCCAGGGGGGGACTGCTGAGGGCACGCGTAGCCGCAGGGTGGCCAGCAGCCCGAAGTCCACAGGGGCCCGGACAGCTACGGCCAGGGGGCGCCAGGCGAGACCGGAGGGCCAGGGGCGCACGAGCGCAGCCGTCACGGCAACAAAAAATAAGAATCATAAGCGCAGTCAGCAGGTCCCCGGTAAGCGTACTGTGGAGCAGCGCCAGGGCCTGCGCAGCGATGGCCGACGCGAGGGCCTGCGTGTCGCAAGTTCCCGACTTAAGGGCCAGAGGAGCTTCTCGGGTCAGCGCCCCAGCGTTGCGGAGCCGGGAAAGAAGGGGCCCAGCCCGCTGATCAGCGGCAAGGGTAGCCGCCGCCGCAGTCCGGGTTTTCGTACCGCCGAGGTCAGCCGCGGACAGATGCACTACGGCCTGCCCAATATCTCCCCCCAGTTTGCCCCCGATAAACTGCGCAGTCAGGGGCGGCACCCCGAGGCGGCGGAGGGGCGGATGCGCGTCTCAGACCACTCGCGGCGCTCGAGCCTGAAGCTCATCCCGCTGGGCGGCCTCTGTGAGATCGGCAAAAATATGACCCTCTACGAATATGGCGACGACATGATCATTGTCGATGTCGGCGTGGCCTTCCCCGAGGAGTACCAGCCCGGCGTGGACTCGGTCATTCCAGATATGTCCTATGTTTTTGAGAACCGCAAAAAACTCAAGGGTATTTTTATTACCCATGGCCATGAGGACCACATCGGCTCCATTTCCTGGCTGCTCAGTCAGGTCTCGGCGCCAGTCTACGCCCTGCCCCTGACCTGCGAACTCATCAAATTAAAACTGGATGACAAGGGACTCTCGTCCCAGAAGCAGCTCATCCACCGCGTCTCCTGCGGCGAACGCACCCGGGCGGGCAGCTTCAGCGTGGAATTCGTGCACGTGAACCACTCCATTGCCGATGCGGCGGCTCTGGCCATCCGCTGTCCTGCCGGCCTGGCCATCCACTCTGGCGACTTCAAGATTGACTACACGCCCATCCACGGCAAGCCCATCGACCTCCAGCGCTTCGGGGAGCTCGGCGCCGAGGGGGTCATGCTCTTTGTCTGTGAATCGACGAACATTGAGCGCGAAGGTTTTACCCCTTCGGAGCGCCTCGTCGGCGAGGCCTTTAGCGAGGAGTTCAGCAAGGCTCCGGGCCGTATCATCGTCGCGACATTCTCGTCCAACGTCCACCGCATCCAGCAGATTATCAGTGCCGCGGAGCGCTATGGGCGCAAGGTGGCCATCTCGGGGCGCAGTATGGTCAATGTGTTCAGTGCCGCCCAGAATCTGAATTATCTGCAGATTCGCCCGGATACGCTGATTGAGTTGCGGGATGTGGACCGCTACCCCGCGGAAAAAGTCGTCATCATCACGACGGGCTCTCAGGGTGAGCCGATGTCCGCTCTGACGCGCATGGCCTACTCAGAGCACCGCAATATTGAGATTGGTGCGGGGGACACCGTCATCATTTCGGCGACACCCATCCCTGGCAATGAGAAGCCCATCTACCGCGTCATCAATGAGCTCTACAAGCGCCAGGCCCGCGTGGTCTACTCGGCTCTGGCCGATATCCACGTCTCCGGACACGCCTACCGCGAAGAGATCCGCATGCTACACCAGCTGATCAAACCGCAGTACTTCGTGCCTGGGCACGGCGAGTACCGCCACCTCTATATGCACGCCCAGATGGCCAACAAGCTGGGCCTGCCCATGGATCACATCTACATCCTCAACAATGGGGACATCTTCGAGTGTGACCGCAAGTCCGCCCGCATAGCAGGCTATGTCACGGCGGGGGCCGTGCTGATTGACGGCTCCCCCCAGTCGACCGTGGACTGGCAGATCCTGGAGCAGCGCCTGAGTCTCTCGGACGATGGCGTCTTGCAGCTGGCTGTGGCCTGTAGCAAGAAAACGGGCAAGCTCTGTGCTGAGGTGGGGGTCAAGGCCAGTGGTTTTGCCTATCCTGCGGAGATGCCGAAGCTGACCCGGGAGATTCAGCGCCAGGTACAGCAGATCTTTGCCGGCTTCGCTGAGCTCGATAAGAAACCTTCACGGCCCATCATGGAGGGCCGCCTGCGCGAGGCCCTGCGGCAGATCGTCTACCGCCAGTCCAAGCGCCGCCCCGTCCTCCTCATTTCCATCCTGGAAGTCTGAGTCACAGTCCCCGTCCACTCCAGCAGCTCTTTCTGAGCGCTGGAGGCGGAGGGGGCGGACTTTTTATCTTGACAGAGAACGAGGACTGTGCTAGCCTTAAGTACCGCGCTAGACGCGTTATTTTTTTGTACAAAAGAATGATACGGAGGTGCCATCATGGCCAAAGCAGGAGCTAGAGAGAAGATTATTCTCGCGTGTGAGGAGTGCAAGCAGCGCAACTACACCAGCAAGAAGAATAAGAAGAAGCATACGGATCGCCTTGAACTGAAGAAGTACTGCCCCTTCTGTAAGCGTCACACGGTCCACAAGGAGACGCGCTGATTTTTATCAGCGACTTGGAGAGAGGACGAGTCCATGTCCAAGCAGACAGAGAAGCAGACGAAACAGGTGAAGAACAGCAAGAAGGATGGCAAGGGTTTTACTTCCCGCGTCGCCAACTTCTTCCGTGAACTCCGCGGGGAGCTGAAGCTGGTTGTCTGGCCGGACAAGCAGAAGATGAAGCAGTCGGCGGCCATTGTCTTCGCGATTATCATCGCCTCGGCGTTACTGATTTTTGCCGTGGACACCATCGTCAACCAGTCCCTGACAGCGGCCGGCTTCTACGATCATAAGGGCGCGGCGGCGGTCCAGACCCCGATCAGCAGCTCAGCGAGTTCGCAGCAGACCGAGGGGAGCGGGGCGGCAAGCGAGTCCCAGCCTTCGGCATCCCAGAATACGGGTGCAACGACGAGCGGCAGCAAGGCGGACTAATTCTGACCGCAGTGAGGGAGCGATCCATGACGGATGACTTGAATCGAGAAGAGCTACAGGAAGAGGTCTATGTGCCCAATGAGGAGCGCGATCCCGAAGAGGAGGCGCTCTGGTACGTCATTCACACTTATTCAGGTTATGAGAATAAGGTGAAGGCGACCCTGGAGCAGATCGTTGAAAACCGTGACATCCACGACTATATCCAGGAAATCACCATCCCGATGGAGGAGCAGCTGGAAATTAAGGATGGCAAGCGCAAGACAGTACTCCGGAAGAAGTATCCAGGATATGTGCTCGTGAAGATGCTGCTCACGGATGAGATCTGGTACATTGTGCGCAACACCCGTGGAGTCACGGGCTTTGTGGGTCCGAATTCCCGTCCCGTCCCCCTGACCGACGAGGAATTGGCCACGATGGGTATGGTCAACGAGTGGGTTCCAGTCGTTGACTATGGTGTGGGCGACTCTGTTAAAGTCATCAACGGCCCTCTGGAGAGTTTTGTCGGCGTTGTCGATGGTATTTCCAGCGAGAAGAAGAAGGTCCGTGTCCTGGTCAATATGTTTGGCCGCGAGACCCCCGTTGAGCTGGACTTCACACAGGTCATTCGTTTTGTGCAATAAGAGTTGACAAGAAGACGGTATTCGCGTACATTATTCGCCATGTTCGGCCCATGGATAGGGCCGTGCAAATAAATTTTGGGAGGTGGTAATCTTGGCTAAAAAGATCACCGGATATGTAAAGCTGCAGATTCCTGCAGGTAAAGCGACCCCGGCACCACCGGTAGGACCAGCCCTTGGCCAGCACGGCATCAACATCGCCGGCTTCGTCAAGGAATTCAATGAGAGAACTGCGAAGGATGCGGGACTGATTATCCCCGTCGTCATTACGGTCTATGCGGACCACAGCTATTCTTTCATCACGAAGACTCCGCCGGTACCCGTGCTGCTGAAGAACGCCTGTAAGCTGGAGAAGGCTTCCGCGAAGCCGAACCGCGATAAGGTGGCTAAGGTGAGCATGGCGGACTGCCTGAAGATTGCAGAGACCAAGCTCGTCGACACGAATGCAGGCTCCCTGGAGGCCTGTGCCCGCATGGTGGCGGGTACGGCCAGGAGCATGGGCATCGTCGTCGAGGACTGAGTCGGGAGGTAAGAGATGAAGAGAGGCAAGAAGTATCTGGAAGCTGCGAAGAACATCGAGCGCTCCCGGACCTACGAGGCCAAGGAAGCCATCGAATTGGCGCTCAAGTCCGCTCCGGCAAAGTTTGATGAGAGCGTGGAGCTGCACGTCCGTCTGGGTGTTGACTCCCGCCACGCCGACCAGCAGGTCCGTGGTGCGGTCGTCCTGCCGAACGGTACGGGCCGCAGCATGCGCGTCCTGGTTTTTGCCAAGGGCACGAAGGCCGATGAGGCCCAGGCCGCTGGCGCTGAGTTCGTTGGTTCTGACGACCTCGTGAAGAAGATCCAGGGCGAGAACTGGTTTGACTTCGACGTGGTCATCGCCACGCCGGACATGATGGGTCTGGTTGGCCGTCTGGGCCGCGTCCTGGGTCCCAAGGGCCTGATGCCGAACCCCAAAGCGGGCACGGTCACGAATGATGTGACCCAGGCCGTGAACGATGCCAAGGCCGGTAAGATTGAGTACCGTCTGGACAAGTCCAATATCATTCACTGCCCGATCGGCAAGGTTTCCTTCGGTGCGGAGAAGCTCTATGAGAACTACCGCGTACTGATGGATGCCATCATTAAGGCCAAGCCGTCCGCCGCCAAGGGCCAGTATGTGAAGTCTGCCACGCTCTGCTCGACCATGGGTCCGGCGGTGCGCATCAACCCCAGCCGCGTCTAAGCTGCTGGAGAGGGCTTGACCCACGAGGTCAGGTCTGCTAAATTTATAAATCGTGACCAGAGACAGCAGGTGCTCCGGCGTAAGTTTATCGCCTGCCGAGGACGCGGATAGCTTGTGTATACTACACGTAGTGTGTTCGTCCCTCATGCCTGTTTCTGGCATGAGGGATTTTTTATAGGAGGTGCTGTACATGCCCAGTGCGAAAGTGCTCGAAAGCAAGAAGGCTATTGTCAGCAGTCTGGCTGAAGAGCTGCGCGCCGCCATGATGCTCGTCGTCGCTGACGGCAGAGGTCTGACGGTTGCTGAGGACACCGAGTTGCGCAAGGCCCTGCGTGAGGCCGGCGTGACCTACAAGGTGGTCAAGAATTCACTCGTGAGCAGAGCAGCCAAGGAAGCCGAACTCGAGGGCCTCGATGAGGTCTTCACGGGCCCCACCGCCATCGCCTACAGCAAGGAGGACGTCGTCACTCCTGCCAAGCTGCTCCAGCAGTATGCGGATAAGTTTGAGAAGTTGGAGATCAAGGGTGGAGCCATGGAGGGCAAGCCAGTTGAGCTAGCTGAGATTAAGCGCCTGGCGTCTATCCCCTCGCTCGAAGTGCTTCATGGTCAGTTGGTTGGTGGCCTCGTGTCCCCGATCGCGGCCTTGGCTATCTACCTGAACGAGATCGCTAAGAAGTGTGAAGAAGCTTCTGCGGAGACCGCAGAGGCCGTTTGGAAGGGCCCCCAGGCCCAGGCTGAGGAGGAGCCCGCCCAGGAGGCCAGCTCCGAGGAGGCCACGGAAACATCTGAGAATGCTTAAAGCATAGTGGAGGTCAATATGGCAAGCGAAAAGATCACGAAGTTTATCGAAGAAGTCAAGGCTCTGACGGTTCTGGAGCTCTCCGAGCTGGTTAAGGCCCTCGAAGAAGAGTTTGGCGTTTCCGCCGCCGCCGTCGCCGTCGGTGGTGCTGCGGCCCCTGCCGGTGGCGCTGCTGCCGAGGCTGAGCAGACCGAGTTCACCGTCGTTCTGAAGAGCGCCGGCGCGTCCAAGATCCCCGTCATCAAGGTTGTCCGTGAGCTGACGGGTCTGGGCCTGAAGGAGGCCAAGGCTCTGGTCGACGAGACCCCGAAGCCCATCAAGGAGAACATCTCCAAGGAAGATGCCGAGGCTGCGGCCGAGAAGCTCAAGGAAGCCGGTGCCGAAGTCGAAATCAAGTAAGCATCAGCGACTTAGCCCTTTCAAAAATACCGTGGGACACGTGCCCACGGTATTTTTACAGAGGGAATTTCATTTATGCTTCTGCGACTATTAGTTGTAGAAATTATTTGAAAGTAGGTAAGTGAAGAATGGCGAAAAAGTCTTTTTCAGTCGTTCAGAAGCACGGGCACAAGTGGACCTTTTTCGCTTGTCTCCTCGTTGTGCTTCTGGCGATGCTTCTGGCGAAGACGGGCCTGTCCTTCCGCGATCCCACGAATCGGAGTCGCGAGGTCAAGCTGCACAGCGTTTCCAACATCCGTTTTGGTATTGATATTCGCGGCGGCGTTGAGGCTGTCTATATGCCAGATCCCTCGACCTTTAGCGAGAAGCCTTCGGACAGCCAGCTGGACGCCGTGAAGAACATCATGGAAACCCGTCTGGACAACCTGCAGATCCTGGATCGTGACGTGATCATTGACCGCGGGAACGGGCGGGTGAGCGTCCGCTTCCCCTGGCGTTCGGACGAGAGCAGCTTCAAGCCGGACGAGGCCATCCGTGAGCTGGGCGAGACGGCTGTGCTGAGCTTTGTCGGCCCTGATAATAAGACCATCCTCACAGGTAATGACGTGGAATCCGCCCGGGCGCTGGTCAACAATCAGCGCAATGACTATGTGGTGGAGCTGAAGCTGAAGAGCGAGGGGGCCAAGAAGTTTGCTGATGCGACGGCCGAGTTCCTGCATAAGCAGATCGCGATCAAGATGGACGATAAGACGATCTCCAGTCCGGTGGTCCAGGCCCATATTACCGATGGCGTGGCCTCCATCACCTCCATCAAGACGGTGGAAGAGGCTGTTGACCTGGCGGACAAGATCAATGCCGGTGCCCTGCCCTTCGCCATTCAGGCGGTGAGCAGTCGCTCGCTGAGTCCCGACCTCGGCCGTTCGGCCCTGGAGGTCATGGTCACAGCCGGCCTGGTTGGCTTTCTCCTGCTCTGCGCCTTCCTGATGCTGCGCTACCGCCTCTCGGGTTTTGTGGCGACCATCTCTCTGGCGGCCCAGCTCGTCGGCATCCTCCTGGCCATCTCCATCCCCCAGCAGACGCTGACCCTCCAGGGCATCGCCGGTGTCATCATCTCGATCGGCATGGGCACAGACGCCAATATTATTGAGGCTGAGCGTATTCGCGAGGAGCTGCGAGGCGGAGCTACGGTGCGCCAGGCTGTGGCCCTGGGCTTTGACAAGGCCTTTTCCTCTATTCTGGACGGCAATGTCACGGTGGCCATCGCCGCTGTCTGCCTGATCTATCTGGGTAGTGGTGCCATGCTCTCCTTCGGTTACTCCCTGCTGGTTGGCGTCATCCTCAACCTGCTCTGTGGCGCGACGCTCTCGAAGCTCATGACGCGCTCGCTGATCGAATTCAAGGCCCTGCGCAAGGCCGCCTGCTTCGTCAGCCTGAAGAATCGTAAGGAGGCTGTGGAGAGTCTATGAGAAGCTATGATTTTTACAAAAATCGCTATCTTGCCCTGGGCTTTTCGGCCGTCCTCGTCATCATTGGTCTGCTGTCTATCTTCATCCGCGGTCTGCGCCTGGACATCACCTTCCAGGGCGGAAGTATCCTGAACTATTCCTATCAGGGGAGCCTGGATGAGAAGGCGGTGACCGAGCTGGCCCGCGAGACCCTGGGTCGCCAGGTCTCAGTCCAGCTGACGGAGAATCTCGTTTCGACGGGGGACAGCACGACGCGTAAGTCCTTCGTGGTCAATGTCGCCGGGAAAAAGGCCCTGAGCACTGAGGACCAGACCGCCCTGCGTGAGGCCTTTGGCAAAAATTTTGCCGACAATAAGGTGGAGGTGGGTGAGCTGCTCATCGTCGATCCCTTTATCGGCCAGGAGACACTGAGCAAGGGCCTATTGGCTGTGCTGATTTCCTCCGTGCTGATTGTGGCCTATGTCTGGATCCGTTTCCGCAGCATTTCGGGCCCTTCGGCGGGTGTCTTCGCCCTGCTGGCCCTGCTCCATGACGTGATTATTGCCTTCTTGAGCTTTGTCGTCTTCGGCTTCGCAATCAATGAGAGCGTCATCGCTGTGGTTCTGTCCATACTCGGTTGGTCGGTCAACGACACCATCGTCATCTATGACCGTGTCCGCGAGAATGAGCGCCTCTACCGCAACGGTCAGACTCTGCCCGAGCTGGTAAACCGCTCTATCCACCAGTCCATCAGCCGCTCCTTCTTCACCTCTTTCTGCGGCTTTGTGGCCATTATTGTGGCCTATGTCTTTGCGGTCATTTACAATATTGAGAGCATCCGCGAGTTCGCCCTGCCTATGGCGGTGGGCCTGGTCGTGGGTACCTATTCCTCGATTTTCCTCGCCGCCCCCTTCTGGACGATGTGGAAGACTCGTGGCGGCCGTCTGGGCTACGACAGCTGAAGCCTGGTCAAGAAGACAAATATGGGCCTGCCCCTCAGGGGCAGGCCCTTTTGTATTTGTGTCAGGTGTTTACGCGCAGCTTTGGCTCTTCCAGACTCAAGCTTGCAGGTCACTGGGGCGGTCGACGTCGTCCAGCTCCCAGTCCGGAACCAGGACCTGCTCACAGCAGAGTTCGGGGTGGGCTTGCATGACTAGCCGCCCTCCCTGGTCCCCGCTGAGCTTCAGGAGTTCTTCAGTGAAGTGCAGGGAAAAGTAGCAGGGGTTGCCGAGCCTGGCCTCACTGGCCACGGTGATGAGGTCAGCGGGGCTGTATTGGCAGCGCTCGAAGAAGCGTTGCAGGCTGTTGAGACTCACATAGGGCTGGTCCGCGGTGAAAAAAATCCAGCCTGTGCTCCGGGCCTGGGAGCGTCGTTCCAGGCTGACTTGTCTGGAGGCCAGGCCCTGCTGCGTCTGGGCGGCACTGAGGGGAGGGATTTCGCCCAGTTTCCCCAGCTGGGCCCGAATGCCCAGTTCGATGGTCCGTGAGAGCCCCGCCTCGGGCGCGTCGTTCAGCACATAGTGAAACCTGGCTGCGGAGCTGGCCTCCTGAATCTCGGGGAAGCGGCTGACCACAGTGACGTCGAAAACTTCGGGCTGGGCCTGCTGCAGCTGCTGGAGGCGCTGAAAGAGATGGCAGTACAGGGGCAGGCCCTGGACGGACTGGAGGAGCTTGTTAGCTCCGAAACGACGGGACTGGCCGGCGGCCATTACAATGCAATGAAACATGACGCTACCTACTTTCACGCAGATTCTTTTGCTGCGAGTATAGCAGAATTTGACAGGGGAGAACTTGATCTCTATAATTAGCTAGGTAAATTTCGCAAAGGACTGCCCTTTGTCGCCGAGGGGAGGGAGAATAGATGTCAGAAGTTCGAGTGAAGGAGAATGAGTCCCTGGACAGCGCGCTGCGTCGCTTCAAGCGTTCCTGTGCACGCTCCGGCGTACTTGCGGAGGTCCGCAAGAGAGAGCACTACGAGAAGCCCAGTGTCCGTCGCAAGAAGAAGTCTGAGGCGGCTCGTAAGCGCAAGCGCTAAAGGTTTTCCGGACTGGAATCCCCGTGCTTGGCTCCAGCTCTGAAAGCGCCATGAGCCCCGCATGAGAAGGTGGCTAGAGACGCTACATGATGGCCTGATTGTCCAGCGGACAGTCAGGCTTTTTGTTTCCCATGGGGAGAGACCTGGCGGCTGAGGGCAGATAGAGGAGAGCAAGACGATGATTGAGAAAAAAGAGCAGAGCCTGGCCTGGAGGGTCTTAGAGGCCCGTGGACGCACGGCGGACTGGGAGGAGCTGACCCGTCCCCTGCCAGAGGCTGCGGCCTTCGATCCCGAGCTCACGGCCCAGATGCTGGGGGACCCTTATGTCCTGCGCGACATGGAGACTGCGGTGGAAGTCCTGAGTCAGGCTGTGAAAGAGGGGCGGCGTATTCTGGTCTATGGTGACTATGATACGGATGGGGTCTCGGCCTCGGCCATTCTCATCCAGGTCCTCCGCGGCCTGGGCCTCAGTCCAGATTATTTCCTGCCCCACCGCATTAAGGATGGATACGGGCTGCGTCCGGCGGGCCTGGACTACATTCGCTCCTGTGATGCTGAGCTGGTGATTACCGTGGACTGCGGCTCGCAGAACCATGAGGAAATCGCTGAGCTGCAAGCTGAGGGGCGCAGGGTCATCGTGACAGATCACCACTGCTGCCCGGAAGAATTACCAGCGGCTACGGCCCTGGTCAATCCCAATCGTCACGATGACCATTCGGGTCTGGGGCATCTGGCAGGGGCGGGAGTGGCTCTGAAGTTGAGCCAGGCTCTGAGCACGCGCCTGGGACAGCCGGAACTTTGGCTGCAAGGGCTGGATCTGGCCGCCCTTGGAACGGTGGGCGACATGATGCGTCTGGAGGGAGAGAATCGTCGCCTCGTCCAACTGGGCCTGGCGCGCATGCGGAGCAGGCTGCGGCCAGGCTTGGAGGCCCTGCTGGGACGCATGAAGCAGCCAGCGGAGCGGGTGGACAGTACGGTACTCGGTTTTCAGATCAGCCCGCGCCTCAATGCCTGCGGACGAATGGACCACGCCTCGACGGCCCTGGAACTGCTCCTGGAAGATGACCTGGAACGGGCCTGGACCTATCAGGAGCGGGTCGAGGAGCTCAATGAGGCCCGCCGTACGGAGGAGCGCCGCTGTGTCGACGAGGCCCTGACCTGTCTCGCCCAGCATCCAGAACTTCTGGACTCCGCCGTCCTGGTCCTCGCCTTTGAGGGCTGGAACCTCGGTGTGCTGGGCATTGTAGCTGCCCGTCTGGTGCGAAAATTTGCGCGTCCCGCCCTGGTATTGACGATTGAGGGGGGCCTGTGTAAGGGCTCGGGGCGCTCCTTCGGCGACATCGACCTGCTGGGACTTCTCGATGCGGGAGCCCCCTGGCTGCGCCGCTATGGCGGCCATCGCAATGCGGTTGGTCTGGAGCTGGCCGAAGAGGACTTGGACGATTTTCGTCAGGCCCTGGCTGAGGTCGGGGCGCAGCTTCCCGAGGAGGCTTTTAGAGGCCAGGAGGGGGAGGAGGCGGAGTTGGAAATCCGTCTGGAAGACCTGACGCTGGAGCAGCTGCATACACTGGAGCTTCTGGAGCCCTATGGGCGTTCCAATCCGGAGCCGGTCTTCCATCTGGAGGCCCATTCGCTGCAGGAGTGCCGAGCAGTGGGCCAGGACCAGAGCCATCTGCGCCTGGTCCTGGACACGGGCCAACAGGATCCGCGCCAGCGCCGCCGTCAGACCGTGGCGGGTATTGCCTTCGGCTGGGGGCACCAGGCTGCCTTCCTCTCCCGGGCGCCGGGCCTGGGCCTGGATCTGCGCCTGCGCATCGGCAGTTTTCGCTCCGTTGAACGGCCGGAGTTTGTCGTCCAGGACATACGGCCGTTGATTAAAAATCAGGATGCTGAGACCTATTTCTACACGCTCCTGGACCAATATGAGGCGGATTCCCAGTGGAACTGGGCGGAGGCCAGGACCAGCGCTGGGGTCTACGCCCAGCGTCGCCTGCAGCCAGGTCCCGACCTGCTGGTCCAGCTCTATCGGGCCCTGCAGGAACAGAAAGAGGCCCTGGCCCTGCTCAGCCTGGCGGACTTGCGGGGACTGGTGGATGAGCGCCTCTTCAATTCGAATGATGTGCCCTATTTTCAGCTGGCAGCAGCCCTGCACGTCTATGCGGCGGCCGGACTCTTCTGGCTCAGGCGCTGGGACCGGGGACAGGAGCTGGCCCTGCGGCGCTACTGTCTGATCGCCCAGTCTCCGGGACGGAGACAGAAGCTGACGGAGCTGCGGGACTTTTGTCGCCTGGCGGCCGACTAGGGGTGCCAGGGGTCCGGAGGCGGAAGCTGCCCCAGGGCTTGTGCTATTCTTACAGTAGTTCTGGGCGCTCGGCCCAGACTCCTGAAAGGCCCATCCAGAGGGGACTTACTGGCCCATTTCGCGGCGGAATGCGACTTCTGCCCCTTTCATAGAACGAAACACCCGGACAAGGTCGGAGCCTTGACGCTGCCTTATCTGCCTGGAGGATTGTATGGTTGAATACGATAAGAAGGCGCCCTATGCCTCACAAGTCAATGAACTGATTCAGGCCTTTCTCCGCCACTATGCCGATTATGCGGACGAGGCCTCATTGACCCGCATCGAAGAGGGTCTGGTCTACGCCATGCAGGAGCATGGGGCCCAGCACCGCGCGAATGGTGAGCCCTACATCATCCACCCGCTCTCCGTGGCGGATATTGTGACGGAGCTTGGGGCGGACGAGGCGACGGTCCTGGCAGCCCTGCTCCACGATACGGTGGAGGATACTGAGAGCACGCGCGACGACCTGCAGCAGCGCTTCGGTGAGGACGTGGCGATCCTGGTCGACGGCGTCACGAAACTGGATAAGATGCAGTATTCCTCCAAGGAGGAGTTTCAGGCCGAGAATTTCCGCAAGATGTTTCTGGCCATGGCCAAGGACATCCGCGTCATCTGGATCAAGCTGGCCGATCGCCTGCACAACATGCGCACGCTGAAACACCTTCCCCCACACAAGCAGGAGCGTATCGCCCAGGAGACCCTGGATATCTACGCGCCGCTGGCGAACCGGCTCGGTATTTACAAGTGGAAGTGGGAGTTGGAGGATCTCTGCCTCCGCTACATCGATCCCAAGGCCTACTATGAGCTGGTCGGGGCCATCTCCCATAAGCGTTCTGAGCGCGAGGCCTATCTGGAAGAGGTGATCGTGGACCTCAGCAGGGCCATTGAAACAATGGGCATCAAGGGGGAAATAGAGGGCCGACCCAAGCATTTCTACAGTATCTACCGCAAGATGAAGATGAAGGACAAGAATCTGGATCAGATCTATGACCTCTTCGCTTGTCGAATTATCGTCGATACGGTTGCGGATTGCTATGCGGTCTTGGGCCTTGTACATGAGAAGTATCACCCTATCCCGGGTCGCTTCAAGGACTATATCGCCATGCCCAAACCCAATTTGTACCAGTCCCTGCACACGACAGTGGTCGGTCCCCAGGGCATCCCCTTCGAGGTGCAGATCCGCACTATGGCCATGCACCGCACGGCCGAGTTCGGCATCGCAGCCCATTGGAAATATAAGGAAGGAGCCTTCACGAAGGGAGGGCAGGCGGCCGCTGCTGAGGGCGGTCCTGCTGGGGGCCTGGAGGAGCGTCTGAACTGGCTGCGTCAGCTTCTCGAATGGCAGAAAGACATGCGTGATGTCAGCCCCGGTGAGTTCCTGGAGCAGCTCAAGGGGGGGCTCGTCTCCAACGACGTCTACGTCTTCACGCCCCGCGGCGATGTCATCGCCCTGCCTCGCGGTGCTGTCCCCATCGACTTTGCCTACGCCATTCACAGTGGAATCGGCAATCATATGTACGGGGCAAAAGTTAACGGCAAGATTGTCCCTCTGACCTATCAGCTGCAAAATGGAGATATGGTCGAGGTGCTGACCAGCGAAAACATCCATGGCCCCTCCATGGACTGGCTGCGTATTGTGGCCTCATCTTCGACCCGGGCCAAAATTAACCAGTGGTTCAAGAAGGCCCAGCGCAAGGAGAATGTGACCCGCGGCCGAGAGCTGCTGGAACGTGAGATCCGCAAGGCGGGTTTCCAGCCCGCCCAGCTCATGCAGCGGAATTTTATGGAGCCGCTTCTGCGCCGCCATAATATGAACCAGCCGGAAGACCTCCTGGCGGCCATCGGCTATGGGGCCCACACGGCGGGAAAGGTCTTTCCCAAGCTGCGCGATGAGTACATTAAGTCTCTGACCGAGGAGGAGCGCCAGAACCTGGGCTACCGCATCTCCAGCAGCGGCCAGGTGGTCTACAGTCCGCCCAGTGTGGAACTGGTCTCAGAGACGGAGATCCAATCCACGGGCCAGAACCGCCAGAAGCGCCGTCAGAGCAATGACTATGGCGTGGTGGTGCGAGGTATCGATAACTGTCTTGTGCGTCTTTCCCAGTGCTGCAACCCTGTGCTTGGTGACCCCATCATTGGCTACATCAGCCGCGGTAAGGGAGTGGCCGTGCACCGTCGGGACTGTCCGAACATCCGCCGTATCCTGGCGGAGTCCTCCCTGGGTCCCGTGCAGGCCGAGCGTGCCTCAAGGCTCATCGACTGTTACTGGGAGGAGGACCAGCATGCGGCCCGCTACGAGCTCAAGCTCAAGATCCTGGCCCATGACCGCAGCCATCTGCTCTCGGAGATTTCCAATGCCATAGCCGAGGAGCATGTGTCCATTCTCTCGGGCAATATCAGTTCCTATAAAGATGTAACCGCGCGCCTGGTGCTGACGGTTGAGGTCCAGTCCCAGATTCAGATCGACCGCCTAATCGGCCGAGTGAAAGCGGTGCGCGATGTGATTGAGGTCGAGCGCATTTAAGATTTTGCCCATGTGCTTTGTATTTTTAGTGCGGAGAGACTAGATAGGAGGAGGGAAGATGCTGAAATACCTCGCCATGCTGGCCATGTTCCTGGACCATATTGGCGTCTATTTTTACCCCCTGCTGCCGCCCCCGCTCTACATGGGCCTGCGCCTGGTCGGACGGTTAGCCATGCCGATTTTTGTCTATTATCTCGTGCTGGGACTGGGCCGCTCGCGCAGTATTTTTCGTTATCTGCTCAGGCTCTTTGTCTGGGCCTGTGTGACGGAGCTTGGTCTGCGCCTCCTACAGTGGCAGGGCCTGATGGGCCAGGAGCCGCCCAACGTGCTCTTCAATCTGGCGGCAACGCTACTCTTCCTGATTGCCGTGGAATTCCTGCGCCACGCCTGGCCAGATGTCCTGGGAGGTATGCGGCGGGTGGCGGCCTTTGGGCCGGGACCAGACCTGCCACGTGACTACCAGCTGCGCCTCAGTCTCTACGGTCTGACTCTGCCCCGGCGCTTTGCTGTCCTCTTTGCCCTGCTGGCCCTCCTGCTCAGCCTGGCCCTGATCGGCTGGCTGCGTCCGGACTATGGCTACATGCTGCTGGGACTGGCTCTCTGTTATTACCTGGCCGATGAGGAGAGGGACAAGGAGCTCGTGGGAAAAAGTCTGGGCTGGCCGGAACTAAGGCCCTACGCCCTGATGTTTTTACTAAGTTTCCTGCTCTTTTTCCTGGACTATCTACGCCTTCGCAATTTGGGGGCGGGGCCGAGCGCTCTGATTCAGATCTTCGGAGCCTTCGCGGTCTGGCTCTTTCCCCTGGCCCAGCTCTCCGGGAAGCGGCGGCCTGGGAACTGGGAGCGCCTGGCCTGCTACGCCTTCTATCCGCTCCACAAAGTGCTCCTGATTCTCCTGGCCGCTCTGAGCATGGGTTCAGTTCTGCGCTGATTCCACGTGCTGAATTTTGTCTGAGTAGTACGAAAACAACTGCCGCCCATCCTGCTCCAGAGGCACGAGAGGCGGCAGTTATTGCTTGGTGTTCTGCTCGTATCTGCGTCGCTCAGACGTTAAAACGGAAGAGTATGACATCCCCGTCCTGGACGATGTAGTCCTTGCCCTCCGATCGGTAGAGTCCCTGCTCCTTGACGGCGGCAATGGAGCCGAGGCGGGACAGGTCCTCGAAGCTGCAGACCTCAGCGCGGATGAAGCCCCGTTCAAAGTCGCTGTGAATTTTACCCGCCGCCTGGGGGGCTGTGCTGCCCTTCTTGATGGTCCAGGCGCGGACTTCCTTGGGGCCGGCTGTGAGATAGGAGATCAGCCCCAGGAGGCTGTAGGCAGCCTTGACAATGCGGTCCAGGCCGGATTCCTCAAGGCCCAGATCTTCGAGGAAGAGGGCCTTCTCCTCAGCCTCGAGAGCGGCCAGCTCCTCTTCAATTTTTGCCGAGATACAGACGGCCTGACTCTTTTCCTGTCGGGCAAAGTCCTGTACGGCGCGGACGTGGGGATTGGACCCGGCGTCTTGGATCTCGTCTTCCGCGACATTGGCGACATAGATGACTGGCTTGTTGGAGAGGAGGCTCAGCTCCTTGAGCAGGGGCTTCTCATCGGCGCTGAGCTCCAGAGTGCGGGCGCTCTGGCCGGCCTCCAGGACCTCTCGGTAGCGCTCGCAGAGCTCAATCAGCTCCTGCACCGAGGCGTCGCCCTTGCGCTGGCGGCGCAGTTTATCCAGGCGCTTATCCAGGTATTCCATATCGGCGAGGATCAGTTCCAGGTTGATGACATCGATATCGCGCTGGGCGTCTGTACTGCCGGAGACGTGGATGACGTTCTCGTCCTCAAAGCAGCGCACGACGTGCAAGATGGCGTCGACCTCACGGATATTGGCGAGAAACTGGTTGCCCAGGCCCTCACCACGGCTGGCTCCGGCGATCAGGCCGGCGATGTCCACGAATTCAATGAGCGCAGGGCTATATTTCTCAGGTGTGTACAGTTCGGCCAGGCGATCCAGCCGGGCGTCGGGGACAGAGACGACGCCGACATTGGGCTCGATGGTGCAATAAGGGTAGTTGGCGGCTTCCGCTCCGGCTTTAGTGATGGCGTTGAATAAGGTGCTTTTGCCGACGTTTGGCAAACCGACGATTCCGACCTGCATAGTTCCTCCAGTAGCACGTTTATATAAAGGGAATAAGAATCATTATTTTAGCGCTTTTGTCTTTTTTTGTCAGATTTTGTCGCTTCTGCTTGGGCCGGCGTCCTGGTCTAATGGAGGGGGAAGGGTTTTTGGAGACATTTGGCCCGGATTTGCTGGCGAGACGGAGGTAGCGACAATGGAAGCGGAGAAGCAAGTGGCCTTGCGGAGGGCCTTAGAGGCCCTGGAACAGGAGGGGACGTTGGACCGTCCCAGTGAGGAACCTATGGGGACGGGAGTCCAGCGCAGCTACATACAGCTCACCGTTTGTACGGAGGCCCAGCCTGACCTGCCCTTTAATCGTCTGGAATTCAGTCTGCGCCCGGGTCTGCCAATCATCGAGCTGTCGGGCCTGCCGTCAGGGCGTTCCAAGGGCCTCATCCTGAGGGTGGTGGCGGCGTTGAAGAGCGCGGGTTTCCGCCTGGCCAGGCGACGTATCAGCATCTCCTTGCAAAGGGCTCCAGGGCCGGGCGACTTGGACCTCCTGGACCTGCCTCTGGCCCTGGGGCTCCTCCACCTTTCGGGCGCTCTGGTCCTGCCCAGTGGCCTGTTGGTGGCGGGTCGCGTCCACTTGGATGGGAGCCTGGTGACAGGCCCGGAAATCCTGGCCCTTCTCCTGCGCAACCGGCGCTGGAGGCTGCCCATGCTGCTGGGCTTAGGGGCGGCAGAACAGGTCCACTACCCGCGGGAGCTGCGTTCTTTAAACCATTTAAAAGAAATTCGGGGGCTGAGGGACCTGGGCACTCTGGGACATTTTGCCACCGAGGACTTCTATATGCGAGAGGACCTGGCCGAGCGCCTGCTTAGACTGGACGGGGCCCTGGCTGCCAGCAGCCAGGAAGCGGATTTTGCTGGGACTGCGGGGCGGGGAAGAGGACTCGGCTCCCTGAGGCGGGAGGCGGAGCGGGGCTTGCTGGAACTGCCCCGTCAGAGTCTGGGTTTCCTGGCCGTTCGTGCGGCGGCCCTGGGCGGCCACCACCTGCTGATGGTTGGCAGCCCGGGCTGTGGGAAGAGCAGCCTGGCTGAGCTTTTGGAAAGGCTTGTGCCCCCAGCTGGAGCTGAGCGCCTGCTGGAGCGTTGGGAACTGCATTGCCTCGCTGGTCGCAGCCTGGCCGCGGCGCGGACTGGCCAGGGCCCCTGCATCTATCCGAACAGCAGCCCCGCGCAGCTCCTGGGCCGCAGGGGCGGGCTGGGGCTGCTCAGCCTGGCCCACGGTGGCCTGCTGCGCTGTGAGGAAGTTCCCCAGTTCAGTCGGCGTCTTCTCTTTCTGCTTCAGGAAGCCATGGATGAGGGACGTGTGACAGCCTCAGCAGGGTCTGGGACCTGGCCAAGCCGCTTTCAGCTGGTGGCCCTGGCCAACCCCTGCTCCTGTGGTCGCTACTATGAGCAGCAACCCGCCTGCAGCTGCCCCCTCGGTAGTCCCAGCATCTGGACCCGCCGCATCCCGAGTTCTTTTTTGGATCGGCTGGACCTGCGTCTCATTCTGCGCAGCCCACAGACGGAGGACTTCGGCCAGTTGGGGGCGGCTGCTACGCGCTGCGTGGACCTGGAATCCTTGAGGTCGGACTTGGAAAGAATCCGACTCTGGCAGGCGGAGACCTGGTTTCCAGCTGAGGCCCGCCGTGCCGGACAGACCACGGCGGACCTGGCTCGGACGGGGGAGCAGCGCAGTTTCAGCCTGAGTCCCGAGGCCCTGCAACTGGCAGAGTCTGAGGCCCAGCAGCGGGGCCTGTCTCTGCGCTCCTACCGCCTGCTACTCGGGGTGGCACGGAGTCTGGCTGACCTGGACTGCAAGCGGGTGGTGGGGCTGACACAGATGGCCTGCGCCCTGCAATTCGTCCCAGGGCGAGAAGGGCGGGTGACGGGCTGTGGACAGTGAACGGGACTACGGACTTTTCCGCTTGGCCTGCCTCCTGGCACGGCTGCGTAACGCCCACCTCATATATGCCCAGAACCTGGCTGTTTTCCTGGAGGACTGCCGACAGCTGGGAGCTGACTTGGCGGATCCGTCAGGTCTGTTTCAGTTGCTGGAGCCAAGGCTGCGTGAGGAAAAGCGGAGCTCCTGCAGACAGGCCTGGAAGCAGCTCTGGGTGGAGCGTGACTGGCAGGACCTGGCCGCTGTCAGCTTCGAGGAGGGAGAGCGGGCCCTCTGGCCTGGCCATCCGGACTATCCGCCGGGTCTGCTCGAGCTCAGGGCCCCCCCGGCCCCCCTGTTTTATCGGGCTTATTTAGGACTGAGCCCTGGACTCCGCGTCACGGCCCTGGCCCAGGCCCAGGAGCGGACGCGGCTCTGTGTGGTGGGGAGCAGACGCATAGGCAGCTATGGCCTGCAACTGGCCCGTGACTGTGCCCGCTGCCTTGCGACGACAGACATCCTGCCCGTTTCCGGGCTGGCCTATGGTACGGATGTGGAGGTTCAGGGCCGCTGTCATGAGGCCGGAATGGAGGTCTGGGCCGTCCTGGCAGGTGGCCTGGACCAGATTTATCCCCAAGTTCACCAGGGACTTGCCAGGAAGCTGGCCCAGCAGGGAGCCCTCTTTTCTGAGCAGCCCCCAGGCGTGCGGGCCAGACGCCAGTTCTTTCCCTCCCGCAACCGCATCATGACTGGCCTCTCTTCAGCCCTCCTGGTCCTCTCAGCGGCCCTGCGCAGTGGGACCATGTCCAGCGTTCAGCACGCCCTCGACCAGAATCGAGAAATATGGGTAGTCCCCGGGAGTATCTACGAAGCCAGCAGTGCCGGATGCAATAATCTTATTGCCTCCGGCGCCCAGGCACTGATTCGTATGGAGGAACTCCCAGAAGCCCTGCGCAGCTCCGGCCTCTCTGTCGGCAGACGTCTGACTCAGGTCCGTAAGCCCCAGGAGGGGCAGCCCATCCTGGACCTCCTCCGCCGCCAGGGAGCCTCGTCTCCGGAGAGGCTGCAAGATGCCCTGGGCTGGGACCAGGACAGACTCTACCAGCACTTGGCCGACCTGCTCCTGGCGGGGGCGATAGAACTCTACCAGGGACTCTACCAGCTGACCTGACTTTGACAGCGCTTGAATAATGCCGTATAAAAGTAGCCGTTTTCAGCTGTGAGCTATAAGATGAATTAATAGGCGCGGCGGGAGCCTGGCGGTCCAGGACCTGCGGCGGCCTCCCCTGGGGGCTGGGGACGGAAGGATGGGAGTATATGGGGAAAAATCTGGTAATCGTGGAGTCGCCGGCCAAGGCCAAGACGATTGGGCGCTATCTCGGACCTGACTATGAGATACGCGCCTCGGTGGGGCACATACGCGACCTGCCCTCATCTTCGTTAGGTGTGGACGTGAACCGGGACTTCAAGCCGGTTTACATTAACATGCGCGGCAAGGATAAGGTGATTCGCGAGCTCAAGGACCAGGCCAAGAATGTGGACTGCGTCTATATCGCGACGGACCCGGACCGTGAGGGGGAGGCCATCGCCTGGCACATTGCCAAGGTCTTGAAAATTCCCGAAGACCAGGCGACTCGAATCAGCTTTAATGAGATTACGTCCAAGGCGGTACAGGCCTCGCTGGAGGAGCCCAAGCGTATCAATATGGACCTCGTCAATTCCCAGCAGGCCCGGCGCATTCTGGACCGCCTCGTTGGCTATGAGCTGAGTCCCCTGCTCTGGAAAAAGATAAAAGTTGGCCTCAGTGCGGGCCGCGTTCAGTCTGTGGCGACGCGTATTGTCGTCGAGCGCGAAGAGGAGATTGAGAGTTTCGTCCCCGAAGAATACTGGACAGTTGATGCCGACGTGCGCAAGGGGGGCGGACAGGTTTTCCGACTGCGCTACCACGGCCGATACAAGTCGTCAGGCCGTGCCGAGAAGCGCCGCCTTGCGAGTAAGGCTGAGGCCCAGGCCGTAGAAGCGGCCGTGAAGAAGTACGGCCTGAGGGTGGCGGAGGTCAGACACGGTGAGAAAAAGCGCCGTCCCTATGCCCCCTTTACGACCAGCACCCTGCAGCAGGAGGCGGCCCGCCGCCTGGGCTTCAGTTCCCGCAAGACGATGATGATCGCCCAGCAGCTCTACGAGGGTGTGGAACTTCCGGGGCTGGGGCGTCTGGCCCTGGTGACCTACATCCGTACGGACTCCTTCCGCATCTCAGCCGAGGCTGCTGAGGCGGCCCGAGGGCTCATCGTCCAGCGCTATGGTAAGGACTTCCTCCCTGAACGGAGCCGAATCTACAAGAACAAAAATGCGGCCCAGGACGCCCACGAGGCGATTCGTCCGGCCCACTTCGAATACGATCCCGAGTCCCTGCACGGGTCCCTGCAGGCGGACCAGTACCGGCTCTACAAGCTGATTTGGGAACGGTTTTTGGCCTCACAGATGGCAGATGCCCGTCTGGCCAGCGTCTCCGTGGACTGTCTGGCCGGGGAGGAGCTCTTCCGAGCCAGTGGAGAACGCCTCTTATTCCCGGGCTTCCTCAAGGCCTACCAGGATGTGAAGAGCAAAGAGGAGCCGGAGGCCGAAGAGAATCAGAAACTGCCTGAGTTGGAAAAGTCTGAGGAGCTGGAGCTGGTCAAGCTCCTCTCCGAGCAGAAGTTTACCCAGCCGCCGCCGCGCTATTCTGAGGCCTCGCTGATTAAGGCCATGGAGGAGCAGGGCATAGGTCGCCCCTCAACTTATGCGCCGACCATCTCGACCATCCTGGCCCGAAACTATATCGAACGGGAGGGGCGGCAGCTGCGCCCTACGGAACTGGGGCGCGTTGTGACGGAATTGCTGCGTGAGAATTTCCAGAGCATCATCAACGTGGATTTCACTGCGGAGATGGAGGCCGCCCTGGACCAGGTGGAGGAGGGCCAGACCAACTGGGTTGAGCTCCTGCACAAGTTTTATGGACCCTTCCACAAACTCGTGGAGGAGGCCCAGGAGCGCATCCAAAAAGTCAGTATGCCCGTAGTGTCCACTGGGGAGGCCTGCCCTGAATGCGGAGGGGAGCTGGTGATTAAAGACGGACGCTACGGCAAGTTCATCGCCTGCAATAACTTTCCCAAATGTACCTACACCAAGCCGCTGGAAAATCGCACGGGCCGTCACTGCCCCCGCTGCGGAGCCGAGATCCTGCAGCGTAAAAGCCGCCGCGGCAAGCTTTTCTACGTCTGCAGCCACGAGGGGGAGGATCCCAATTGCGACTTCATCAGCTGGGACCTTCCCGTGGATGGGGAGGCTTGCCCGATCTGCGGCTCGTATATGGTGGAGCGCAAGTACCGCAACAAGCGCTATCTGAGCTGTGCCAATGTGGACTGTCCCAGCCGCCGTAAGCGCAGCGCCAAGACGGGCCAGGCGGCCGAAAGCGCTGAGGAGAGCGAGCGGGACCAGATCGCTTCCACGGAGGTCGCCAAGGATAAAAAGCTTGACAGGTCCAGTAAGGGAGGCAAACGCAGCAGGAGCACAAAAGCCTCTGGGACTGTCCAGGACCAGGAGTGAGGAGACTGTGATGCCCGACACGAGAAAAGTGTGGATTGTTGGCGCTGGACTGGCGGGTTCCGAGGCGGCCCTGCTCCTGGCCAGGGCAGGTCTGGAGGTCCGGCTGATAGAGATGAAGCGCCAGCGGCCTAACCCCGCCCAGCACAGCCAGAATTTTGCCGAGCTTGTCTGTAGTAATTCCCTGCGTTCCACGGCCCTGGACAATGCCAACGGCCTCTTAAAAGAGGAGCTGTCCAAGCTGGGCAGCCCTCTGCTGTCCCTGGCCCAGGCCCACGCGGTGCCTGCCGGACAGGCTCTGGCCGTGGATCGGGAGGCCTTCTCCAGAGCGGTGACAGAGGCCATTGAGGCCCAGGGGCGCATCCACGTTGAGGAGCGAGAAGTCCTGAGCCTGGGAGAGTTTCCTGCGGGGGAGACGGTTCTGGTCGCTGCAGGTCCCCTCTGCGCCGCCCCCCTCTTCGCTGATCTGGAAGCCCGTTTTGGCCAGGAGCGTCTCGCCTTTTTTGACGCGGCAGCCCCTCTGATTGAGGCCTCCAGCATCAATTATGATATTGCCTTTTTTCAGTCCCGCTATGACAAGGGGGGAGCGGACTATCTGAATTGTCCGCTCAATCGGGAGGAGTACCTGTGCTTCCTGGAGGCCCTGCTCTCCGCTGAGAAGGCCGAGGTCAAAGACTTTGACCAGGACCTTCCCGTGGTCTTTGAATCCTGTATGCCCATTGAGGTCATGGCCGCCCGCGGAGAAGACGCCATACGTTTCGGGCCCATGCGGCCTGTCGGCCTCCGCGATCCTCGCAGCGGCAAACGACCCTATGCGGTGGTCCAGCTGCGCAAGGACAACGCCACAGCCTCGCTCTACAATATGGTCGGATTCCAGACTCGGCTGAAATTTCCTGAGCAGCGGCGGGTCTTTCGTCTGATCCCAGGCCTCGAAGAGGCGGAATTTGCCCGCTACGGTGTCATGCACCGCAACTGTTTTCTCAACAGCCCAGCAATTTTGGGCCCTAATCTGGCCGCAAAAAAGCAGCCTGAACTCTACTTTGCAGGCCAGTTGATTGGGCTTGAGGGTTATATGCAGGCGGTGGCCTCGGGCCTGCTGGCAGCCTACAATATTCTGGCCCGTCACAGCGGGGAAGCGGACTTCATCTGTCCTCCTGAGAGCATCATCGGTTCTCTCCAGCGCTATCTGGTCACGGCGGATGCCGAGCACTTTCAGCCGATGAACGCCAACTTCGGCCTCCTGCCCGCCCCAGACCCAGAAGTCCACAAGCGCGAGCGCCGCGCCTGCTTGCAGGCCAGGGCCCAGCGCCGCCTGGATGAGTATCTGCTGCAGCGCTCCGGACTGCTGACGAAAATGAGAGGAGCATAGAATGGCCGGCTTTTTTGGCTTTTTTGACTTTACAAAACCGGGGCCTGGTGTGCGTCCAGATGAGCCGCGCAAGGGTCCCTTCAAGCGTTTCTTTATTGTTTTTCTGCGCAAGTTCTGGCAGTTGATCCGGGTCAACCTGATGGCCCTGCTCTTCCACCTGCCGCTTTTTGTGCTCTGCTTCTTTGCCTTTAGCTATTTGGGCGGGCTGCTGCTTCCGGGCTACTCATTTCAGCACCTGGTGGAGATGCTGGAACGAGCCGGGATGAGTTCGGCGGTCAGCCAGGAGTATGCGACCTTTCACCACATGGGCTTCAGCCTGATGTATGCGGGGCTGCTCTGCGGTGGCGGGCTGGCTGTTCTGGGCCCCTTTCAGGCAGGTCTGAGCTATGTGCTGCGCAGCTTTGCCCAGGAAAAACCCTGCTTCATCTGGGCTGACTGCGTGGAGCAGGCCAGGCGCAATTGGCGCCAGGCTCTGGCGGTCTCGGCGCTCAATCTGCTGCTTAGCTTCGCCCTGCCCGTGGCCGCGGCCTTCTATGCGCGACTTGTGCCAGTGGGCCTGCTGCGCTCTGTAGTGGGGGCGGCATTTATGCTGCTCATGCTGCTTTTTTACATGATTCAAATTTTCATCTATCCGCTGCTCATCGGTTTTGAGCTGCGCCTCGGACAGCTCTACCGAAATGCCGTTTTACTGGTCCTGCTCCGCCTGCCACAGACACTGGGCGTGGCCCTGCTGTCATTCTTTCTGCTGCTGGGCGTGCCCCTGCTGATCAGCATGCATTCCCTGCAGCACTTTCTCGCCCTGATACTTTTTTACTACCTCTTTTTTGCCTTGGCCTTCGCCGGCTATCTCAGCAATTTTTTCGCCGAGCAGATCATCGAGCGCTATCTGCGTCAGGGCCGGCAGCAGGCGGCTCCACAGGGGGGTGAGCGACTATGAAAAAATCAGATTTTTACTATGACCTGCCAGCGGAACTTATCGCCCAGCATCCACTGGAGCGCCGCGACGCTTCGCGCCTGCTTTACCTTCCTGGAGATGGGGCTGAGGGGGCTCTGGGGCTGCGTGACCTGCACTTTACGGATTTGGAGAGCCTCCTGCGTCCCGGGGACTGTCTGGTGCTGAATGAGACTCGGGTCATTCCTGCCCGCCTCTTAGGGCGCAAGAAGGGAGGGGAAGCTGCGGCGGAGATATTGCTGCTGCGCCGCGTGCAGGGCGACGATTGGGACTGCCTGCTGCGCCCGGCCCGCCGTCTCAAACCGGGAAGTTTTGTGGAACTGCTGCCTGGCCGTCTGGAGGCGGAGGTCCTGGAGCGCCTGAGTGACGGGCGCAGCCTCCTGCGCTTTCATTACGAGGGAATCTGGGAAGAAATTCTGGACGAGGCTGGAACCATGCCCCTGCCGCCCTATATTCACGAGCGCCTGGCCGACCCTGAGCGCTACCAGACGGTCTACGCCCGTGAGAAGGGCTCGGCGGCTGCGCCCACGGCAGGTCTGCACTTTAGCCCTGAACTTCTGAGACGTCTGGAGCAGCGCTACACCGTGGTCCGTCTGACTTTACATGTGGGTCTGGGGACCTTTCGTCCGGTGAAAGAGGAGGAGATCGAGGACCATCCCATGCACAGTGAGCACTATGTGCTCTCTGCCGAGGCCGCCCGGCGCATCAATGCCTGCAAGGCCTCTGGAGGGCGGGTCATCGCCGTGGGCACCACCTCCTGCCGCGTCCTGGAGACCTGCGCGGACGAGGAGGGAGTCCTGCATCCTGGGGAGGGGGAGACGGATATTTTTATTTATCCTGGCTATCGCTTTAAAATATTGGACGCCCTGATTACGAACTTTCACCTCCCTGAATCAACCCTGGTCATGCTGGTCTCGGCCCTGGCCGGCCGCCGCCGGATTCTGGAGGCCTACCGACACGCCGTACGGCAGTCCTACCGTTTTTTCAGCTTCGGTGACGCCATGTTTATTGAAAAGGCAAGTGATAATTTACGGCCAGAGCCTGAGGTGCAGGGAAGGGCGGAAAGTCTGGGGATAGGAGGCCAGAGATGAGCGAAGGACAGTTGCGAGGACAGGGGAGGGGGCCGGTCTGGTATGAGCCGCAGCATGTCTGCCGGCAGACGGGGGCCAGAGCGGGCATTCTGCACACGCCGCATGGGGACATTGAGACGCCGACCTTTATGCCTGTGGGCACGCAGGCCAGTGTGAAGGGCATTGCCCCGGAGGAAGTGCGGGCGACTGGTGCGGGTGTCATCCTCTCCAATACCTACCACCTCTGGATGCGTCCAGGCTCGGACATCGTCCGCGAGGCTGGCGGCCTGCACCGCTTCATGAACTGGGACCGGGCCATATTGACCGACAGTGGCGGCTTCCAGGTCTTCAGTTTGAGTGGCCGGAGGCAGATTCGGGAGGACGGAGTACACTTTCGCTCCCACATTGATGGCTCCAAGCACCTGCTGACTCCGGAGAAGTCCATCCAGATTCAGAATGACCTGGGTGCGGATATCATCATGGCCTTTGATGAGTGCACCCCACATCCGGCGGATTGGCACTACAGCCGGCGCTCTATGGAGCGTACCCTGCGCTGGTTGGACCGCTGTCTGGATAGCCACAGCCGCCCCCAGGACCAGGCCCTCTTCGCCATCATTCAGGGCGGGATGTACCCGGATCTGCGGGTGGAGAGCGCCCGGGAGAGCAGGGCCCGCAACACGCCAGGAATCGCGGTGGGCGGACTGAGTGTCGGCGAGGACAGCCAGACCATGTATCGGATGCTGGAGGCCCTGCGGCCGGAGCTTCCGGAGGATAAGCCCCGCTACTTGATGGGCGTCGGCTCGGCGGACTACATGCTGGAAGCGGTGCTGCGCGGCATCGACATGTTTGACTGTGTCCTGCCGACGCGCATGGGTCGCAATGGGACGGCCATGACCCACCAGGGGAGGCTGATCGTCCGCGACCAGAAGAGCGCCCGCAACTTCGGCCCCATCGAGGAGGGCTGCGGCTGCTACGCCTGCCAGCACTACAGCCAGGCCTACATCCGCCACCTGATTAAGGCGGGTGAGATGTTTGGTCTGCGTCTGGTTTCAATACACAATATATATTTTCTGAACCAGCTGATGCGGGAGCTGCGCCAGGCCATTTTGAACAATGAGAGCCAGGACTTCGTCCGTGAGTTTTTCAGGAACTATAAGCGCTGACTGGCTTCCGAGGGGCTGCCGTTCTGCTTGCGGGCCAGCAGTCCCCAGATATCTCAGGGAAGGCTACTGTGGTCCAGCCGCTGTGAGCTGGGCCACATTTTTATTGTCAGGACTCAGTTAGCATAGACTTATAATTGACATTTTTATATCGATTAGCTAAACTGACAACGCCGATTTAATAAAATATATCGTGCGATATACTTTATTCCTTCGGCACAAATCCATCACAACAGCCCACCCAGTCTGGAGGTAAAAGCCCCGCAGCCCTGCGGACTTTGGCCGCCAAAGACTTGAGGTAGCTAGGAAAGGTGAACGCTATGCTCTTGGCAAAAGCCCCGCGCACGGCGCTTCCGGAGGGTCCGGAACGGCCGAAGTACGAGGAGCTCGTGGCCTATGTTCTGAAGAAAGAACGCTGCGAGGCCTCACTCATTGACGTCCTGCATCGCTGTCAGAATCTGTTCGGCTACATTCCCCGGCCGGCCATGCTGATCATTGGTGAGATGTTGGACCTCCACGCCTCCAAGGTTTACGGTGTGGTGACTTTCTACTCCTATTTCACAGAGATTCCCACTGGTAAGTACAACATCAGCGTCTGCCTGGGCACGGCCTGCTACGTCAAGGGCGCCCAGGAGGTCCTGCAGAGCTTTGAGGAGACCCTGGGGATCAAGATGGGCCAGACTACGGAGGACCTCCTCTTCTCGATCAGTCCCACCCGCTGTCTGGGCGATTGCTCCCGAGCCCCAGTCGTCATGATCAATGATGAACTCTATGGCAATGTGACTCCGGCCGAGGCGAAGAAGCTGGTGCAGCGCTACCGCAAGCTTGAGGCCGAGAAGGCGAAAGAGGGGGTGCAGGCATGAATTATCAGGAACTGAGAGCGCTGCGCGAACGGGCCCTGGACAGCCTGGATCAGCGCCTTGCAGGCGATGAGAAAATTATCCGTGAGGAGCGCGGCTCCTACCGCCTGGCGGGGAGCTACTACGAGAAGCAGCTGCGCGTGGCCCTGCGGAATTCTGAGATCATCAATCCGGAGTCCATCGAGGAATACATCGCGACCCGGGGTTATGAGGCCCTGGCCGATATTCTGGAGACGGGCCGCCCCGCGGCGGAGATCGTCGACGACATGGTGCGCTCGAATCTCCGCGGCCGTGGAGGCGCCGGCTTCGCCACTGGCCGTAAATGGAAGGAGGCGGCGAAGCACGACGCCCCTCATAAGTATGTGATCTGCAATGCTGACGAGGGCGACCCCGGCGCATACATGGATCGCAGCATCCTGGAGACCGACCCCCATTCCGTTCTCGAGGGCATGGCCATTGCGGGCTACGCCATCGGGGCTGACTATGGTTACATCTATGTGCGTGCCGAATATCCCGTGGCCGTTAAGCGCCTGCGTCTGGCCATCAGCCAGGCCGAGGCCCTGGGCCTGCTGGGGGACAATATTCTGGGCAGCAACTTTAGTTTCCACATCGAGCTCCGCCTCGGCGCCGGCGCCTTCGTCTGCGGTGAGGGTACGGCCCTGATGGAGTCCATCGAGGGCCGGCGCGGCATGCCCCGCTTCAAGGAGTTCCGCACGGCGGAGAAGGGCCTCTTTGGTATGCCCACCGTGATCAACAATGTGGAGACCCTGGCCAATGTCCACATGATCATGCTCAACGGCGTGGACTGGTTTCGCTCCATCGGCACGGAACTCTCTCCTGGTACGAAGGTTTTTGCCCTGGTGGGCAAAATCGCGAATGCGGGTCTGGTGGAAGTCCCCATGGGTACCCCCCTCCGCGAAATTATCTTCGATATCGGCGGCGGCTGTAAGGGCGGTAAAAAGCTCAAGGCCGTCCAGACCGGCGGCCCCTCTGGCGGCTGCATCCCCGCTGAACTCATGGATACGGCTGTGGATTTTGAGTCCCTGGCTGAGATCGGCTCCATCATGGGCTCCGGTGGTGTCGTCGTCATGGACGAAGATGACTGTATGGTCGACATCGCCCGCTTCTTTATGGAGTTTACGGTAGATGAGTCCTGCGGTAAGTGCACCCCCTGCCGCGTTGGTAACATGCGCGTCCTGGAGATGCTCGAGCGCATTACGGAAGGCAAGGGCAAGGAGGAGGACCTGGAGTACCTGGAGAACCTCTGCGTCGTCATCCGCGACACCTCGCTCTGCGGCCTGGGGCAGGCGGCCCCGAACCCGGTGCTCTCCACGATGCACTACTTCATGGACGAGTACCTGGCCCATGTTAAGGAGAAGCGTTGCCCGGCGCACAGCTGCCGCAATCTCCTCTCCTATGTGATCCAGGACACGTGCATTGGCTGTGGTATGTGCAAGCGCAAGTGCCCTGCGGACTGTATCACGGGTGAGAAGAAGACGAAGCACCTGATCGACCAGGAGGCCTGCGTCAAGTGCGGCTCCTGCTACAGTGTCTGCCCCGTCAAGGCCATTGAGAAACTCTAGGAGGAAGTGCCCGAATGATACATGTTTGGATCAACGGTAAAGAAGTGGAAGTGCCGAAGGGTACAACAATCCTGGAGGCTGCAAGAAAACTGAATATCAAAATTCCCACGCTCTGCCACCTCGACCTGCACGATATGCACATGGTCAATCAGCTGGCCTCCTGCCGCGTCTGCATGGTGGAGCAGGAGGGGCGTGACAAGATGCTCGCGGCCTGCTCGACCCCGGTGTGGGAGGGGCTGCGCGTGCGCACGGACACCATCAAGGTGATCCAGTCCCGGCGGATGATGATTGAGATGCTGCTGTCCAACCATCCCAAGGACTGCCTGATCTGCCGAAAGAACGGCAACTGCGAACTGCAGGATCTGGCCGCTCAGACGGGGGTGCGCCGCATTCACTATCCCGGGAAGATGACGCAGTCGGAAATGGATGAGAGCTCCTTGTCCATCGTGCGCAATATGCAGAAATGCGTGCTCTGCAAGCGCTGTGAGACCATGTGTAACGAGGTGCAGACCGTCGGTACTCTGACGGAGGTCGGCCGCGGTTTTGACACGCTGATGGGCACCCTCTTCAACATGCCCATGCACGATACGACCTGTACCTTCTGCGGCCAGTGCGTGGCCGTCTGTCCGACGGCTGCCCTGACCGAAGTGAACAATGTGAGCAAGGTCTGGAACGCCCTCAGCAATAAGAAAAAGACGGTCATTGTGCAGACGGCCCCCGCTGTGCGCGTGGCCCTCGGCGAGGCTTTCGGCATGGAGCCAGGAACCGACGTTACGGGCAAGATGGTCGCCGCCCTGCGGGCCCTCGGCTTCGATAAGGTCTATGATACGAACTTCGCCGCAGACATCACGGTTATGGAAGAAGCCGCAGAGATGGTGCAGCGCATCGAGCAGGGAGGGCGCCTGCCCATCCTGACCTCCTGCTGCCCCAGCTGGGTCAAATTCCTGGAGCACCAGTTCGGCGACATGCTGGACATCCCCTCGACAGCGAAGTCTCCCCACGAGATCTTCGGTTCCCTGGCCAAGACCTATCTGGCGGAAAAGCTGGGTGTGGACCCCAAGGATATGGTGGTCGTCTCGGTCATGCCCTGTGTTGCGAAAAAGTATGAGTCGGCCCGTCCCGAACTGGGTCAGGGTGAGATGAGCGATGTGGACATCGTCATCACAACACGTGAGCTGGCCCAGATGCTGCACGACATTTCGCTCGACTTCGTCGGCCTTGAAGATGAGGACTTCGACGAGCTGATGGGCGAGTCCTCCGGTGCGGGTGACATCTTCGGTTCCTCGGGCGGCGTCATTGAAGCGGCCCTGCGCACGGCCTATGAGTGGCTGACAGGTAAGGAGCTCAAGCAGCTGGATTTCTACAACCTCCGTGGTCTTTCGGGAATTAAGGAGGCCAAGGTGGAGATCAATGGCAAGACGATCCGTATCGCCTGTGCCAACGGCCTGGGCAATGCCCGTGAGGTCCTGCGCCGCATCCGTGACGGGGAGGCGGACTACACGGCCATTGAGATCATGGCCTGCCCCGGAGGCTGTATCGCGGGCGGCGGCCAGCCCTATCACCGCGGGGACGTCTCAGTTATCCACCGGCGTATGGAGTCCATTTACAAGCATGACCAGGCGAAGAAAATTCGTCAGTCGCACAAGAACCCTCGCGTTCTGAAGATCTATGAGGAGTTTCTGGGTGAGCCCTGCGGGCATAAGGCTCATGAGCTCCTGCACACTTCCTATACCTGGCGTCAGAAAATGTGATTCAAGCTGGTCAGCGATTAGCTGGTAGTCGCTAAAGACAGCAGCGCCCCGTTCCGAGCTTTCTTAAGGAAGGTCGGAACGGGCGTTTTTATCTGTGGGGCTTCTGCGGCGGGCCCTCTCGGGGGAAGGTCCCGAAGGACTTGCCATTGCCAGCCATTTGTGCTAGGCTCGTGTTGTTGACAGTCGGCTTTTAAAAGTGGGTTTCAGGACCCGCTTTTTTTCATGAAAGGGGAAGTTTATGGTCAAGGGCGGTGCCCTGGCAGCGGAGGCGATGGAGCTCTGCCGGCCGGTGGTGGAGGCCCTCTCTGAGGGACTGGTTCTAGCGGGCCTGAGCTTCTGCCAGGAGGAGGGTGAGCAGGTGCTGCGCCTGATTCTGGACAGCAGTCATCCCATCTCCCTGGAGGACTGCGAGGCGGTGACAGAGGCGGTGAATCCCGTGTTGGACCAGCAGTTTTCCTGGCAGCAGCCCTACAATCTGGAGGTCTGTTCCTGGGGCTATGAGCGGCCCCTGGAGGATACGGCGGCCCTGCTGCGCCACCGCGGCGAACTGCTGCGCCTGCGTCTGGCCCAGCCAAGGGAGGGGCGGCATGAGATCCAGGCCTACCTGCTGGATGCGGATGAGGAGCGCCTCCGCCTGCGTCAGAAATTGGATGTCAAGGCCCTGAAGGGGCGGCGGATCTCCGAGAAAAAACGGGCGGAATTGGAGCAGGAATTCGAGCTGGAGCGCGGAGCTGTCCGCGAGATCAGGCGAGAAGTGGATTTTGGCTAGGTTCGGGAGGGGCCCCGCAGTGGGCCTGACTGGATTTTGCTATGGGGGTAAAGAAGAGAAACTCTATAGCGTACAAAGGAGGTACCTATGAATGCAGCATTGATCAGCGCCGTGCAGGATCTGGAAAAGGAGCGGGGCATATCCGCGGAGGCCCTCTTCGAGGCGATTGAAACAGCTCTGGTGGCGGCCTACAAGCGCGAGTTTACGGAGCTGCGCAACTACGACAATATCTATGCGGAAGTCGACCGTGAGACGGGGGACATGACCGTCTATCAGTTGAAGGAAGTCGTGGAGGAAGTCACGGATCCGAATAAGGAAATCAGTCTGGCCGAGGCCCAGGCAGCCTCGGCGGAGATCGAGCTGGGCGACCTGCTCTCCTTCCAGACCAATCCGGAGAAGCTGGGGCGCCTGGCCGCCCAAACGGCCAAGGGCGTGATTATGCAGAACCTGGCCGATGCGGAGAAAGCACGCATTCAGCAGGAATTCAGCGGCCGTGTGGGACAGAGCTGCCTGGGCGTGATCCAACGTCGGGACCGCAAGGAAGTGGTTGTGGACATTGATCGGGCGGAGGCCATCCTGCCGTTCAAGGAGCAGATCCGTGGGGAGCGCTACAACTTCAATCAGCGCATGCGCTTTTATGTTCTGAAGGTCTCAGAGCGTCACGGACGTCCGGTGGTCTACGTTTCGCGCAGCCACCCAGGACTGGTCAAGTGCCTCTTCGAGCAGGAGGTGCCAGAGATCGCTTCAGGCACGGTGGAGATCGTATCCATCGCCCGCGATGCGGGACAGCTGTCCCGCGGCCGCATGGAAGATGAGCGCGAGGGCAGCCGCCGTGAGAATACGGCCTGCCATACGAAGATCGCCGTGCGCAGCAAGGATCCGAACGTGGAAGCCCTGGGGGCCTGTGTGGGCCAGCATGGCATGCGCGTGCAGGCGGTGATGAAGGAGCTGGGCGGCGAGCGCATCGATGTGATCGAGTACAGTGATGACCTGGCTGAGTTCATCCGCCGCGCCCTCTTGCCGGCCCGTGTCCACCAGGTCTACCTGGATGACGAGACCCAGACCGCGACGGTCATCGTTCCCGACCAGCAGCTGAGCCTGGCTATTGGTAAGCGGGGCCAGAACGCCAAGATGGCGGCGGTGCTGACCGGTTACAAGATGGACATCAAGAGTGAGACGGAACTGCGTGAAGCTCTGGAACAGGAACTCCTGGCGGACCTCGGGGAAGAGGAGCAGGAGCCTGAGCAGAGTCACGAGGACTGGGAGGCCTAATGAGGCCAGATCTGCCTGGTCAGCCCGGTCAAGCGCGTTGGGAGGTGAGCCGGTGCAAAAAAATCCAAAGCATGTGCCGCAGCGAATGTGCATCTGCTGCCGGCGCTCCTTCGACCGCCAGCAATTGCTGCGGCTGGTCCGCGATGAGCGGGGCCAGCTGCAGCCAGATCCGACGGGGCGGGCCCCAGGACGCGGAGCCTACATCTGTGCAGACCCACAGTGCCGACGCCGTTTCCTTCGCCCCAAGGACTGGCAGAAGCTCCAGGGGCGGACTGCAGAGGACAAGGGGCAGCAGGAGGCCTATGTGGCGAAGCTGTCGATGGCCCTGGTCCAGCGTGGCCTTCTCCCTGTGGAAGCCCTTGAAGTGGAGGGGCTAGACCTGCCCAAGACGGCGGAGCCATCTAAGAGAAAGGCCCGTATCTTTGTGTTCCAGGAGCCAGGAACTGGGGGCGAGCAAAAAGGGGGAGAAGATGGTCGGACTTGATTCGGACACTAAGGCTCAGATCTACCGTCTGCTCGGCCTGGCCCGCAGGGCTGGCCGGCTGATTGCCGGGGATCGGGCCTGTCGACGGGGCTTAGAGCAGCAGCCCCAGGCCCTCATCATCCTGGCCAGTGACGCCGGACGGGCCCTGCGTCGCCGCTTTAGTTACAGCGCCTCAGAACAAGCTCGGGGCCGCAGCCTGGACTATTTTACAAAAGCGGAACTGGGCGGCCTCTTCGGGCGGGAAGAGCAGGGGGTCCTCCTGCTGACTGAGCCCGGCCTGATTGCGGGCATCGAGGAACTCTGGCTGCCTCGGGACCATTGAAGGACCTGGAGAACAGTCCTGGCAGGCTCTGGAGCTTGGCCCCTATATTAGAAAATTGTGTATAATGACGGAGATTGCCCTGAATCCTGCTTTTCGGGGCGGAGAGTGAGCTCGGGAGGGATCCAGTTATCAGTATGGCGAAACGTGAAGAGCAAGGGATGCAGACTAAAGAAGAGGTCTTAGATAAGGACCAGCAGAACGCGGGGCAGCAGGTCGAGGCGCAGCAAGCAGACCGGCCCACCGTGGAAATGCAGGGTGTCTCGGGTAAGACCATTGCCGCGACAGTCAAGGTGTTTAAGGCGAAGCGTCCCCGCAAGGAGGCGACCCCAGCCGTCCCGCAGGCCGAGGCCCAGAGTGCGACTCTGGATCCGAACCTGGCACAGAAGAGCGCGGAGCCGGTTGCAGAAGCGACGGCTCAGATTTCGTCTGCAGTGAGCAAAACAGCGGACACCGGGCTGGCGAAGAAGCCGGAGCGCCCTGCAGGACCAGAGCAGACGACCGCTGTTGCTGAGTCCCCGACCCAGGAACAGAAGGTAAAGCAGACCCCGGAACAGCGCAGGTCCTCGGCTGAGGACAGCAAGGCAGCCGCTGTGTCGAAGCAGGAGTCTAGGAAGCCTGCTGTGAAGTCCCAGGAGGGCGCCGAGCCAGTCTCCGTGAATAAGGACGACAAGCAGGGCAAGGCCAGCAAGTCAGCTGCGGAGGCTGGGAAAACGGCCGTGGAGGAGCGCCCGACCGAGACCAAGCCGCTGGAGCAGCTGGTGCACAGTGGCAGTGTCAGTGGTATCAGCAGCATTCAGCCGCGCAAAATAGGCAACATCCATAAACAGCGCCAGGAGGCAGAGGCCGCCGCCCAGGCGGAGGCCGAGGCGAAGCGCATCGAGCAGGCTACGAGCGCCGGTCAGGCGGACCCTGCGGGCGCTGCTGAGCCCCCTAAGCCCGCGGCCCCGAAGGGCCCGCGGAAGCTGGGCAATATTTTCCAGCAGATGAATGCTGGCCGTCAGGGGGGCAAGCCCGTGGACTCCGGACTTGCGGCGACGGCCAGGGCCTTCGCCCGCCAGCACGAGCAGCGGGGCCAGGGCGCTGAGCGCCGCCGTCAGGGCCCTGGTGCCCAGAGCTTCGGCCCCGGGCGCCGGACTTCCAATACGGGGGTCTACCACGCCGGTGGCCCTGGGGCTGGCGGCTTTGACAAGGACCGCGAGGACGATCGGCAGAATCGGAATCGCCGTCCAGCCCTGCGCCGGAAGCCAGGTGGGACGCCGATGTTTGAAGCCCCCCTGCCCAGTTCGTCCGGACGCGGCTTCGCCCAGCGTTCGGCGATGGACCGCAACAAGAAGCGCGAGCATGAGGGCCGTGATCAGAATCAGCGCCGCCGCGGCAATTTGAAGAACTTTAACTACGACCAGGATGAGATGTACCTGCGCCGTGGGGGCAAGCGCCAGAAGCGTGGTCAGAAGCAGGTGGCCGCCTCCCAGCTGACGCATATCAGTCTTCCTGCCAGTATCACGGTCAAGGAGTTTGCCGAGGCGATCCAGAAGACCAGTGCCGAGGTCATCAAGGTCCTGATGCTGAGCGGGGTCATGGCCTCCTTGAACGAGGTCATTGACTACGACACCGCGAGTCTGGTGGCCGAAGAATTCGGTATTCAGACCGAGCAACTTGTGGAGGTTTCCGAGGAGGACATCCTCTTCGACGAGAGCGAGGATCTGGAGGAGGATCTGCAGCCCAGGGCCCCCGTTGTCGCCGTCATGGGACACGTTGACCACGGTAAGACCTCCCTGCTCGACTATATCCGTAACAGCCGCGTGGCCTCGGGTGAGGCCGGCGGTATTACGCAGCATATCGGTGCCTACACAGTCGACGTCCGGGACCGCCAGATCACCTTCCTGGATACGCCGGGTCACGAGGCCTTTACAACCATGCGCATGCGTGGAGCCCAGGCCACGGACATCGCCATCCTGGTGGTAGCCGCGGACGACGGCGTCATGCCTCAGACCATCGAGGCGATCAACCACGCCAAAGCCGCGGAAACGACCATCGTCGTCGCCATCAATAAGATGGACAAGGCGGGGGCGAATGTGGACCGTGTCAAGCAGGAGCTGGCAGCCCATGAGGTCCTGGCTGAGGACTGGGGTGGAAGCACTGTTATGGTGCCCGTCTCCGCGAAGACGGGTGAGGGTGTGGACGAGTTGCTCGACATGCTGCTGCTGACGGCGGATATGCTGGAGCTCAAGGCCAACCCGAATCGCCAGGCCAAGGGTATTGTCATTGAGGCCAAGCTGGATAAGAATCGCGGCGCCGTGGCCACGGTCCTGGTCCAGCGCGGTACCCTGCACCGGGGGGAGACCCTGGTGACGGGGGCCATCGTCGGCAATGTCCGTGCGATGGCCAATGCCAGCGGGCGTCAGGTTAAAGAAGCTGGGCCCTCCATGCCTGTGGAGATTCTGGGTCTGCCGGAGGTTCCGGAGGCCGGTGAAGTTTTCTACGCCGTCGAGGACGAGCGTGTGGCCCGCCAGCTCGCAGATAAGCGCCGCGCCCAGCAGCGTGAGACCCTGATGAAGAGCAGCAGCCGCATGAACCTGGATACCCTCTACAGCCGTATCAGCGCCGGTGAGGTCAAGGATCTGAACATTGTGGTCAAGGCTGACGTCGTAGGTTCCGCTGAAGCGGTCAAGCAGTCGCTGGAGAAGCTCAGCAATGAGAAGGTGCGAATCCAGGTCATCCATTCGGCTGTCGGCGCCATCAACGAGAGCGATATCCGCCTGGCGGAGGTCAGTAATGCGGTCGTCATTGGCTTCAATGTTCGTCCGGTCAATAACGCCGGAGAGATCGCCAAGGAAGCGGGTGTCGACGTCCGTCTCTACCGTGTCATTTACAACGCCATTGAGGATATGGAAGCCGCCATGCAGGGCCTCCTGGATCCGGTCTTCCGCGAGCAGGTCAATGGCCACGCCGAAATCCGTGAGATCTTCCGTGTCTCCAGTGTGGGTACCATCGGCGGCGCCTATGTCACCGACGGAACCATCCAGCGCAACAGCCAGGTCCGCCTGATCCGTGACGGCGTGGTCATCACTGAGGGTAAGCTGGCCTCCCTGCGCCGCTTCAAGGACGATGTGCGAGAGGTGCACGCCGGCTACGAATGTGGTCTATCTCTGGAGCGCTTCAATGACATCAAGGCCGGCGACGTGATTGAGGCTTTCGAGATGAAGGAGGTGGCCGCGAATGCAGCCAATTAGGCAGGCAAAAATCAACGATGAACTCCGCCGTGTTCTCGCCCAGGCCCTGCGCAGTCTGAAGGATCCCCGGGTCAGCAGCCTGGTGAGCCTGACGGAGGTCCAGGTCTCTGGCGACCTTGACCAAGCCCGCTGCTATGTCAGCATTCCCGGCTCGGCTGAGGAGAAGGAGCGCTGCCTGCAGGCGCTGAAGAAGGCCCAGGGTTATCTCCGTACGGAGATCAGCCAGGGAATGCGGATTAGAACCGTTCCCCAGCTGATTTTCGTACTGGATGACAGCCTGGAGCGCGGCCTGCGCATTGACCAGCTTATTGACGAGGCTATGGGACGGTCCTGAGTGGATCCGATCCAGTGGGCCTCGGGAGGCCTGGCTAAGAGGCCCCGCCGAGACTGGCTAAGGAGAGGAGTAGCTGGGTTTGACCTGGGCGCTCCTCTTTTCTATTGAGGATGTAGATTTATGTTTGAGCAATTTCAAGAGCAGCTCTATACCGATTTGCAGGGCTTGATGGGGCAGGACTCTCCGGTGGGCATCTATCCCCACATCCATGCGGACGGAGATGCCCTGGGCTCCTGTCTGGCCCTGGCTGAGGCCGTGGAGCAGGTCTTCGGCCTCAGGGTCACCGTTTGGCTGGAGGAGGCGCTGGAGTCCAAGTTGGCTGCCTGCCTCCAACGCCAGGACCTCTTGCAGCTTGCGGCGAACGGGGGCTACGAGTCTGGGAAGGTCGCTGTGGCTCCCAGCGCCGAGGCCTATGCTCTGATGCTGGACTGCCATGAGCCAAGCCGTCTGGGACGCCGCCAGACTTCTTTTTTGGCTGCGGCTGGAAGGGCTATTCTGGACCATCATGAGGGGACGGCGGAGGGGGCCGGGCTTCACCACGTCGAGGCTGCCGCCGCCGCTACAGCGGAATTGGTCACGGAGCTCATCCAATCCTGGGAGCGCCGGCACCCGGGCTTGCTCAAGCCCAGTATGGCCAATAATCTGATGGTCGGCCTGCTCACAGATACAGGAAAATTTGCCTACAGCAGCGTCCGGGCGCGGACGTTTGCCGCCGCTGCCTACCTGATGGGCCAGCAGCCCCCGCTCTACTCCCTGGCTGTCAAACTCTTTGATGAGCGCAGTCCAGCCCGTCTGCGCCTTGAGGGGGAGATCAAGAGCCAGGCGGAGTTTCTCTTCGATGGGCGGGTGCTCTTAGCGTTCCTGGATCTGGAGCTGAGTCAGCGTCTGGGCCTGGCTGAGGGCGATACGGAGGGACTGGCGGCAGAGCTGCGCAGTGTGGAAGGTGTGGAGCTGGCCCTGCTCCTGCGCGAGACGGAGCAACACAAGTGGCGGGCCAGTGTTCGCACGGAAGAAAGTCTGGATGCCAACCTTTTTGCGGCCCGCTTTGGCGGTGGAGGGCATCGGCGGGCAGCGGGATTCCGTCTGCCGGCCATGCGCCGCAATCGGGCACGTACGAAGTGCCTGCAGGAACTGGGGGCTTTTCTGACTGGACAGGGGGAGGCAGGGCCTGAGTCTCAGGGGGCGCAGGTGGGCCTGCGAGCTGGGTCTCTGGAACTGGAAGGGCAGGAGCCCCGCACAGGACGGACTGCTCCCCCGCCTCCACAGGGCATATTGCCAGTCTATAAGCCTGCTGGACCGACCTCCTTTGCCGCCGTGGCCCGGGCGCGGAAGGGGCTGGGCCTGCGCCGCATTGGACACTGCGGGACACTGGATCCCTTTGCGGAGGGTTTACTTGTCCTGGCTGTGGGCCGAGCCTGCTCACTGCTGCCATTTATGGAGGACTATGACAAGCGCTACCGCTTTGAGCTCTGCCTGGGTCGCAGTACGGAGACGCTGGATACGGAGGGAGCCGTCACAGAAGAACGCCTGCTGACGGCTGAGGACCAGGCCCAACTTGAGGCCCTCTTTGCCGATCCGGAGCGGCGCCAGGCCCTGCTGGGCCAGCACCTGGGTCCACAGGATCAGATTCCCCCAAGCTATTCGGCCATCAAGGTAGGTGGCCGGGCACTATACAGCTATGCCCGCAGTGGGGGGGACATGCCGCCCATCGAAGCGCGGCGGGTCCTCTGCCACAGTCTGGAATTCCTGGGCCTGCGTACCGAGCTTCAGGAGAGGGCGGGGGCCCTGGTTTATCTGAGCTTTGAGCTTCATTGTGGCAAGGGCTATTATGTTCGGAGTCTGGCCCGAGATCTGGCCGCTCAACTGGGCTATCCTGGCCACTGCAGTTACCTCCAGCGCCGTGCTGTCGGCCCCTACCAGCTGGAGCAGGCTGTGGACTTCGAGAAACTGGCGGAGCCCGGCCTGGCCCAGGCCCTACTGCCTCTGCGTAGCGCCCTCCCCGGGCGGCCTGTGATAGAATTTACTCCAGCCGAAATAGATGCCCTGCTCTGTGGGCGTCAGCCCTTGATCGCCAGCGAGCGCATCCCGGAGGGGCGGGGCCCCTACGGCGTAGTGCGGGATCCGGCTGCCGAGCTGCTGGGCTTTGTGCGCCTCGGAAGCCGGAACGGGCGAGGCGAAGTTCGTGCCATTGTGGAGAGGATGTTCTGTGACCGTGAGTCCCTGCAACATAAAGAAAACTGAGCAGCGGCATGTCCGCTGCTATGTCAATCAGAGTCAGCCCGACGTCCAGGTCTGTGGCCTGCTGCGGGAGGATGAGCAGAGCAAGGGCTTCGGCCTCGCCCTCGGATTTTTTGATGGTGTGCACCGCGGCCATCAGCGCCTGCTTCTGAGTCTGCTCCAGGGCTGCCAGGAACGAGAGCTCATTCCCGCAGTCTATACCTTTGACTACTTGCCCAAGCAGCTTCTGTCCCACCTGCAGGAGCATGTTCGCGCTGAGGGGGAGGAGAGTGTGGCCCTGGAGGAGCCAGAGGCTCCGCGTAAGGCCTGGTTGGAGAACTGGGGCCTGCGCATTCAGACCAGCCAGATTCGGGCGGACTTTCTCGCCGAACTGGGGGTGCGCTATAGTTTTGAGCAGCGTTTTACCGAGCGCTTTCGGCAGCTGGAGCCCGCAGCCTTTTTGGAGGAGCTCTGCCAGTACATGCCCTGCAAGCTGATTGTGGTTGGCAGTGACTTTCGCTTCGGCCGAGGGCGCAGCGGTGATGTGGACTTTCTCCGCAGCTGGGGGCGGGAGCACGCCGTGGACATCGTGGTCGTGGATCAGGTGGAGGCTGTGGGTGGACGCATCTCTTCAACGCGCATCCGCCAGGCACTGCTCGACGGCCGACTGGAAGATGCCCGCCGCCTTCTGGGGCATCCCTTTCTTGTTGAGGGGCGGGTGGTCAGTGGCCGGGCCCTGGGCCGCACGGTCGGCATGCCGACGGCAAATATGCGCCTGGACCGGAGTCAGGTCCTCCTGCCCTTCGGCGTCTATGCCAGCCGCACTCTGATCGGCCAGCGCTGGTATGACTCGATCAGTAATATTGGTCTGCGCCCCACTGTTGAGACCGAGGCCAGTGAACCCCTGCTCGAAACCTACGTTTACGACTTCAATGGAGATCTCTATGGCCAGGAATTGCAGGTTCAGCTTCTGCGCTTCTGGCGCGAGGAACGCAGTTTCCCCAATCTCGATGCGGTAAAACGTGCTGTCGATGAGGACAGCAGGGGCGTCCGCCGCTACCTCGCGAGCCGCGAACGCCTCGTGCCCATCAGCCGAGGTGGCGGTGTGGCCCATTACCACTTGCCCAGTCTGCGCTTTGGCAGCAATCTCCTGGTTCTGGAGTGTAAAATTCGGGCTGAGTCCCGCAAGAATGCGGCCCGCAACCTTGCCCAGGAACTGGTTTTGCGCCACTCGGCCCAGTTCCCTGAGACGATTTCTTTTAACCGCTGTCAGGACGCCCACTACGGGGCCCTGGTCCAGTCCGAGCTCCGCAGTGAAGGGGACTTGCAGCTGCTCTATTTCGAGCTTTCCGCCCTGGACCAGGGACTGGAGAGCTCCGAGCGACCCTTCCGTGAGATGCTGCCCGTATTTTTCCGGCAGATTCTGGGCCGTCAGGGGTCGGGGGACAGGCTCTTCCGCCCTGAGGACTTGGAGCGCGAACGGGAAAATCTGATTTTGGACCGCCGCGCCCAGGAGCGGGATAAGGCCTACTGCGCAGCTAGAAGGGCCAGTGCGCTACTCTTTCCTGAAGGTCCCTGGGGCCTGCCTGCGGGGGGCGCGATTGAGGACTTGGAGACGCTCAGCCTGGAGGAGGTAAGCAGGGCCTGGCAGGACTTGCTGCGCGAGGCACAGATCAATGTTTATACGGCGGGGCATCTGGAAGAGGAGGACTTTCGTACGATCCAGCACTGTCTGGAGGGCTTTGCCTTCCAGGGGCGTAAGCGGGAGCAGGCGGCCTGGCCTGAACTGGGCCGCGGCCTCCTGCCCCAGTATCGCCCTCCAGTTCTGCGGGGGCGGCAGAGCGAGCAGGAGGACCTGCGCCAGGACCGTCTGTATATGGCCTGGCGGGGGCTGCCTGCGCCTGGCCTGGGCAAGCCCATGGCCCAGGCCCTGCTCAACAGCATGTTTGGCGGGGACAGTCACTCCCTCCTTTTTGAGGAGATTCGCGAGCGACAGGGCCTGGCCTACAGTATTTATTCCTATCCGAAGCCTGGGCAGCTGAGTCTTGTCGTCTCGGCGGGCCTGGCCCCCTCGGCGGTGGAGGAGGCGGTTCGGGCCGTGCGTGAGCAGCTGGCCCTGATTGCCGCTGGGCACTTCAGTGATGAGCTGCTGGAGAAGAGTCGCAAACTCTTACTGGGGCAGTTGAGCAGTGCGGAAGACCGGCTCAGCGCCAAGCTCTTCGTCCAGCTTCAGGCCTGGGGGCGCCGCCAGCTCTGGGACCACCAGGATGCGGCCCAGGCCCTCAAGGCCCTCACAAGAGAGGATGTCATCAAGCTCGCCCAGAGTTTGGAAGAGTGCATCTGTTACAGTCTGGGCCCCCGGCTGGAGGAGCCAGAGGCGTCCGCTGACGGAGGGCGAGAGGAGGACCTCCATGTCTGAGCTTGACCGCTATCTCAGGTCGCTGTCCAGCTTTGTCCAGGAGCGGCGTCCAAATCCCTGGACAGCTGAGCCCATCGATCTCTACCGCCACCCCAGTGGCTTTCGCTGTTACTACATACCGAAGCCAGGCTTCCACCAGCGCTTCTTTGCCCTGGCCCTGCCCTACGGCTCAGCCTACCGTCACTTTCGGACAGGGGCCGGAGATTTGCGGGCTATTCTACCCGGATCGGCTCACTTCCTGGAGCACTGTATCTTTGAACGGGCGGATGAAGAGGGGGGGCAGAGGGAGGGCCTCATGCAAGCCCTAGCCGCCCTTGGTTGTCAGAGCAACGCCTATACGGGGCACGAGTTTACGGTCTACTATGTCAGGGGGAGCGGAGCTCCACTGGCCCAGGCGGCCCAACTCCTGACACGGGCCTTCTTCCAGGCCGAACTCAGTTCCCAGCGCATTGCGGCGGAGCTGCCCATCATCCAGGCCGAGTTGGACATGTATGCCGACGAGCCTGAGAGCCGTGCCTGGCAGCGTCTCTTTGCGGCCCTCTATAAGGAGCAGGCGGTGCGCCATGATATTGGCGGAGATCGTGAAGAATTGGAGCAGCTTAGGGCCGAGGACCTACAGGCCCTGCACAGGTCCATTTACCACCCGGCCCAGGTCCAGGCCACTGTGTCGGGCGACTGGTCTGCTGGGGACCTGGAAGAGCTGCTCAGCTTTTTGGACGGCATCTTGTCAGACTTCCGTTCGGCGCCTGGTCACCTGGTCCAGGAATATGAGCGGAGTTTTGGCCAGGCCCCTGTACAGCTGGAAGAGGAGCAGAACACGGGGCCAGAGGCGGTCTACTGGGCCCAGAAGAAGCGTGTCGAACAGCTTCCGTGGCTTCTTGACGACTTGGAGCGTGCCAGGGAAAATGTCTCGGCCCAGCTGTTATTGGACAGCCTTTTGGGGGACAGCGCCCCACTATATCACGAGCTTTATCAGAGGGGCCTTATCAACGACAGTTTGCAACTGCGCTACCAGTTGGAACGCCAATATGCTCACTGTACGGCCAGCCTGGACCGTGAAGGGGCGGCGGAGGCCCTGGCCGAGCTGCGGGCTGAGCTCAGTGCTGAGCTGGGGCGCCTGGCTGCGGGACAGCCCCGGTATTTCAGGCCAGAGCTCTATGAAGAGCAGCGCAAGGCGGCCTTCGGCCGTTTTGTCCGGGCCTTTGACAGCGTCGAGCGTCAGGCCTTGGAACTCCTGCACCTGAGCCTGGACGGCCTGGATCTGGAGGACTATGCCCGGGCCTATAGAGAGGCAAACTGGAAGCGAGGGCTTGAGGCTCTGAGCTTCCTGCAGGAGCCGGTGGACAGTGTTGAACTGCGCCTCCTGGCCGGAAAAGCTTAGTGCAGGCGCTCGAACGTCCGCCTGAGAGCGGCGCCGAGTTTCAGGCGCTGAGTTCCAGACTGTGAGTTCTATAAGAATAGGAGAATTGAACTATGGACTACATTGTGAGTTTCCCCGGACTCGGGATACACGAGCTCCACATTCAGCGCGAGGCCGTACAGGTCTTCGGCTTGTCCATCTACTGGTATGGCATTGTCATCGCCCTGGGGGTCCTGCTGGGGATGTATCTGGCCCTGCGCCACAGCCGCCGCTACGGCTTTTGCCAGGATGACGTGCTGGACTGCCTGATTGCGGCCATTCCTCTGGCGGTGATCTGCGCCCGCATCTATTATGTGATTTTTTCCTGGGACCAATACCGCAATAATCTCTGGTCCATTTTTGATACGCGCTCTGGGGGCATGGCCTTCTACGGAGGGGTCATTGGCGCGATTCTGGGCGTCTGCCTGGTCTCCCGTATCAAAGGGATTTCAAGCCTGCGCTGCATGGACTACCTGATTGTCTATATCCCCCTTGGCCAGGCTATTGGGCGCTGGGGCAACTTCTTCAATCAGGAGGCCTTCGGTACGAATACGAGCCTGCCCTGGGGTATGTACTCTAATGGGACGAGGCGCTATCTGGCCAGTCTGAATCAGCCAGGTCTGAATCCCGACCTGCCTGTGCATCCAACTTTTCTCTACGAATTTCTTGGCAACCTGCTGATTTTTGCCATACTCCTGCTGATCCGCCGCCGCCAGGAGCGCCGCGGAGTCTGTCTCGCCTGGTACCTTGTTCTCTATGGCCTGCTGCGCTTCTTCGTAGAGAGCATCCGCACCGACGCCCTCTACATCGGCCACAGCCGGGTGCCTGTGTCCATGCTGCTCTCCGCCCTGATGCTGCTCCTGGGCCTGGCCTATCTGGGGCTTCTCTGGTTCCAGGCGATCTACCGTCCCGAGCGCTATGCCCAGGCGGTCAAAGCTTATGAGGAGGAGGGCCAGGAATTGGAGCTCCGCCGCCTACGCCGTGAGGCGGGGGATTCTGGGGAGGAACAGGAGCGCGAAGTCCAGCAGGAGGCGGCCCAGGTCCAGCAGGAACGTGAGTCCCAGCAGGAGGCCCAGGCCCAGGAAGAGAGCGGTCAGACTGAGGGCCAGGATGAGCCGCGCTGAGGCTTAGTCTTGGGGGGCGGGCTGAGTTTCGGGGACGGATTTTTGTCTCCGGCTTCGCCGCCCCGCCCTTGTAAGTTCAGAAGTCTTTGTGTTAGACTCTTTTTCGTCTGCACGAGGTGTGACGCAGTTGGTAGCGTGCCTGCTTTGGGAGCAGGATGTCGCAGGTTCGAATCCTGTCACCTCGACCATATGAGGGCCGGTCCCTAGTCCGCTGGCCGCAGTCTCCAGCTGGGGCTGCTGCTGGCGGGGGCCGGTCTTTTTTATATCAGGGAAGAGGTAAACATGATGCCAGCTGCGAAGTGGCGGCCCCAGGCCTACATCTCAAGCGTAGCCGACTTGGACTGGCGCCGACTCTATGGCCAGGGCTACCGGCTTGTACTGACCGACTTGGATAACTGCCTTCAGGGGCACGGACGACGTGAGGCCAGCCCTGGGGCCCTGGCCCATCTGCGGGCCATGCGTGAGGCAGGGCTGGATGTGGCCGTGGTCTCCAATGCCAAGCGGGGGCGGGCGGCGGCCCTGGCTCAGAATCTGGAGCGTCAGGGCCTGGCCATTCCCGTCTACGGGGAGGCGGGGAAGCCCGGCAAACGGGCCCTGCGCCAGGCCATGCAGGACTTTTCCCGGAAGCCCTCTGAGACGCTGATGTTGGGGGACCAATACTTCACCGATGCCTTGGCTGGCCTGGGCCTGGTCAGCACCGTGCTGGTCCGCCCGGTGGACAGCCACGAACCCTGGTATATCCGCCTGAAGCGCCTGGCTGAGCGCCTCTGGTTTTTTTGCCTTGCCCTGCCCTTTCCCTACAATGAACTCTATTAATTCATGAGCAGAGGACGGGCTGTCCGTGGACTTCGAGGCCTGAACTGGGGACCTGGGTGAGGACTGTACTAAGAGCCCCTGCAGACAGCTGATAAACAGGGGGACGCATATGTTCAAGAAGGCCAGTGAAGCAAGCTGCACACGTTTTCGCTCCCGCCCAGGCATTTGTATGGGGATGCTCATTCTGCTGACATTTGGGGTGTTCTGTCTATCTGCTTACTGCGATTCTGTATATATCGGTCGGCGTGCATTCGTATTTAAAATAATCGGAATGCTTATTTCGCTGCTCGCTACTTCCTTTTTCTGCTGGGGCTTGCTGCACATTAGGGCTAGGAAAAGTTCCAGCGGCTTCTCTAAACGTCACCCTTGCCTGTATCGATGTGGACGTGTCTCATATGTGCTCGGGATTGTGCTGGCGTTTTTCGTTCTTTCTCTGCGTATCGTGTATCCAGTCATGGCCGATCTGGTACATGGACCTGAAACTGCTGTCGTATCGTATATCGCTACGGACAGTGAAAAGCGTAAGGCGGGGAGGCGTTCCGGCAGCTATACGCTGTACCACCTGTATTTTCAGGACAGTGACGGGCGGCAGATCTGCATCCATCTGACGAATCGAGAATTTGCTGTCTACCATGAATATTTTGTATCATTGCAGCAGGAGGAATTAACGTTTTATCCTCATACCCATGTCGCCATCCTTCCGGAGACAGCCCTCAGATGAACAAAACGGGTATGCTGTATACCATATGTTGCCAGTAGGCCCCCAACGGAGCCCTGCGCACATGATGAAAATGAGGAGAGGCGATGGACTTAGCAGAAAAGCAGCGGAAGGGCGCCTGGTCTGAGATGCGCCGTACAAAAAAGGCGGCGTGGTATGAGGCTGGGAATTAGCCTTCTCAGATGCTCGAGCTGCATTTCACTTTTCCTCCTTGCTCTTAGTCCAGCCGGATCCACTGTGCCAAAAAATGGGTCTCGATCTGTGATGACCTGAGTGGATATGAGAGAATGGGGGAGCATCTGAGTGGGGAAGAGGCTTCTCTGAACTCTTTTTTATGCTATAGAATAGTATCTAATAATAAAGGTAATAGAGGAGGAGACAATGAAAAAAGAGCGTATGGACAAGCGCCTGGCAGCCCTGCGCGAGCTGATGGCGAGCCGTCACCTTGAGGCGGTCTTTCTCTACGGACGTGAGAACAGCCGCTATCTGAGTGATTTTTCTGGCACAACTTCGGAGATACTGCTGACCCAGGACGAGGCCTGGATCTATGTGGACAGCCGTTATAAGGAGCAGGCCCAGGAGCAGTGCCTCTCCTACACGGTGAAGCAGGTCCCTGGTCCCCTGCGCGAAGAAATCTACGACTATGTTCGCCGCCACCGCATCCGCCGTCTGGGCTATGAGGGCGAGGCCCTCTCGGCCCGTGACTATCTGGCCCTGCACAAGGCCCTGCCCGATGTGGAGCTCGAGAACATCTCCCAGGACCTCGCCCAGCTACGTCAGATCAAGGATGCGGAGGAGCTTGATTACATTCGCAAGGCCGTACTCATTGCGGACGAGGCCTTTGCCGAGACCTGGCCCTGCCTCCATGCGGGCATGTCCGAACTGGAGGCCGCGGCCCTGCTGGAGTACAACATGAAGAAACGCGGTGCAGCCGGCCCTTCTTTTGAGACCATCTGCGCTTCGGGTCTGCGTGGCGCCATGCCCCACGGCGTGGCTTCCGAAAAAATCCTGGAAGATGGCGACATGGTGACCATGGACTTCGGCTGTATCTACAAGGGCTACTGCTCGGATATTACCCGTAGCTTTTTTATCGGTCACAGTAATGAGAAGCTCATTGACATCTACAACGTGGTCTTGAAGGCTCAGATCAATGCCGAACAGAACATCAAGGCGGGGATGACGGGGCAGGAGGGGGACCGCTTCGCCCGCTCCATCATCGAAGAGGCTGGCTATGGCCCCTACTTCGGTCATGGCCTGGGCCACAGCCTGGGTCTGGAAATCCACGAACTGCCCAGCCTCAGTCCGAAGTGGGACAAGCCCCTGCCGGCAGGAGTCCTGCTCACCGTGGAGCCGGGCATCTACGTTCCCGGTCTGGGCGGCGTGCGCATCGAAGACAGCTGCCTGCTCCACGAGGATGGCCTGGAAATTCTGACCAGCGCCACGAAGGAGCTGCTCATCACTGGCCGTAGCTGAGTCCCAGACAAGTCCGCGCAGCGGAGCGCCCTGGAGCCACTTGGACTCCGGGGCGCTCTTTTATTTTTGCAAGCCAGGATTCATGAGCCGAGCTTCATGGCATAAAAACTGGCCTTTACGAGCTTTTTATGCTAAAGTTGTCTGCATGGCGTGAACAGATGTTTGTGCCACGTGGAATCCCCCCTCGCTGTATGGCCCTTCAAGGCCCAGCGGGCCTGGATAAGGCCCTTAATCGCGGGAAAAGGAGCGAATGGAAAATATAGCAAACTTTTTTGCAGCTTTTCTGACCAAATTGCTCCAGAGCCCTGGAAATGCTTGATGGGCAAAAGAGGTCTGTGGTAGGATTCGGGGCATGAATTGGACTGAGTATCAATTCGCTAGGAATTAAAAGGAGGAGAGACATGAAAAAACTGTCTAAGAAGCTACTTGCTTCGGTGCTGGCGTGCAGCATGCTCTTCGGTGTTCTGACGGCCTGCGGCCAGAAGAGCGGCGGTGGCAGCAGCGCTACGAGCGGAGCGGCTACAAATGCGGACAATGGAAATTCAGACAAGAAGATTGAAGTAAAAGGCCAGGTTGTCATCGGTACAGACACGGAGCCCAAAGGCGACCTGTCCGTTCCCTACTGGCAGAACGGCGGTACGGATGCGGAGATCTCGCGCAGCCTGCTCAGCGGCTACAGCGTCCTCGAGCCGAACCGTGACGGCGAGTATGTTGAGAACCCCACCGCTCTGGAGAAGATGGTGCGCAAGGAGAACGAGGACAAGACCGTCACCTACACCTTCACCATCAAGGACGGCCTGAAGTACAGCGATGGTTCGGCCATCACCGCCGCGGACTATGTCGCAGGTGCCATCTTCTTCGGCCACCCGGTGCTGAACGAAGCGAAGGCCAAGACGGCCCTGTCCGGCGCCTCGCAGTATGTTGGCTGGGAGGACTACAACGGCAATAAGACGAAGGAGATGAAGGGTGTCCGCCTGCTGGACAAGCTGACCTTCTCCGTGACCCTGGCTGAGGGCAAGACCCCCCACTACTTCGAGTATTCGAACGTGGCCGTTGGCCCCTTCCCCTGGAAGTACTGGACGCAGAACGATAAGGGCGGCGAGGTCGAGATCAAGGATGACGGCAACGGCGCGTACTTCTCGGACAACTTCACCGCCGAGAACTGTGTGGACCGTATCCAGAAGACCCGCTTCGATGTCAAGCAGCCAGTGGCGGGCCCCTACATGGTCGAGAGCTTCGACCAGGCCAACCAGACTGAGACCCTGGTGATCAACCCTGAGTTCCAGGGTAACTTCGAGGGCCAGAAGCCGCACATCGAGCGCATTATCTATAAGAAGATTAACTCCGCCACGGCCATGGATGAGCTGAAGACGGGCTCCATCGATATGTACAGCCAGGTTATGGACGGTGAGGTTATCGAGAAGGGCCTGAACATGGTCGACGATGAGTCTGCCAACGTTGACTATGTTGACTACCCCCGTTCGGGTTACGGTAAGCTGCAGTTCGTCTGTGACTTCGGCCCCACCCAGTTCGTGGAAGTGCGCCAGGCCATCGCCTACCTCCTGGACCGCCAGGACTTCGTCCAGACCTTTACTAAGGGTCACGGTAACGTCGTCAACGGCCCCTACGGTGAGGGTCAGTGGTACTACAAGCAGGGCGAGAAGGAGCTGAGCTCCAAGCTGAACAGCTACTCCTACAGCCTGGAGAACGCCAAGAAGGTCCTTGAGGCCGGTGGCTGGACCCTCGATAAGGACGGCAACCCTTACAGCGGTGAGGGCCTCCGCTACAAGAAGGTCAACGATGAGCTGATGCCCCTGAGCATCCGCTGGTGCTCCTCGGAGCAGAACCCCGTCTCCGACCTCCTGGTGACCAAGCTGGTCCAGAACAAGGATCTGAAGGCCGCGGGTATGGAGATCAAGCAGGATGTCATGAAGTTTGACGAGCTGCTGAACTACATCTACCGCGACGGCAGCGCCGGTGACAAGTACGCTGAGCCCGCCTACCACATGTTCAACCTGGCCTCGAGATTCCCGGTCGCCTTCGTCCCTGAGTACACCTACACCACGGATGAGGACCTGATCAAGCAAGGTCAGAACACGAACTACATCCGCGACGAGGAACTGGCGAAGCTGTCGAGCAGCTACTTCCGCGTCAAGCCGGACGAGAAGGATAAGTTCGTCGAGGGCTTTGTGAAGTACATCGAGCGCTGGAACCAGCTGCTGCCTGACCTGCCGCTCTACTCCAACCAGGTGCATGACTTCTTTAACAAGAAGATCAAGAACTACGCGAACAGCTCTAACTCCGATACTGCTAAGGGCCTGCTCTACGCCCACATCGAGGACTAACAGAGGCTGCGAGATAGCCAGGGGCCATGCCCCGGCTATAAGCGGAAAGCTGAGCCTAGCTAACTGATGAAGACAGCGGCAAATGGGCCTCGCGCCCATTTGCCTGCTGTATTCATTCATGTTATGACCAGGTCTTCCGCGCTGTGCTGCGAGGGAAAAACGTGCTTAAATACATTTTAAAAAGAATTGCATACATCGTCCTGGTGTTCGTCGCACTTTCGGCGATAATTTTTGCCATCTATAATCTTGTCCCGGGCGATCCTGCGAAGGCGGAGATCTTTCCGATGAAAAATACGCTGACACCCCAGCAGTACCAGGAGCTCTACGCCCAGACCCGAGCCAATATGGGTCTGGACGACCCAATTATTCAGCGCTATTTTAAATGGTTTTTTAAGTTGATCCGCCTGGATCTCGGCCTCAGCAGCCGCTATTCCAAGCCGGCCCTAGAGGTGCTGATGTCCCCCCTGCGGAACACGATTCTGATCAATATTTTCGTCACCATTTTTGCCCTGCTGATCACGATCCCCCTGGGTATTCGCATGGCGGTGAAGAAGAATAGCCTCTTCGACCGCAGCATTCAGGTGGTGACGCTGGTCGGTGTCAGTATGCCCATATTTATTGTGGCCCTGATTTTCATCTATATCTTTGCCGTGCGCCTGCAGTGGCTGCCCGTTTCGGGTATGAATACGGCAGGTATCGCCAAGGGCGGCTGGGCATATACCCTGGACACCCTGAAGCACCTGGTTCTCCCGGTGATGGTCCTCGTTCTGACCTCCCTGGCAAGTACGACCCGCTACATCCGCGCGGCGATGATCGACGCCCTGTCCATGGACTACATCCGCACCGCCCGGGCCAAGGGCGTGAAAGAGAAGACGGTCATCTACTCCCACGCCTGGCGCAACGCCCTCCTGCCTGTCGTCACCCTCCTCGTGGGTTGGGTGGTCGGTATTTTTGCCGGCTCACTGATTACGGAAAGCATGTTCAGCATCAATGGCCTTGGCAAGTTCTTCCTCGATTCCCTGAATACGCAGGACTGGAACGTGGCGATGGCGATTCAGATGTTCTACGTCATCCTGGCCCTGCTCTCCAACCTGATCATGGATATCAGTTACGGCCTGGTGGACCCGAGAGTACGCATCGCAGATTAAGGGAGTACGCGCATGGAGAAGAAGAAAAATATGGCGGAGCAGAAGCTCAAGAGGAAGGGCCTCCCGCTTTTCAAATTTCTGTTTGGCAATCGCAATGAGATCAGCCTCCTGGAGGAGGAGCAGATCGTCAGTCCCTTCAAAACAGTGGTGCGGACCTTCGTGGCGAACCGTGTGGCGATGGTCGCCCTGGTGATTTTTGTGATCATCGCGCTGATGGTGAGCATTTTCCCGATTCTGGATCCGGTCGACCTCTCCTATTCTGAGGCCACCCAGACCAATATCCCCGCTGGAGCCAAGTTCCTGAATATTCCGGCGGAGATGCGTGACAATCCGCAGTTGATTACGGTCGGCTCCGGCTTCTCGGCAGGTATAGACAAGGAGGGGAAGGTCCATGTCTGGGGTCTGACGAAGCCGGCGAACACGCCGGACCTGGCCGAGCTCCCGGAGAAAGTCAGAGATAAGAAGTTTGAGCTGCTGGCGGCCGGTTCAAACCACCTGATTGGTCTGACTGAGGACCACCAGGTGGTGGCCTGGGGCAACCGTCGTCTGGGCCAGCTGAACGTCCCCGCCGACCTGAAGCGCAATGCCGAGGTCAAGCAGATCGCGGCCTCCAACCAGTTCTCAATCATCGTGACAAAAAAAGGTGAGACCGTCTTCATCGGCAACGGTATGAACACGGACTACCTGGACGGTCACGAATACCAGGGCCGGATCGAAAAGGTGGCCCTCAGCTTGAACAGCGTCATTGGCCTGACCACGGACGGCCAGGTGGTCTACCTGGGTAAGGACTTCGGCGGTTCTGCTGCCAAGGTCCCCGAGGGTAAGGGCTATAAGGACATCATCGCCGCGGGTAAGAGCTTCTATGCCATCGACGCCCAGGGCAAGCTCCACTTCTGGGGCAACGCCACGGTCCGTGGGGAAAATAAGGCTCCCGAAATGAAGAGTCCCGTTGTTTCCATGCAGGCCGGCCTCTACCACTTCGTGGCCATTCTGGAGGACGGTACGGCGGTCTCCTGGGGCGACGACACCCTGCACCAGACCGAATTGAAGCTGCCAGGCAACAAGAAATATAAGCAGGTCTACGCCAATTACTTCCAGAACTACGTCGTCGACCAGGACGGCCAGGTCCACGCCAGCGGCAAGGCCCGTTACCTGATGGGTACGGACGAGCTGGGCCGCGACGTCTTCAACCGCCTGATGAACGGCGGCCGTATGACCCTGACCATCGGCACTGTGGCCGTCATTATCTCGACCATCATCGGTACTATTCTGGGTGGTATCTCCGGCTTCTTCGGGGGGAAGGTGGACATGCTCCTCCAGCGTATTGGCGAGATCGTCAACTCCCTGCCCTTCTTGCCGACCATCATCATCCTGAATTCGATCATCGGCAACCGCATGACTTCCAACCAGCGCATCTACCTGGTCATGGTGCTCCTGGGCCTGCTCTCCTGGGTCCAGCTGATGCGTCTGATCCGCGCCCAGGTCCTCTCCGTGCGTGAGCAGGAGTTTGTCACGGCGGCGCGGGCCATGGGTATCCGTGAGATGTCCATAGTCTTCCGCCACATCATCCCGAACGTGATTTCGATCATTATCGTTTCGGCGACCCTGAGCTTCGCGGGTAGCCTCCTGACAGAGGCCTCGCTCTCCTTCCTCGGCTTCGGTGTCCAGCCCCCGCAGCCGACCTGGGGCAACATGATTCTCGGCGCGAACGACAGCACCGTTATGGCCAACTACTGGTGGCGCTGGGTTTTCCCGGCCGCTGTGCTGAGTATCTGCGTCATCTGTATTAACCTGATTGGAACGGGTCTCGACGACGCCGTCAACCCGAAGTCCCAGGATCGCTGAGGTGAGATATGGCTCTACTCGAAATTAAGAATCTACATACCTTTTTCACGACCAAGCGCGGTGTCGTCAAGGCTGTCAACGACGTGAGCTACGAAGTTGAGGCCGGCCGCACTCTGGGCATCGTCGGCGAGAGTGGTAGCGGTAAGTCCGTCTCCGCCATGAGTATGATCCGCCTCCTTGACGGAAATGGCTACATCGACAGCGGAAGCATCTTCTTCGATGGCAAGGACATGGTCAAGATCTCGAAGGCGGAGATGGAGGCCATCCGCGGCAATGACATCTCCGTCATCTTCCAGGAGCCGATGACCGCCCTGAACCCCGTTTTTACCATCGAGCGCCAGGTTGCTGAGCCCTTCATCATCCACCAGGGCCTGAGTAAGCGAGAGGCGGCCCAGAAGGCGGTAGAGATGCTCGCGATGGTCAAGATTCCGAATCCGGAGAAGGTCGCGAAGCAGTACCCCCACCAGCTCTCCGGTGGTATGCGCCAGCGTGTAGTCATCGCCATGGCCCTGGCCTGTGAGCCGAAGCTGCTGATTGCGGATGAGCCGACGACGGCCCTTGACGTGACCATCCAGGCACAGATCCTGAATCTGATGAACGATCTCAAGAAGCGTGTCGGTTCGGCCATCCTCTTCATCACCCACGACCTGGCGGTCATCAATGAAATGGCCGATGACGTCGTCGTCATGTACTGTGGCCAGGTTGTGGAGCACGCCCCGGTACGTTCGATCTTCGACACGGGCAACGCCTACCAGCACCCCTATACGGAGGGCCTGATCTACTCAATCCCGCGCCTGGACACCCCTGTGGACGCCCGTCTGGAGCCGATTCCTGGCGCTGTGCCCCATCCGCTGGACCTGCCCAAGGGCTGTAAGTTCTGCCCCCGCTGTAAGTACGCTACGGAGCGCTGCCGGGAAGAAGAGCCAGAGCTACAGGAGGTCGAAAAGGGCCACGCGGTGCGCTGCTTCTATCCTGACAAATTGCGGCGCAGCCCCAGCGGGAATTTACCGGAAAATGAAGAGAAGGCCAACATCGCGGCTGCGGTGAAGGGCGAGGAGGAGGCCCAGCATGCCTGAGAAAGAAATCCTGTTTCGGGTTCGTAATTTCACGAAGCACTTCCCCCTGAAGAAGTCCAGTATGTTCCAGAAAGAACAGCTGGCGGTGCGGGCCAATGAGAATATCAATCTGGACATCTACAAGGGTGAGACCCTGGGCCTGGTCGGCGAGTCCGGCTGCGGTAAGTCCACATTCGGGCGAACCCTGCTCCAGCTCTATCCTGTGACCAGGGGTGAGGTCCTCTATTACGGGGACGACGCCGAGCAGGGTGTGGACCTGGCCAAGCTGAGCCGCAAGGAGATGCGTCCCTATCGCAAGGACCTCCAGCTCATCTTCCAGGATCCCTACTCCTCGCTGAATCCGCGAATGACTGTCGGCCAGATTATTTCGGAGGGCCTCCTGGCTCACAATCTGCTGAAAAAGGGTGAGGACCAGGATGCCTACATCCTGAAGGTCATGGAGCAGTGCGGTCTGGCCCCCTACTTCGTGCACCGCTATCCCCACCAGTTCTCGGGCGGCCAGCGCCAGCGCATCGGCATCGCCCGTTCGGTGGCCATGCGCCCGAAATTCATTGTGGCGGACGAGCCCGTCTCGGCCCTGGACGTGTCCATACAGTCGCAGATTATCAACCTCCTCCTGGACCTGAAGGCGGAGCACCAGCTGACCTATCTCTTCATCTCCCACGACCTCTCGGTAGTCAAGTACATCAGCGATCGCATCGGTGTCATGTACCTGGGTAACCTGGTTGAGCTGGCGGAGACGGAGGCGATCTTCGCCCATCGCTACCACCCCTATACCGAGGCCCTCTTCGGCTCCATCCCGACGACGGATATTACGGAGAAGAAGGAGCTGCAGGTGCTGGAGGGCGATATCCCCAGCCCCATCAAGCCGCCCAAGGGCTGTAAGTTCCACACCCGCTGTCGCTACTGCCAGGAGCGCTGCAAGCAGCAGGCCCCGGCCCTGCTCGAGCTGGATCCAGGCCACAAGGTCGCCTGTCACTTCCCCCTGGGTATCAGCGAGGAGCGCCAGCGCCAGTGGGAGCAGGAGCAGGCTGCGGCGATTCAAGCTGGCCAGACCGAGTCCTCCACAGCAGGAGATGCAGCAGCCCAAGCCAGCTGAGCCCAGTCGTGCCAGCTAAGCAGAACAGTTTGAGATCAATGGAGGGTCGCCAGTGCTGGGACCAGGCTAGAGAGGCCAGGTCCGCAGGCTGCCGGCCCTCCTGTCTTGCCGGCCCCTGGAGGGGCCGAGGGAAGGAGAGGCCAGTATGTTTTTTCTGAACAAACTTGAACGCAGCTTTCGTTGGCTCCGCAGCCAGCGGGGGGAGGACCAGGAGGAACTGACTGAGGAAGAATTGAGCCAGGAAGTGGAAAAGGGCGACTACCTGGCCCTTGTCCTGGCCGCCTTTCGCGTCTTTTGGCCGATTTTTGCCGTGCTCATAGGACTTTTTTTGTTGGTCTACTTCCTGCTCTGAGTCCCCCAGGGCCTAAAGTATTGGCCTCGCTCAGACAGAAGTCCAGCATAAAAAAGCAAGGGCCGCTCGTGCTCCGCATCGAATTCGCGGGGCCGGGCGGCCCTTGTGCTAGCCACAAGGATGTGCCAGCTCTGGAACTAGGCTTGGCGGTCGGCTGGTCCCCAGATGCGCGCAGCTGTCCCAGAGCCTTCTTCGGCCTCCTGCTGGAGCTCCTCCTCGGCGCTGGCCCAGGCCTCTTCCAGAGCCGCGTGCTGACGGCTGGCCTCCTGGAAGCGCCGCAATAAGTCTGTCTCGCCTGGGCTGTCCTCCGCAGCGCCTGCTTTCTCTCTCCGCAGGCGTTCCTCAGAGGTGGCCTGCCGGTAGACCTCGCCCAGCGTGAGCCCAGGGCTGTTTACACGTTCGGCACTGTGCGCTGCCAGTCCGCTCTCCCTAGAACTGGCTTCGGACTTATCCTGTCCCGGCCTGCCCTGGCTGGCCTCTTCATAGGCGGTGGCCAGACTGACAGGCCCGGACCCGGTGTGGTCTGTTCCGCTCTGAGGCCGCGGCCGAGGGCTTGTCTGCCCATCTATATAGGCCCGATTTTTGGGGAGTTCGCCCAGGGCCAGAGCCGTCGTTTCACGCAGGCTGGCAGCGGGGCGAAGAAGAGGTCTGGGCGGTGTTGGCGGCCGATTGGCGGCCGCTTGCGGAAGGCTCCCCTGTGGCACAGCAGCTGCTCCTTCATCCTGTATGTCAGCCTCCGCATGGGCCTGGGGAAAGAAGCGTGGGCGAAGAAAGAGCAGGTAACTGAGTACGAGGGGGACCAGACAGCCTAGCAGAATGGCGAGTATCCAGCGCAGGATTTGCGACAGGCGGCTGCTCCGACTCTGTTCCAGAGGCCCGTCAAGGCGGAGCGGGTAGCGTTCCAGAATCTGGTCGCCGCCGGCATCCTGGCGGTGAAGCTCCAGGTAGCCGAAGTCGCTGCCTGCGGCAACCGGGGCCTTCAGCTCCTCCGGCAGGAGGAGCAGGAGGTGGTAGCGCTCTGGGCTGTCCAGGCGCCCCAGTTCCAGCTTGATATCCTGGGGGGCGTAGAGGGGCAGGCGCTGGATTTCCCGTCCCTGGTAGCGCCCGCCAGAGATGGGGAGCTCGGTGAGGTAGGCCCCCTTGCGCAGCAGACTCAGGTCGTGACTGCCCTCCTGGAGCAGGGCGTCAAGTTTCTGCATGTCCTGGAGGTACTGATAGCGCCAGTGGGACCCGCTCAGCAGGACATAGACATCCTGTCCAGCCAGTTCGTAGGCGGCGAGGAACATTTGGCGGTGACGCTGACGGTCGAAGGCGGTCTTAGCATAGCGAAAGACAGGGGGCTGCTGACTGTAGACCTCAGCAAGTTCCTCGGCAAAGACCATGTCCGCCCCTGGGGCCTGTCCCTCCGCACCGAGGCTCAGACACGCACGGATGCGGTCTTCCTGCATACAGGCGGAGAAGAGCAGGAGGAGGTCCTGCCCCTGGCTGCTGGAGGCGCTGTTGCTGAGGCCACTCACGCTGTGGAAGCTGCTGTGGCTGAGACCCAGGCTCTGGGCGAGGCTGCGCTCCTGGCGCAGGAGCTCTTCGTTGCTGGAGAAGAGGGCCCGGCCAAGGGCGCGGGCGGCGTCGTGGGCGTTGCGCCTTAGCATGAGGCGAAAGAGTTGGTCCAGATCCACAGACTGACCGATCTCCAAGCCTGCCAGGGGGACTTCTTTAGCGGCCAGACCAGCCAGGTCCTGAGCCGCTATGGTCTGCTGTTCCCCGGCTTTAACACGCCCCTCATCCAGGGCTCGAATGTAGAGCAGGGCGAGGAGGAGCTGGCTGCTCTCCGCGGGGTCAAGGGCCTCGACCTGCCCCTGGCTGGCCAGGAAGTCCAGGCGCCTTTGGGCTCCGGATAAGCTTGGAGGGGCAGAGCCTGCTGTGTCATCTGTGAATTCTCGCGTCTCCTCCTGACTCAGCTTTCCAGCCTTGCGTGGACGGGCCACAAGGACGAGATTGCTGTTCCAGTCCTGTCCCTCCAGGCTCAGGGGCTGGGCCTGGACTTCCCCCGTGGCGGGCCGATATTCGCCGATCCACTGACCTGGCTTTTTTCCGGGCCTCAGAGGCAGCAGACGAGACTCGGCAGCCAGGGCCTCGGCCTGCTGGCGGCGCTCTTGGAATTCGGCCTCGGGGCTGGCCCAGAGGCCCCTTGCAGGGACGAGGGTGAGGATGAGGAGGGCCAGCAGGATACAGCAGGTCTGCTGACTGCGGTTGAGAAGGCTCCGCCGCTGGGGGCGGGCCTCCCCGCTCTCTGGCTTTTGCTTGCGTCGTGGCATGTCGGACTCCTTCCAAGAGCCTGTCAGACTACAGGACGTAATTATTTTAATTATATATGTATAGTGGGGGCGGTGGGGGATACGTTGACACGGATTTTCCAGCTGGGGAAAATTTGTTTCCAGTATTTAGTCGGGCTTCTCAATCTGTAATTAATTTTCAGAAATGCGCCGCCTGGCATTCTGTATTTATGGTATACTAACAAAAACGAAGAGGCCTTCGGGCCGCTAGATAAGGAGAATGACGATGAGCAAGCATATTCATACGGACAAGGCCCCCGCAGCGATCGGCCCCTATGTGCAGGCGACGGAGACGGAGCAGCTGGTCTTCGTGTCGGGCCAGCTGGGCATCGACATGAGCACGGGCGAGATGCCTGAGGATGTGAGCGAGCAGGCCCGCTGCTCCATGGCGAATCTGGGCGCCATCCTGGCTGAGGCCGGGCTGAAGCCGGAGAACGTGCTCAAGACCACCATCTTCCTGACCGATATGGCCTACTTCGCCGATGTCAATAAGGTCTATGCGGACTTTTTTGGTGAGCACTATCCGGCCCGCTCCTGCATCGCCGTCTGTGCCCTGCCGAAGGGCGCCAAGGTCGAGGTGGAGTGCATCGCCCAGAAGTAAGTTCGGCTTGCGGGACCTCCACCTCAGGGGTGGGGGTCCTTCTTTTATATGAGTAGATATGAGCGGGAGCAAGCGCAGGGGAGGAGAAGATGGAACGTACAGTGGGAATCAGTGTCCGGCAGCTCGTGAATGATGAGGGGATGGCGGGCACCGTTATTCTGGCCGGGGAGAGCGGCATTGACCGTATCATCCGCAAGGCCAATATCTATGCGGATAAGGATATTCTGGACTGGCTGGCCCCGAATGAGATCCTGCTCATGACGGAGCTGAATCTCGAGGACTGGGACGACGAGAGCTTTATCAAGTTCCTGCACACCTGCCAGAAACAGCAGCTTGCGGCCATCGGCATCAAGTTCACCAAGAACCGCAGCAAGCTGAGTGACCGGATTATTTTGGAGGCGGATAGACTCAAGCTCCCCCTCCTTGCCATGAACCGGCACCTGTCCATTGCGGACACGAGTTCGCTGATTTTTCGCAAGATTTTTGCCCAGCAGGCTGAGACCCTCGAGAAGCATGGCATGGTTCATGAGCAGCTCCTCAAGAGCCTCCTGGAAGATGGCAAAATCGAGGCGGTGCTGGGCATCATCCAGCAGCACGTCAACAGTCCCCTCGGCTTCAAGTTCGCAGATCTGAACACCCCGCTGTTGATCTGTGAGGAGGACGAGCAGGAGCTCAAGGAGGCCCTGCTGGAGGACATGGTCAACTATGACCGGGAGATCTACGAGTACTCCCGTCTGGATGAGGACCAGGTCCAGCTGGCTGGGCGGGAGCTCAAGCGCTTTGCCCTTCCTGTCATTTACAAGGACTCTGTCTACGGCGTGCTCTTCTGCTGGGGCGCGGCGGAAAAAATGGACAGCTTCACCCTCTACTCCATGGAGACCGCGGCCACGAATATCGCCCTGCTCATGCTCCAGGAGATCTCCCTGCGCGAAGTCGAAGTCAAGCACAGTTCGGAGTATTTTTCGGAACTCCTGCATCCCAATTCCCGCCAGCAGGCCCTGGAGAAGGCCCGGATCTACCGCCTGAATCCAGATAACCAGTACGCCATTCTCATCCTGCGTATCATGGAGGAGCAGGAGATCGAGAGCTTGCCCAGCACCCGTCAGGAGGTCCGCAGTCCAGGGCGCCGTGGCCGCCCGGCCCTGCGCAAGCTCAGTCCGGAAGAACTGCAGGCCGCGAACAGCCCCGAGGCCGAGGCCGAGCTCTTCCGCCCGCGAGGCTCTGGGGTTTCCAGTCGCAAGATGCAGGATTATGAGCGCCTCCACGCCCAGCGTGAATTCATTTACAACTTCCTCTACCGCAACATCCGCTGGGCCGAGCAGACCATGCGCCAGCACAGGTTGAACGGCCTGATCAGCTCGGAGAAGAATGAGATCCGCATCCTTCTGGACTGCGAAAAAATGCACGGGGACAAAACTCCCTTGCTGCGCTTTGCCCAGGCCCTCCAGGAGGGCTACCAGGCCCTGCTACCACCGAGTCGGCACCTCCGCGCCCAGCTTGGCATTGGAAAGATTTATCCCTCGCTCAAGGACATAGCCTACAGCTTCCGCGAGGCCAGTAAGACGATCGACCTCGGTGTGCACCTCTACAGCAAGCCAATCCTGCACTTCGACGATCTGGGTATTTTTAAGATTTTTATCCACGTCACGGACGTCGATGAGCTTGAGGACTTCTACCGTCTGACTCTGACCCCCCTGTTGGACTACGACCGCCGCAAGCAGACCCAGCTGCTCTCGACACTGGTCAGCTATTTCAATAACAACTGTAATGTGCGCAAGACCTCTGAGGACCTTTTCACGCACTATAACACCGTGCTCTACCGCCTCGATCGTATCCAGGAGATCACGGGCATGAATCTGGACAATTCCAATGATCGCCTGAATCTGGAGATGGCGCTAAAAATGCGTTCCCTTTTTGTGGATTAAGCGCCGCCTCTTAATTAAAGGTCCGCACGGCTCCACGGCCCTGCGGGCCTTTTGCATTATGCGCCAGGCACGAGTTCGGCGCCTGTTCTAAGCCTCCAAACGTCGCCGTCCCTACAAAGCCTCTGGCGGCCTGGCCCGCCGGGCGAAGCGCTGTTCCGTCGCGGAAAGGAGCGGGCCTGGCATGGATAATTTGGGCAAAGTTTCAGAAATTCGCTATTGTGAGCCGTATCACATTCATTTTCTTGTTAAACCGCTCCAAAGTGAGCAAATCAAGTTTGGGGATCTTGCCAAGGATATACTGCTTGACGCGTGTTACCATATAGGTGTCGCTGTGAAATAGGTGGACTGTCTGCTGAATTTCTGTGCGAAATGTCAATAGAGGTGCAAGATGGACAAGATTCAATGGGTTCCCAATCGGTACGCAGGGGAGAAGTATCCCCTGGACTTCATCAATGATGTGGTGGCCAAGGAAGCTTACGAGTATCACAAGAGCTTCGACGCCTATAGCGAGACGCCACTTGTTGAGTTGAAGGAATTGGCCAAGCTGCTCGGTGTCAAGAGCATCTATGTCAAGGATGAGTCTTATCGCTTCGGACTGAACGCCTTCAAGGTCCTGGGTGGCAGCTACGCCATCGGCCAGTACATCGCCGGTCGACTGGGCAAGCACATCCGTGATCTCAGTTTCCGTGAGCTGATTTCCGATGAGGTCAAGGAGAAGCTGGGCGACATTACCTTTATCACCGCGACAGATGGCAACCACGGCCGCGGAGTGGCCTGGACAGCCCACGTGCTGCGCCAGAAGTCCATCGTGTACATGCCTAAGGGTTCGGCCCAGGAGCGTCTGGAGAATATTCGCAAGCTGGGGGCCGATGCCAGTATCTTGGATTGTAATTATGATGAATGCGTGCGCCGTGCCAACGCCGAGGCTGAGAAGCACGGCTATGTCATGGTGCAGGATACGGCCTGGGAAGGCTATGAGGATATTCCGACCTGGATCATCCAGGGCTATGCGACCATGGCCTATGAAGCCGACCTGCGTCTGAAGGAGCAGAAGGTTGTGCCCACCCACGTTTTCGTGCAGGCGGGTGTGGGATCCATGGCTTCCGCAATGACGGGCTACTTCAGCGCCGCCTATCCGGATAAGAAGCCCTGCGTGATGGTTGTGGAGCCGGCCCTGGCCGACTGCCTCTACCGCACAGCCAAGGCGAATGACGGCGACCTGCACTTTGTCACCGACGATATGAATACCATCATGGCTGGCCTGGCCTGTGGCGAGCCCTGCACAGTGGCCTGGAAGGTGCTGAGCTCCTATGCGGACCACTTCATCTCCGTGCCGGAATACATGGCCGCCCTCGGTATGCGCGTGCTGGGCAACCCCCTCAAGGGTGACGAGCGCGTAATCTCTGGCGAGTCGGGCGCCGCGACGGCAGGTCCTCTGGTCGAGATCCTGCGCCGCGACGAATACCGTGAGCTGAAGGAGAAGCTGGGGCTGAATGAGGACTCTGTCGTGCTCCTCTTCAGCACGGAGGGTGACACGGACTTCGACCACTACCGCCGCGTCTGCTGGGATGGTCTGTGGGCCTGTCCAGAAGATATTAAGTAAGCGCGGGACGCAGCTCGGGGGTCCCCGGCTGGACCCCTGTCGTGTCCTTTCCGGGGACTTTTCCCTTTTTCGAAGCGGCCCTCAATGGGCCAAGAAACAGAATGATTCCGCCCACAAGCGAGGGGTGGATCAGATATACAGTGACTGTATGTAGGAGGTTACTATGGATTTTCAAGCTTTGGTCAACAAGCTGGGCGGCCTGGACTTCAAGGGCCTGTACCAGGATGATTTCTTTCTGACCTGGGACAAGACGCAGGAGGAGCTGGAGGCTGTCTGGACGGTCGCCGACGCCCTGCGCGCCCTGCGTGAGCAGAATAAGTCCTGCAAGATTTTCGATTCCGGTCTCGGCATCTCGATCTTCCGTGACAATTCTACCCGCACCCGCTTCTCCTTCTCCTCGGCCTGCAACATGCTGGGCCTCGAGGTCGCCGACCTGGATGAGAAGAAGTCCCAGATCGCCCACGGTGAGACCCTGCTGGAGACGGCGAACATGCTGTCCTTCATGGCGGACGTCATCGGTATCCGTGACGACATGTACATCGGTAAGGGCCACACCTATCAGAAGGAATTTTCTGAGAGCGTGCAGCGCGGCTACAACGAGGGCATTCTCGAGCAGCGCCCCACGGTGATCTCCCTGCAGTGCGATATCGACCACCCCACGCAGATGATGGCTGACTCCCTGCACTTCGCCCACTATTTCGGCGGCATGGATAAGCTGAAGGGCAAGAAGGTCGCCCTGACCTGGGCCTACAGCCCCAGCTACGGCAAGCCCCTGTCCGTGCCCCAGGGCGGTATCGGCCTCTGGACCCGCCTCGGTATGGATGTGGTCCTGGCCCATCCGGAGGGCTACGAGGTTATGGACGAGGTCCTGGATGTCGCCAAGAAGAATGCGGAGCAGTACGGCGGTTCCTTCCGCGTCTCCAACAGCATGGAAGACGCCTTCAAGGATGCCGATATCGTCTATCCCAAGAGCTGGGCGCCCTTCGCCGCCATGGAGGAGAGAACGGAGCTCTATGGCAAGGGTGACTTCGCTGGTATTGATGAGCTGGAGAAGCGCCTGCTGCAGCAGAACGCCCAGCACAAGGATTGGACCGTCACCGAGGAGCTGATGAAGCTGACCAAGGGCGGCAAGGCCCTCTATGGTCACCCCCTGCCCGCCGACATCAGCGGCGTCTCCTGCAAGGAGGGTGAGGTCGACGCTTCGGTCTTTGACCGCTACCGCAAGGACCTCTATAAGGAGGCCTCCTTCAAGCCCTACATCATCGCGGCCATGATCTTCCTGCAGAAGGTGAAAGATCCGGTGGCCATGCTGAAGCAGCTTGACTCCCGCGACCAGCAGCGCTGGATGAAGTAAGTTTTCCATTCTGTGCGGAGTCAGGGACTGGGGCTCCCGCCCTGGCCCCGCATCGGAACTGAGCCCTGTCTCCACCTCAGGGGTGGAGACCCTAAAAAGAGAGGAAGCGATAATAATGGCTAACATTGATTATTCCAAGGTTAAGTCCGCCGCCGAAGGTTACCGCAAGGATATGACCAAGTTCCTGCGCGACCTGATCCGCCTGCACGGTGAGAGCACGGAGGAGAAGAACAAGGTCTACCGCATCAAGGAAGAGATGGAGAAGCTGGGTTTCAACCGCACGGAAGTTGACGGCCTCGGCAACATCATCGGCTACATGGGCGAGGGTGAGACCCTGATCGCCTATGACGCCCACATCGATACGGTCGGTATCGGTCAGATTGAGAACTGGGACTTCGACCCCTACGAGGGCTTCGAAGACGACGAGCTGATCGGTGGCCGCGGCGCTTCGGACCAGCTGGGCGGTATCGTCTCCGCCGTCTACGGTGCCAAGATCATGAAGGACCTGGGCCTGCTGAGCGACAAGTACACCGTGATGGTCACGGGTACGGTGCAGGAAGAGGACTGCGACGGCATGTGCTGGCTCTATATCATTGAGAAGAGCGGCATCCGTCCTGAGTTTGTCGTCTCCACGGAGCCCACCGACAACAAGATCTACCGCGGTCAGCGCGGCCGTATGGAGATCCGCGTGGACGTCACTGGTGTCTCCTGCCACGGTTCCGCCCCCGAGCGCGGCGACAATGCGATCTATAAGATGGCGGATATCCTGCAGGAAATCCGTGACCTGAATCCCAAGCTGCACTACGATCCCTTCCTTGGTAAGGGTACGGTCACGACCTCCGAGATCTTCTACACCTCCCCCTCGCGCTGTGCGGTTGCCGACGGCTGCTCCATCTCTCTGGACCGCCGCCTGACCGATGGCGAGACCTGGGAGAGTGCCATCAAGGAGATCGAGGATCTGCCCTCCGTCAAGAAGTACGGCGCGAAAGTCAGCATGTACAAGTACAATCGCCCCTCCTGGACGGGTGAGGTCTATGAGCAGGAGTGCTACTTCCCGACCTGGGTCTGCCCCGAGGATTCACCCCAGTGCCAGGCCATGGTCGAGGGCTATCGTGAGCTCTACGGAGAGCCCGTCGTCGACAAGTGGACCTTCTCCACGAATGGTGTGGCCATCATGGGCCGCCATGGCATCCCTGTCATCGGCCTTGGCCCAGGTAAGGAAGCCCAGGCCCACGCCCCGAACGAGGTGACCTGGAAGGATGACCTCGTCCAGTGCGCCGCGGTCTACAGTGTGCTGCCCACGCTCTACTTCGAGCACAAGGAAAAGAAGAACTAATAACTGAGGGACTTAGGGGTGCAGGGGAGTCTGGCCTTGCCGCCAGCTTTTCTGCGCCCCTATTCTATAGGTGCGAATTATGGCAAAAAGAATTCTCTTATCTCTGGGCGGCAACGCCCTCGGCACGGATTTCGACCAGCTGGTTGAGACCGCTGGCGTCATCGCCAAGCCCGCCGCCGACCTGGTGGAAAAGGGCTATGAGGTGGTCATCTGCCACGGCAACGGCCCCCAGGTCGGTATGATTAAGACCAATATTGACAAGGGCAAGCTGACCGCTAAGGAGGGGACCATGCCCCTGTCCGAGTGCGTCGCAATGAGCCAGTCCTATATTGGCTACCACCTGCAAAACGCCATCGAGAACCAGCTGCGCAAGAAGGGGATTGACAAGAATGTGGTCACCCTGATCACGCGCGTGGAGGTGGACCCCAAGGATCCCGGCTTCCAGCACCCCACCAAGCCCATCGGCGCCTTCTATACAGAGGAAGAGTCCAAGGCCCTCGAGGCCAAGGGCAAGACCATGGTCGAGGATTCCGGCCGTGGCTACCGTGAGGTCGTGGCCTCCCCGCTGCCCAAAAGCATCCTGGAGCGCGAGCAGATCCGCAGCCTGGTCGAGGCGGGCCATATCGTGATCGCCGGTGGTGGCGGCGGTATTCCTGTCTATAAGGAAAGGGAGTGGACCCGCGCCATCGATGCCGTCATCGACAAGGACTGGGTCTCCGTCATGCTGGCTGCCGACGTGGAGGCGGATTCGCTGGTCATTCTGACCGGGGTGGAGAAGGTGGCCATCCACTTCAACAAGCCGGACCAGCAGTGGCTGGACGAGCTGAAGGTCTCAGACGCCCTGCGCTACATCGATGAGGGTGAGTTCCCCGCAGGTTCCATGCTGCCGAAGATCCAGGCCGCCCTCAAGTTCACCCAGTCGGCCCCCGGCCGCAAGACCCTGATCACCTCCTTGGACAAGCTGGTGGAGGGCCTGGCAGGAGAGACCGGTACCTGGATTGTCCAGGACTAAGTTCGGGCCAAGCCCGCTTGGCTAACGCTATTTAAGCAGCCCTGAAATGGCCTTATATGAGGCCAAAAAGGGGAGGGTAAATCGCTAGAAAAGGCCATTTGCCCCAATCCAAAAGGTTGCCGTGAATAAGGGAATGTGTAGCTTAGAAGGAAGGCGGTCGGCTGTGGCGGACAGCCCAGACGGCCAGCCCCCGACTAAGCTACAGACTTCCGAAACTTATTGGCGGCTCCCCGAGAAAGGAGAACAGTATGAGTGATTTCATGAGACCCATCGACTTCGGCCACGTCATCGACTGGTGTCTGAAGGAGTATGAGCAGCAGGGGCGCATTTTTGGCGTCGACAAGAAGCATTTTTACAAAAACGA
>JAEWGG010000026.1 GCA_023388435.1 Bacillota bacterium | reverse complement strand
TGTAGTACAGCTTCGGCGCATAGGTCCAGCTCGCGCCCGGGCTCAGCTTCTGATTAATCTCGCGGTCCAGACCGATCAGCTTATCCGTAATCTTCAGCTTCTGTATCGTCTGGTTACCCGTGTTCGTTACCGTGAACGCGTAGTAGATGCGGTCCCCTACCTCGATGTAGGTCAGATCTTTCCGCTCCTCCGTACCCGTCTTGTCGGTCACCTTCGCGGTCTTCTTCACAACCGTGTACGAGTTGTCCGGAACCACAGGCACGCTCTCATCACTCGAAGGCGGATCCTCACCCTCAGGAATAGGCGCATCGGGAATCGAGGTAAACGCCGTATTGTCGAACTTACCCGTGTTCACATCCGATTGCTTCACCACATAAGGCGTCGGATGCTCGTAGGTGTATGTCCCACCATTTGGCGCAAGCGGATGATCCGTAATGGTCATTACCTCAGGAATCACATACGGCGGATCGTGCAAGGTATACGACTCGATCGTCGCCTCACCTGTATTGGTAAATGTGAAGCTGTAGTAGATCTTGTCCCCAGCAGCGTGGATCTTCTTATCCTTCCGCTCCTGGCCATCCTTATCGGTCACGCGGCTGGCCGTCTTCTCGATCGTAATGTCCTTTGGATTCGGCTTCTTCCTGGCCACAACTTCCTCGTCGTCATCGCCGGGAATCGGAATCTTGTACGGCGTATTTCCATTGACCTGGACGATGTTGTGCACCTTGCCCGCTGCGAAATCCGTCTCCTGCACCGTGTAGGCTGTCGGGATATCCAGCGTGTACGAGCCGCCATTCTTGGTCAGGTTCTGCTCAACCAGGACATCTTTCAGCCCCAGAAGCGCGTCGCTGTAGGTGAACGAGGGCATGTCAAAGCTATTGGGGTTCGTAACCTTTAGACTGTAGTAGATCTTGTCCCCAAGTTTTTCGGCCTTCTTCTCCGGATAGGCCACACCCTCGGCGGATTCCACCCGCCGCACGCTCTTCTCCACCTTGATGCTGCCCCAGATGGCGTAGAGATGGTTATTCTCCGTTGGACTGTCCTTATCCACCAGGAAGTAGTCGCCTGGCTGGTAATGCGTCCCACTGCCGTCGGCCTTCAGATTCCAGCCCAGGAAGGTCTTGCCCTCGTAGATGTAGGTCTCTGGCTTCTCGATCGCCTTATGGCGCTCGTTGTTGTAGAGTTCCGAATTGACAATGTCCGCCCCGCTCGCACCGTTGGGATGGTAGGTGAAGCTGATCTTCGGATCCTTATCCCGAAGGACCGCGCGGAAGATGCGTGAGTAGCGCACGCGCTCATTCTGCTGTTCCTGGAAGATGCTGCTCTTGGCCTGTTCGCCGTGGGTAATTTCGCGCCAGCCAATAAAGATCTTCCCCTCGGGAATCTCCGGGGCGTCCGGCTTGAGCGTGCGATAGCGCTCATAGGTCAGCAGACGGTACCAGCTGTCCCGATCCACCCGCTGGGTGAACCCGTGATCCATACCGGTCTCCGGCAGGAAGGTAATATCGCAGAAGTCGGAGGCCCAGACGGGGTAGAGGTCATAGTCCTGGTCCAGCTCCTGGTCAAGATTGAAGATCAGGCGCTGGCCATTCTTAATGTAATACCAGTATCTGAAGTTAACCTGCGTCCCATCGGGCTCGATCGGCTTATTCGAGTAGGTGTCCGGATTGTCCTTTACGTTCTGCTGGAGGTCCTGAGGCAGGTGGCTGTACTTCTGATACTGCTCCGTGAAGGAGACGCCGAAGTCCGGATCTTCGGAATTCTCGTCCTGGAAACCCGTCTTGTGGAAGGTGACGCGGACGTAGGGCGGCGTCCACTTCCCGTAGAAAATGGTGTCGCTCGCATCGATGAAGCCCTTTTCGAAGTCGACGGGCACGGAGAGCGCCGGGTCCTGGTACCAGCCCCTGAAGACGAAGCCGTCACGTTTGCGCACCGTCTGGTCCACCACGTAGTTCGGCAGGCTGCCAATATCCTTCAGCTTAGTCTCGTACAGGTAGGGTGTCGACCTGATGATCTGCTTGTTGTCGTCATTCGTCTGCCACTCAATAATATAAGAATTACGGGTGTACAGGAGGGAGAAGATGCCCAGGGCGTCGGTGGCCCGCATGGTCGCGTCCACCCGATCCTGGCTCGTCAGGCGCAGGTCGAAGTCAAAATGGTGGTCCGCGATAGCCTGCTTGAAGGCCTCTGAACCCATTACTTTTGCCGCAAGCGTGGACTTATAATGCGTGAGTTCAGACACAGGGCGCGCGGTGAAGCCCTTAATGTATGGGACATCCACCTGGGTGAGGGCCAGGCCCGAGGGCGCCGTCGTCAGGGCGTCCTTCATCAGAAGCCGGCCTATCTGGGCCCTGCACAGGGCCTCGGCCTGCCCACTGGGATCCGCCTTGGCGGCCTCAGCCTCTTCAGGACTCACCTCGAGATAGCGGTAGATCAGGCGGTCGGAACTCAGCCTATCCCTCGCGCTAATGTTATAGATCTGACCATCACCGTCCGAAGCGGGCATGAAGGGCATGAAGGGCGTACTGGTGATCGTCTCGCCCTTGGTAACGTAGCTATACTGCCAGCCCCACTCGGGAATTCGCATATCAGCCATCGTGACCGGTGTAGCAAACTGGTCCCCGTACTTCTCGATGTCCTCGGGGTTCATAACCCGGCCGTTGACTGTGTCATCAACCCAGTGCGAGTAGTAGTCAAGCGGAATGCGGAAAAGGGGATCCATGTCCTGGCCCCACTTGAAGGACAGGGTCAGAGAGCCGTCTGGCTGCAAGTGGGCCAGGGCCTCCTCGGCCAGCTTCAGGTCCTCAAGCTTATACTCACTCTCCTCCCCCAGGGCAAGCTCATCTTCTATCTCCTCCTTAGATAGACTAACCGGGGGCACGGCGGACTCCGGGTCGAATTCCGGACTGTTCGAATCGTAGCTTGGATCATAGTCGTCGCTGGACGGATCCGGTTCCTTATAGCGCACGTAAAAGTCCTTAAAAATACTATCCTCGGCATTCTTGATCCTGGCAGTGAAGTGCTTGCGCTTCCACTTCACGGTGTACACGGTGGTCCCGTTGCCCTGGATCGTCTTCGTGACATTCTCAGGATTAAGCTCCGGGGCGTAGTCCGCGCGATCGATCAGCTTATATTCTTTGACATCGGGGTCGCGCAGATCGCCGTTGGCCTTGCGGATGAAGTCGGCATCAATCCGGCTCATCTGCTCTTCCAGGTGCAGGTTCGCCACCGAGTCCGTCGTACCCAGATACTGGCTGGAGCCCGCGAAGCTGAAGTCCCCATCATTGCGGTTCTCCAAGTAGTTCACGATCGTGTAGGGCGTGTCGTGGCGGGGTTCCCAGACCGCATAGAGCGTGGCGTGGTCCGTAAAATGGTAGTTCTCGTCAATCGCCGGCCCCTTCTCTGTCAGAGACCAGTGCTTGAAGTCGTAGCCCTGCTTGCTGACGGAGACGATCTTGCCCTTAATTTCGCTCCAGGCCTGGCGGCTTGTGGCCTTCACAGGAACGGAGGCCGTCCCCCCCTGGGGGTCTGGAGTCAGGACGACACCCGATCTATAGACTGCGTAGAGATTGACGTCCTGCGTGAGATTCTGCGTAAAGTCGAAGGGCCCGCCATCCTCGGTCTCAGACCAGTAATCAAAGACCTTCTTGTCCCCCAGAAGCGCATCCGCCCATAAGCTCGTCGCCCTGCTCCCGCTCGGAATCAGGTCCGTGGCGTGCAGAATGTTATCCACATTGCCGTCGGCCCTGCGGAAATAGCGCACCAGCACACCTGGAACAAATTTCGCATAGAGTTCGATATTCTCCTCACTGGAGACCTGCTCCGGCGCATCCGTAAAGTCGAAGCGCTTGTCGTCCGAAACGCGGGCCCAGTATTCAAAGACTTCCCGCTCCGCCTTCGGAATCTCAATGCGCTGCAGGGTCTGACCGTCACGGAGAATCTGGCGATCCAGGAGTTCTGTTTTGTTTTTGTCCCGATAGAAACTATAGGTATGGGTGTTCTCGTTGGGCAAAATCGAACGACGTTTACGCACCCGCGTCTCCATCCCCGACTGTGCGGAAGCCGCGTCACTGTTGCTGGCTGCAAAGCTCTGCACCACGCCCTGGGTGCCGAGCATAAGCAGGGCCAGAGACGCCGCTATAATCCTCTGCTTCATCTTTTTGAACATTAGCAAAACCTCTATGAACCTATTATTAGCTGCTTCTTCGCCGCGCTCTGGGGCGCAACTGCCCAATCTGACGTTGTGGAACTATATAATATACTATACCAGAAACGGTTTAAGCCCAATTCTGTTGCTCCTGGATTACAATTTAATTATAAATACAAGCGCGACTATATGCGGTTTATAAAGCTTATTTTTCCCATTCGTTCACTTTCACCCATATTTTTTACTGAATTTTCACACGAGAACTTTTCATAGGCCTAGTAGTTTTTTAGTATTTTAATGAATTCCAACTAAACCAAACGCATAGCGTAGGGAGAGATACTTAGAGCAGCTGTAAGATAGCCTGGGCGAGGCTGCTGTCAACGCATAGATAACGCACAGCCCCTGTACGCAGAGTGGCCAGGACCGCCGGGGCCTTGCGCGCCCCCAGCGCAAGAATCAGCGTGCAGCGCCGGCTTTTCAGCAGGTCCAGGGAAATGCCCACCTGCTTTTCATCCACTTCACGGCTGACGATCTCGCCCTGCCCGTCAATAAAATGGCCCAGAAAACAGGTCCTTGTTCCCAGCTCATACAGGTGCTGGTAGACCTCGTCCGAGATATAACTCGCCCAGGCTGACTTCTCCCCCTGCTGAAATACGGAAACAGAACTGATAGCGAGGTCGAGGTCTGCGTAGCGCTCCAAAACCTGACGGATCAGAGGCTCCGCTTCCAGACAGGCGCGGACCGTAGGATGGCCCACATAGAGTGGCGAATAGAGTAGCTTAAATTCAGATTCAGGATAGAGCCCCGCCATGTGACGGCAGAGACCAGGGCAGTCGTCGGGCAGGGCCGCTTCCTGGTTCGCCATCCCTTTAAGCTGGATAATCTCCAGCCCCCGGTGCGTTCCTGGCCGCAGCTGACCCAGCATCTGGCGTATGGTGCTGCCTGAGGACAGACCAATCCGCCCATTGTCCTGTAGCAGGGTCTGGACGAAATCCGCCTCCACCCGACCCTCCTCCAACAGGGGCTGGGCCGCCAGGCGGCAGGCCTCCTCCCAGTTCCGGGCCGCAGCCTGAATAAAATAGTCCTTGCGTGTCACTTCCATAAAACCTCCCCTCAAGTGGCTCCCCCTCCGACTTAGTGGAAACCGTATCCCGCCTCCATGCTCGAGCCCCACCCAGCCCCTGTCAAGCACCTGGCGCAAAGCCGCAGCTTCTTGCGTTGAGAGGCGAGGGATTCTGCACATTTTTGCAAAAGCTCTCCTTTTTCATTAAATTTAAGGCGCTGAAAAATCCCCGAAACATTTCACGAAAGCAAAAAAATATCCCCCATTTCCTGGCGCCAGGAAATGGGGGATATCGAGATCGCGTTACTTATAAGCCTAAAAACTAGAAGCTTATTTGTAAAACGAGGACTCGCTTATTCAGCCGAGATGGCTTCGACGGGGCAGACGGCGGCGCAGGCGCCACAGTCAATGCAGGTGTTGGCGTCGATGTTGTACTGGGTCTCGCCCTGGCTGATGGACTCGGTCGGGCACTCGCCCTCGCAGCTGCCGCACATGACGCAGGCATCGCTAATCACATAGGCCATGAGTTATGCCTCCTTCTAAAGAATGCGAGCACCATCGGTGCTCGCACTCATACTAGCACGGGCTTCGGAGGTTGGCCTAGCACAACAGGAAAAGATTAGTCTTCCCTATCTTCGCCGCTCTTTCGACCGCCATCTTCCGTGCGGCGGCGGCCACCCCGGCGGCGCTGGCTACGGCGGCGCCTGTTCTCCGCCCCCTCAGTCTCCAGCCCCTCCGAACTCAGCACCAGCTGGCTGTCCTCTGGATTGGCCTCCTCCAGACGCTTCTTACGAGGGCAGGCACAGCCCCCCTCCTGCCGACCACAGCAGGAGCCCTGGTGGGTCTCCGTTCCTGCACAGGACCTATGGGGCTCGCGGGCTTCTCGCCCTCCCCCCTCCTGGTCTCTGCCGCGCTTCTGGCTCTGCCAGCGCAGCTCCGAGATTGGGTAGTTACGGGCCACCAGGCTGTCCTGCTCGCTGATCTGAACCAGGGCCTCCTCCTTGATCAGATTAACCTGGAGGACCCGGCCCTCCCCATCGGCTGTCCGCACCTGGCTGCCCTGGCGCGGGGCCCTCTTGCGGGCCTCCTCGTAGGCCTCCTGCTCGTACTTGAGACAGCACATGAGGCGGCCACAGGCCCCCGAGATCTTGGTCGGATTCATGGACAGGCCCTGGGCCTTGGCCATCTTAATGGATACAGGAACGAAGTCAGGCAGAAAACTGGCGCAGCAGAAGGGGCGGCCACAGCTGCCAAGTCCCCCGAGCATGCGGGCCTCATCGCGGACACCGATCTGACGCAGTTCAATGCGGCGGTGAAAGATGGAGGCGAGATCACGAACCAGGGCGCGGAAATCCACCCGGTGTTCGGAGGTGAAGTAGAAGAGGATTTTTTGTTCGTCAAACGTATACTCGACCGCCACCAGCTGCATGTCCAGGTCATGGGCCTCGATGCGCTCCCTGCAGACCCTGTAGGCCTCCCGCTCGGCCTGGCAGTGCTCGTCGTAGAGGGCCTCGTCGGCCTCGGTGGCCAGGCGCAGAATCTCATGGACTTCCTGCTGCTGAGCCCGGCCCTCACGAACCCCATGGGCCGCGATGCCCAGGTCCAAACCGTGCCTGGTGGACACGATGACGCTGTCCCCCTGCTGTATATCCAAGTCGCCCGCGTCACAGTCGAAGACCTTTCCCCGACCGTGGAAGCGGACGCCCACTATTCTAGGCATGTATGTGTCTCCTCATATAGCCGCAAAAGTATGCTGGCCAGAGCTATTTTGGCATTACTGTTGACCTGGCGGCGCTCCTGGATTCGGCGCAGATCCTCAAGCACTGCGGAAAGGGCCGCCGTGGATAGGACGGGGGCCAGGGCCTCCAGGGCGGGTCTGAAATCCGTCGGGCCAGAGACGGCCTCGCTCCCTCCCCCATGGAGGAGGAGCAGCTGTAGAAAGCAGTAACGTAACAGGCCCAGCAGGAGCTCAAACTGCCCCTCATAATTCAGCCAGTCAGCGTAGTGCTCCGAGAGCCAGGATCCGAGGCCCAGCCTGGGCAAGGCTTCCAGTTCTGCCAGGACGAAAGCGCGCAGCCGGGCGAAGTCCTCATCCTGGCGCAGGGCCTCGGCACGGGCCCAGGAACCGTCACTGAAATAGTGGTAAAAGTCCCCCCACTCAGCACCCCAGCCTTCGGCGGCATAGCGCTGACGCATGGCCTCTGGAGAGAGCGGGGCCAGGGCCCAGCGGATGAGGCGGGAGCGGATGGTTTCCAGGACCCCCTCCTCACGGCTGCTCAAGCAAATAAAATACATTCCTGGAAGCGGTTCCTCCAGCGTCTTAAGCAGGAGATTCTGAGCCGCCTCCGTCAGGCCGTCCAGGTCCAGGACGAAGACCTTGACCGCCCCCATCTGGGGAGCCAGGTTCGTTGCAGCCAGGAAGTCCTGGCGCAGCTGCTCTACGCGGATCTGCTTCTGCCCCGCCGGGAGCAGCAGGTCCACATAGTCCGGATGACTTCGGGCTGCGAAGGAGCGGCAGGAGGGACAGCGGCCACAGGCCTCGGACCCAGCCTGCTGTACATCCTGACAGAGCAGGGCGGCGGCTATGGACCTGGCCGCCTCCTCGGTACCCTGGGCCCTCTCGCCCACGAGCAAAAGGGACTGGCCCTCCCGAAGCTGGAGCCAGCGCTCCGCCCGGCGGACGAAGTCCCCCTGTCCTGGCAAGTCCCGCAAGCGCTCCATCCGGCAGGGCTCCGCTTACATTTTTTCGAAGTATTCGACGTTCAGCACGAAGACGGTGGCACCGCCGATGGTAACTTCCACAGGATAAGGGATGTAGGCCCCAGTCATCGACGAGGGGGTCACATTCGTGTTGATGGCCGCCTTGCGCGCCGAGGAGTACTGGCGGACAATGTCCAGAACCTCCTGCAGCTGGGCCTCCTCCATGACAACCATGAGGGTCGTGTTGCCCGAACGCAGGAATCCACCAGACGAGTTCAGCTTCGTCACACGGTAGCCGCTCTTATTTAACTCCGCCATCAGGCGGGGGCTATCTTCATCGTGGACAATGGCGTAGAGTAGCTTCATAGATTGCTCCATCCTCTCTATCGTTTCGCGCAGCCCTCCACATCTTATGACTTTTTCCAAGAGATGGAGGCCTGGCGCGTATAGTTCCTATCTATTATAACAGCCAGAGCCGCGGGAATATAGCGAGCCTCAGTCCAGGTCTCCTCGGGGGCAGGAGCAGAAGTCCCTGCGCCCGTAAATCTCAGCCCCGAAGTGCTGGGCCCGCGCCCGCAGTTCCTCCACCGTCCAGTTCCGCCCCCAGGACATCAGACAGAGCCGCAGCGGCCCCTGTCCCTCCTGTAGTCCCGGCTGGAGATAGTACGGACGGCGGTGAAGCTGACAGCCGTGGCGCTCATAAAAAGCCACCCGCCGCTGGGCCTGAGGACTCAGTTCCGGTTCCTCCACCTCAAAAATCAGAGCTCGACCCCTCTCCGCCAGGAGGCCCGTCAGCAGTTGGGCCCCATATCCCCGTCCCCGCAGGGCGGGTGAGACACAGTAATATTCCCAGAAATCGAGTTCTGCCAAGCGCCAGCGGCAGAGCAGGGCTGCAGCGGGGCAGATCTGTCCCGACGCATCCGACCGGGGCCAGAGCCCCTCCTCCTCCGGGGCAAAGACCAGGGCCTCGTAATTCGGAACGTGCAAACAGCGGCCCAAGTCCTCCTTCGCACGTAGCTCTACGCGCGGAAAGGCCTGCTGGAGCGTGGCCGAGAGCCAGTCCAAATCTTCGGCACCCAGGCGGCGGCGCAGCCAGCCCGAGCTTCCATTTCCCTCTATTTTTGTATCCATTGTGCAGCCTCCTGGCTCAGTTTTTTAAGAACAGGACCCTTACCCTCGACCATTCACAGCACGATGCATCACTGCCGCTGTGATTCGCATAGGCTAATTTTCTTTTATTCAGGCCATTTTATGATTTAAATCATAGAATACTTCTGGGGCTCATCCTATAATTCTATATTGTTAATTCACGCTCGGCATTCTGCCTACTAAAAGAAGATTATAAATTATAAGGAGCGCTAGCAAATGGCTGCAATTACACTGGATATCCGCAACCTGCAGAGCAGTATTGGCGGTAAGGAAATACTGAAAGGCGTCAACCTCCGGGTCCGAGGCGGCGAGATTCACGTCATCATGGGGCCAAACGGCACGGGCAAGTCCACACTGGCCTCCTCACTGATGGGCCATCCTGCCTACCGCGAGGTCCAGGGAGAGGCCCTGCTGAACGGCGAGGACCTCCTGCAGATGACTGTCGACGAGCGCGCCCGCAAGGGTCTTTTTCTGGCCATGCAGTACCCCGCCGAGATTCCGGGGGTGACGAACTCGGACTTCCTCCGCGCCGCAGTCAACGCCCGGCGCAGCAAGCCCCTGGGGATTTTTCCCTTTCGCAAGGGCCTGGCCGAGGCCGTGGACCAGCTGCAGATGAACCACAGCCTACCCCAGCGTTACTTGAACGAGGGTTTCAGCGGTGGTGAAAAAAAACGCAACGAGATTCTCCAACTGCTGATGCTGCACCCGGCCATCGCCATCCTGGATGAGATTGACTCTGGTCTGGACATCGATGCCCTGCGCATTGTGGGCGAAAATGTCACCCGCCTGATCCGGGAGCAGGGCGAGGAGATGGGCCTGATCCTCATCACCCACTACCAGCGCCTGCTGGACTACATCCAGCCAGACTTCGTCCATGTCCTCATGAACGGGCGCATCGTGCGCAGCGGAGGGCCGGAACTGGCTCTGAAGCTGGAATCCGAAGGCTATGACTGGCTGCGCCAGGAACTGGGCGAGGATGAGGAGAACTACATCCAGGCCGCCCAGAACAACCTCCTGGAGCAAGATGAACTGGAGCGTCTGGCCAAGGCCAGCAAGGCCCGTAAAAAGCCTCAGGCGGAGCCCCCTCTAGCCGGGCAGACGAAGCAGGCCAGTCCGGCCGGAGACGAAGCGCTTGAGTCCACGGGCATGCGCCCCTCTCCCCTCCAGTCCCGCCAGCAGGAGGAGGGCATCCGCCCCCTCGATCCGGAGGCCCGCCAGGGGCTGCGGGAACAGGAAGAGCTGGCCAAGCTCCCTGTGGAAATCAGCCGTGTCCCCGCCCCCAAGGAAGAGGCTCCAGCAGCGCCTCAGCAGCCGGCCGAGGCCCAGACGGAGGCCCAGCCTGCCGCGGACAAAGCCACTGCAGAGCAGGGCGCCACAGCGGGGACCTTTACTGTGGCAGACGCCTTCGCCCTGAAGGCTGAGGATCACCGCCATGAGAAAAAGAAGGAGGAAAAGGGTCTGGACCTCCTGCTCTGATGCGTCGGTGCTCCCCCATGAGAAAGCTATGAGAAATCTACTGGATTATTTACAGGACTGGGAGCTGGAGACAAGCCTCGCCCTCTCTCTGAGCCTGGGCGTGCAGGGCTATGAGGCCCGCCAGATTCCGACTCAGGGCGTGGCGGCTAACCGCCTCTCCACCCTCGAGGACTCGGAGCTGGAACGGGAGGCCCAGCTCCTCGGCGGCGCCGTGCAGCTGAGCCGCGGGCTCCTGGAAGAGCCCTCCGCCTCCCCTGAGCGCGGGGCCCTGGCCACACGCTTCCTGCGCCATGCTGGCGAGATGAAGAAGAAACTGGACCCTCCCTTCCCCTACGGAGAGGCCTACGCCCAGGCCGAGCTGCGCATTCGTCGGGACTTTTGCCCCACGGAACCTCTGATTGTTCTATTGAATAATTGCATTCAAGGCACACAGCAGCTGCATCTGAAGTTGGAGGAGGGGGCTGACGTCCAACTGATCCTTCTGAGCCAGATGGATGTACGCTCGGCCCAGTGTCTGCACGTGGAACTGGCTGCTCACAGCCACCTGGCCCTGCATGTCCTTCCGCTGGAGGCAGGATCAGAGGCGCGCTTAGGTGTCTGGGGCGAGCTCGCCGAGGCTGCACATCTGGAAGTCTTCGAAGTCCTGCTGTCCGGAGCGGAGACCAGGTGCTACAACCACTTCACATTGGAGGGCGACCGCAGCCGCTGTCAGATCCACGTCCCCGCCCTCGCCGAACAGGAGCAGAAGCTGGCCGTGGAGACGGAAATTCTGCACCAGGGGCGTCAGACCCGTTCGCGCCTGCGCCAGCACGCGGTGCTCCGCGACCGCGCCCAGGGCTTGCTGATTGGCCGCCAGATCTTACCCGTCGGCGCCGACGAGGCGGACTGCCACCAGAGCGCCCGCTATCTCGTGACAAGCGACGAGGTCCGGGCCCACAGCCACCCCGTGCTGATCATCGACGACCGTGAAGTCCAGGCCGGTCACGCCGCGACGGTCTCACGTATAGATCCCGAGCAGATCTACTACCTGCAGAGCCGCGGTATAGCGGAGGATGAGGCCCTGCGCCTGGTCACAGCCGCCTTCCTGCGTAGCTATCTGGAACGGATTGAGATCCCCGCCCTCCGCGAGGCGCTGACCGCCCAGCTGCTACGAAAGGTGGGCCAGGCATGAGCGGACTACAGCCGGGTTTCAGCCCCCAGGAACTGGCCGAAGTTCGCGCCCAGTTCCCCATGCTCCAGCAGCCCCATCCGACGGGCAAGCCTTTTATCTATCTCAACAGTGCGGCAACTTCCTTGAAACCCCACTGTGTCCTGGAGGCCATGGATGACTACTACCGCCACTATGGTCTCACCGTCTTTCGCGGGGTGGACTCGGTCTCCTACCGCGCCACAGAGGCCTATGAGGAGACCCGCCGACACGTGGCCCGCTTCATCCATGCCCCGCGGGCGGAGGAAGTCATTTTCACCCGCAACACCACCGCGGCACTGAATCTGGTCTGCCACAGCTACGCAGGCAGCCAGTTACAGGAAGGGGATGAAATTCTGGTCGGGCGGAACGAGCACCACGCCAACTTCCTCCCCTGGCAGCAGCTGGCCAAGCAGCGGGGTCTGGTCCTGAAACTCCTGGACCTGGACGAGCGGGGCCGCGTCCTCCCGGAGAGCCTTGAGGCGGCGATTACGGAGCGCTCGAAGCTCTTTACCGTCGCTCAGTGCAGCAATGTGATGGGAGCCCAGGCTGACATAAAGGCCCTGGCCGAAGTCTGCCACCGCCACGGCCTCGTCATCGTCGTGGACGGGGCCCAGGGCATCCTGCATGGCCCAACGGACGTCCAGGAGCTGGGCATCGACTTTTACGCCTTTAGCGGGCACAAGCTCTTCGGACCGACTGGGGTCGGCGTACTCTGGGGCCGCTATGAGCTTCTGGAGGCCATGCCCCCCCACGAATATGGCGGAGAAATGATTGACCAGGTAGGTGACTATGACAGCAGTTTCGCCGACCCGCCCCACCGCTTCGAAGCTGGCACCCCCATGATCGCCGAGGTCATCGGCCTCAACAGGGCCCTGACCTTCGTCGAGGAACTGGGCTACGCGCGCATGAACCGCCAGGTGGCCTACTTGGGCGAGCAGCTCTCCGCCGGTCTCGCGGCCCTGCCGAGGATTCAGGTGTACAACCGCGAGAACAGCGCCAGCGGGATAGTCTGCTTCAACGAAGTGGGCGTCCACGCCCACGATGCCGCCTCGGTCTTCGACCAGGAGGGTATCAGTCTTCGGGCCGGCCAGCACTGCAGCCAGTCAAGCATGGACTGGCTCTGCACCCAGGCCACCCTCCGCGCCTCCGTGGCCTGCTTTAACACGGAGGCCGAAATCGAGGCCTGTATCAACTGCGCACAGAAAGCGGGGAATTTTCTGGATGTCCTATTCTGAAGCTGATAAAGAACTCTTCCGTCAGATCCTGATGGAACACTATAACAATCCGCGTAACAAGGGCCTGATAGACAATGAGGGCTACCTGACTGTACATCTCAAGAACCCCTCCTGCGGCGACGACCTGACAATCCAGGTCCGCTTCGAAGGCGATCGCCTGGCCGATATCCGCCAGGAGGGCACAGGCTGCGCTATCTGCTGCTCCTCGGCCTCGGTGATGTCCGAACGCCTGGCGGGGCTGGAGATTCCCGAAGCCGAGACCGTCATCCAGGCTTTTAAGGACCTTGTTTCTGGTGAGGGCTGCGACGAGGACCTGCTGGAAGACGCCACCGCCTTCCAGGGCGTGGCTGACTTGCCCCCGCGCATCAAGTGTGCGACCCTCGCCTGGTTGGCCTGTGAGGAGGCAATTAAGGAGAAAAAGCATGAGCACTGATACAAAAAATCTGGAACAGTCGCCCCAGCAGCCATCTGCCACCAGGGACAGCGTCTCCACCACAGAGATGGAGGCCCTGCTGGACCGCGACTACGCCTATGGCTGGGACGACGGGGAAGTTGGCCTCTTTCGCTTCGAGAAGGGCATCAGCGAGTCCGTCGTAGCAAAAATCTCCGAACTCAAGGGCGAGGGGGACTGGATGCGCGACTTTCGCCTGAAGTCCTACCAGCAGTTCTGCAAGCTGCCCATGCCAAACTTCGGCCCCGACCTCTCCGCCATTGACTTTGATGACATCTACTACTACCTCAAGCCCTCCGAGCGGGCCGAAGATGACTGGAACCAGGTCCCGGAAAAGATCAAGGACACCTTCGACAAGCTTGGCATTCCTGAGGCCGAGAAAAAGCACCTGGACGGTGTGGCCACCCAGTACGAATCCGAAGTCGTCTACCACAAGATCAGCGAGGAGCTGAAGCAGCTTGGGGTGATTTTTCTCGACACCGACAGCGGACTGCGGGAGCATCCAGAAATTTTCAAGAAATACTTCGGGAAACTGGTGCCGCCAGGAGACAATAAGTTCGCCGCCCTGAATTCCGCCGTCTGGTCTGGAGGTTCCTTCATCTACGTCCCCAAGGGCGTGAAGGTGCCCCGTCCCCTGCAGTCCTATTTTCGCATCAATTCGGAAAAGATGGGCCAGTTTGAGCGCACCCTGATTGTCGTGGATGAGGGGGCCGACCTGCACTATGTCGAGGGCTGTACCGCCCCCAAGCACTCCACAGACGCCCTGCACGCTGCCGTCGTCGAAATCTTTGTCGAAAAAGGCGGGCGCTGCCGCTACACCACCATCCAGAACTGGTCGGACAACATCTATAACCTCGTTACCAAGCGCGCCTCTTGCGCCGAGGATGCCTCCATGGAGTGGATAGACGGCAATCTGGGGGCAAAAGTCACGATGAAGTATCCCGCCTGCTATCTGCGTGGCCGCGGTGCCAAGGGCACAACCGTTTCCATCGCCGTAGCCGATCGCAAGCAGACCCAGGATGCGGGCTGCCGCATGCTACACCTCGCTCCAGAGACCTCCTCGACCATCATTTCCAAGTCCCTGGCCCGCAATGGCGGCAACGCCACATACCGCGGCACTGTGGACTACGCGCCGCAGGCCAAAAACTGCCGTTCCAACGTGGAGTGTGACACCCTCATCCTGGACCCGCGCTCGAAGTCGGACACCCTGCCCGTCAACCGCATCAACAACGGCAGCGGCTTCTTCCAGCACGAGGCCACCGTCTCCCGCATCTCTGAGGAACAGCTCTTCTACCTGATGAGCCGCGGACTGACAGAGGAACAGGCCACGGAGATGATCATCATGGGCTTCATTGAACCGTTCACCCGTGAGCTGCCCATGGAATACGCCATCGAGCTCAACCAGCTGATGAAGCTGGACATGAGCGACAGTGTGGGTTGAGCAAGATGCCTGGTCTCATCCTCGGAGCCCTGCTCCTCCTCCTGCTCTACGCCATGGGGCGCTTTGTCTACCGTAAGACCTGGGGACGCTGGGCCTTTATAAAAGTCCTTGCGAATTTTGCCGTCATGCTCTTCATCTCAGCCCTCATTCTGGGTCTGCTCTTCAGCCTGGGCAGCCTGATTCTGGGCTTGGCCATCGGCCTCTTCTCCGAGCAGCTGGGACTCAATCCGGAAGACCTGCTGCCCCTCGGCCAGCAGGCTGGGGCGGCCCCCAGCTGGAATATTGGGACAAAAGTTCCAGCCGGCCTCTTCCTGGTCTTTCTCCTGCTGCTGATCCTGGCCGTGGCCCTGCTGATGGTCCTCATCCGCCGTCCCCTGCTGCGGCGCTTTCCGCGCCTGCAACTGACTGAGGAGGAGTATGAGATCAGCGAGTATTTCATCCAGTGGATTACCATCTACGTCGTGGTCTATCAGCTGCTTTTCGATGCCCTGAAGTCCCTGGGTAGCCTTCTCCCCCAACTGGCCAACTGGAAGGAGGCCTTCAATGTCCTGCTCTCCCCGGAGAATGTCAATGCGGTGATTCAACCGCTCTTAATTGCGAGCTGGATTGCCATCGTTCTGGAAAAATTGGCTGGGCGCGAGGCGGCGCGCAGAATGCCCGGCGCGGACTCAGGGGCTCAGCCTGGGGCGTCTGGCGCCAACGGGAAAACGCTGGAAAAACAGTGAATTTTCCTCCCAGCACGTAAAGCCGCGCGAAGGGAGATACCGTGACAGTTCTGTCAGTCCACGAGGACCTGTGGACGGCTGAAAAGATAGAGGCCCTCCTGGCCTCCCCAGGAGCCATAACCAGCGGCCCCGCAGGCGGTCTGCACCTGTTGTTGCAGCCTGGCCAGGGGCCGTTCTGCGTTGCAGACGAGGGTCGCAGCAGGGCTGTGCTCCTGGAAAAGCTGCTGCTCCCGCTTGTCCCGTCCATAGTAATAGGCGACAGGGGATACGGGCAGGCGTTCCAGTTCCTGGAGCAGGGCCACAAAGTTTCGATAGCGAAAAACGGGCAGTATCGGCCCGTAGACTGGCGCGGCAAGTATGGCCTCGCCAGGCCGAATATCCGTCAGCAGTGTCAGCTCGAGCTTCTGCTCCGGGCGATTCGCCCTGCCGCCCCAGACGATGCGTCCCGACTGGAGGGCGGACAGAAGTCTGGCGAAGTGCTCGGGAGCGACGACGGACTGGTACTGTGCTTCCTGGCTTGGATCCACCCCCCAGCGCTCGCGCAGCTCTTTTTTGAGGGCCTCCACGAAGGGAGCGTAACTGGCCTCGTGGACAATGAGGTGGTCCGGGGCGTAATAGGACTGGCCCATGTTGTACAGCTTGGCTTCCAAGATGGCCTGGGCCGCCTGTTGGTAGTCGAGCTCCGCCGCAAGGATACAGGGGTTGCGCCCCTCAACACGAACAGCTGTCGGGATCAGCTTCTCCGCCGCTGTCTGTAAGAGGCTCTGAGTCAGGGCCCTCGTCCCCTGTATATAAATAAAGTCAGGCCCCTCCTGGACCAGGGTCCAACTCAGGTCCTCTCCACCGCAGACCAGGCTGAACTGCTCGGCTGGGAAAATCTCCGCCAGCAGGCCCTTCAAAAATTCTGCTGTGGCGGGGCAATTCAGAGGGACTTGTAGTAAAACTGCATTACCTGCAGCCACAGCCTCCAAGGCGGGGCGCAAGCTCTGTGCCAGGGGTGAAAAGGCCGTTCCCAGAACCAGGACCTGCCCCCAGGGACGGCGCCCACAGTCCCCTGCTGCCTCCTGGCCACGCAGGCGTCCCCAGGCTCCCCCGATGCCCTGCTGCCCATTACTCCGGCTAAAGGCCGGGAGCCGGCGTCCGAGGTCTTGTAAGTCCTCAAGGACGGGCTCCCACTCATAGGCTCTGGCCTGTGTCTCGGGCAGATCCAGATCCCGCTTGAGCACAGCCAGGCAGCGCGCCTCCTGGCTCCGCAAGGCGCGGCCGAGGCGCTCCAGCTGGGCCTGGCGCCCCCGCCAATCCGGCAGGAGGCCCTGACGGCAACTGGACTTTTGCTGTTTTATGCTGAGACGGTAGTCCCTGGCCACGCCGCACCCCTTTTCTTAGTCAGACCTCCAGCTTATCTATGCGCAGCGCTCAGCTGATGGTCCCGCTCTGGCAGTCGATGGTCACAATTGCGCCGTTCTTCAAGATGCGCGTCGCATTCTCGCAGGCATAGACCACCGGGATGTCCAGGGCCATGGCCACTGTGACCGCGTGGCTGTTGCGGTCCTGGTCCTCCACGATGAGGGCCTTGGCCTTTTTGATCAGGTCCAGCACGCTGTTGTCTGTCTTTTCCATGACTAAAATATAGCTGTCCTGCTTGGGCGTCGGAGCTGCCTGGTGGCGGGTCACGACCAGGGACTCCCCGGAGACCTGCCCACGGCCAATGGCCTTGCCCTGGCAGAGCAGGCGACCGATGTTCTGGACCTTTAGCGTGTTTGTCGTACCGCTCATACCGACGGGCGTACCGCCAGAGATGACAACGATGTCCCCGTTGCTGACCAGACCGGACTCCAGGGCCTTATTCTTGGCCACTTCAAAGACCTCATCCGTGTTGCTTTTCTCATCCACGATGTAGGGGATGACGCCCCAGGAGAGGGCCAGCTGGTAGAAGGCCTTGACGCTGACCGTCGTCGCGATGATCGGCGAGGCCGGGCGGAAGCGGGAGAGCAGTCGGGCCGTGCGTCCGGAGTGGGTAACCGCAATGATGGCCTTGGCCTTGAGGTCCTTGGCCGTCAGGCAGCAGGCGTGGCTGACAGCGTTGGCCACTGAGGGGCTGACTGGCAGCTTCTGCTTCTCAAATTCGGCCCAGTAATTGCTGTGTTCCTCCGTGTAGCTGGCGATCTTGTCCATCATGGCCACGGCCTCCAGAGGATATTTGCCCGCCGCCGTCTCGCCCGAGAGCATAATTGTAGACGTGCCGTCCAGAATGGCGTTGGCCACATCAGAGGCCTCAGCGCGGGTCGGACGGGGGTTGCGGATCATGGAGTCCAGCATCTGGGTAGCCGTGATACAGGGCTTCCCCTCCCGGTAGCAGGAACGGATCAGACGCTTCTGAATACTCGGCACCTCGTGGGTGGGAATCTCGACGCCGAGGTCACCGCGGGCGACCATGATACCGTCTGCCACCTTGAGAATCTCTTCGAAGTTATTGACACCCTCGCGGTTCTCAATTTTCGCAATCACATTGATGGACTGGCCGCCCAGCTTTTCCAGAAGGTTCTTGATATCCAATACGTCCTGGGCCTTGCGGATGAAGGAGGCCGCGATGAAGTCCATGTCATTTTCCACGGCGAAGCGGATGTCCTCCACGTCCCGCTCCGTCAGGGCTGGAAGACCGAGCTCAGTCTCCGGAAGGTTGATGCTCTTATGGGAAGAGACGGGCCCCCCGTTCATCACCCGACAGTGCACGTCCAGACCGCGGATGCTCTCGACGCGCATCTCAACCAGGCCGTCGTCGATCAGGACCATCGAGCCTGGGTGCAGGTCCCGGGCCAGGTCCTTATAGCTACAGGAAAACTCCTGGGCGCTACCCTCGATATCGTCGTGGCGGATCACCACGGAGGTACCCTCCTCCAGCATCACCACCTGGGGGAAGGACCCGGTACGCACCTCAGGCCCTTTAGTATCCAGGAGCAGGGCCACAGGTACCCCCATTTCCTGGCGGATTTTCTTAATCTTATCCACATTCACCTTATGCGACTCATGGCTGCCATGGGAAAAGTTCAGGCGGGCCACGTTCATGCCCGCCTCAATCATCGAACGCAGCATGACTTCCGAGTCACAGGCGGGTCCAATGGTGCAGATAATCTTTGTCTTACGCAGTAAATTCATCTTTTCTTTCTTCGCTTTCTATCTCTTGCTTTTTATTGTCCGTACGAAAGGCCCTCCCAGGAAATACGGAGCGTCAGCTGCTCCGGACGCCAATAGGGCCGGTCAGAGAGCTGGCCCTCACCTGTCCCAGGAACAGATCAGAACGGTCTGGAGGGGGGCGCTGGCAGGACTAAGACCGGTCCACTCCAGCTTCACGCGCCGTCTGTCCGCCCGCTGGCTGCTTCGCCGTCCTCCGCGGGGCTGCTGTCCGTGGGCTTGTCGCCCCTGGCGCAGGGGATTTCGGAACCGCCGTCCGCGGAGCCGCCGTCCGTGGGGCCGCCGTCCGTGGGGCCGCCGTCCGTGGGCTTGTCGCCCCCCGGCCAGTTCTTCCCCGTGCGTTCAGACTTCCAGTCCGCGCCTGCCCCCTGGCCTGGTTCCGCTGCTGTCGATGCTGCCTCAGCAGGGCCTGGACGCCCAGGCCCTGACCTCGAGCCTGCAAGACACGGAGCATGATCTGGTCCACCGTATACTGGATGAAACGCAGGAATTTCATGTAGAGCCAGGGCAGAAGCCCCAGGACGAAGAAGATGAGGCACAGGGCCAGGAGGGCCAGGAGGGCCACAGCAATCAACTTCAGCACCATCGACGTGACCGAAAAATTCTCCATATTATTCTGGAGACTACCGGCGACCACCCCATTTGCCAGCCGCATGGCCAGTTCCGCAATGCGCTTCGCATCGATGGGAATGAAGGGTACGAAGAGGGCATAGAGGAAGAGATAGGAAAAAATAAACTTCAGCAGCTGACCGAACAGTACCAGGAGTCGCAGGGGCAGGGAAAGGCTGTAGTAGAGGTAGTTACAGACTGGCGACAGGAGAATCAGCACCGCCGCCAGGAGAAACCAGACGAAGAAGAAGCTGATCACCCGTGGGGTCCCCACAAAATTCTGGCAGTAGATCAGGTAGAGCGCGTAGAGCCAGAAGAGCCCATAGCCGAAGAGAGGCCCCAGCCAGTGGCGCCTGTTCTCGTAGTCTGTGTCGCTCCAGAGCTTGCCCAGCAGAGCACCTTCGAGATAATCCATAGCACGCTCCAATGTTTAGTAGATCTCGTTAATGATAACAGAAAAGCCCCCTTGTCGGGGTGGGGGACAGGGGCTATTCTACAGGAGCAGGACGTGACGTTCCCTAAAAATTTCTAAAGAAAGGCCCCCTATGTCCCTTCAAGAAAATAAGGCCCTGCGCCTGGACCGCCTACTGGCCTCCAACGCCCTGGGCAGCCGCAAAGAAGTGAAGCAGTGGATCCGTGAAGGCCGTCTGAGCCTCCACGGCCAGGTGCTCACGCGCCCGGAAACAGCCATCGCCCCCAGCGACTGGGCGGCAATCCGCCTGGACGGGGAGCCCCTACAGCTGGGGGACAGGCTCTATTTTATGCTCCACAAACCCACAGGCTATCTCAGCGCTATGGAGGACCGCCAACAGGCCTGCCTGGCTGAACTTGTACCGGAGAACTGGAGGCAGAAGCACATTGCCCCAGTCGGCCGCCTGGACCGTGACAGCTCAGGCCTCCTGCTGCTGACCAATGACGGCCAGCTGGCCCACCGCCTCCTCAGCCCACGTTGGGGCGTCTGGAAGTACTACCGTTTCCATTACGCAGGGGAGCCCCTGGGCCCAGCCGAAGTCGAGGCCTGCGCACAAGGCCTGGACCTGGGAGACTTCTTGACCCGTCCCGCCCTGCTCCGCCCCCTGGCCCCTGGTCTGGCCGAACTGACCGTCCACGAGGGAAAATTCCACCAGGTCCGGCGCATGGTTCAGAAGCTGGGTCGAGAGATCCAGGACCTCCACCGCTGGCGGCAGGGACCCCTCGAGCTGGGGGGACTTGAACTGGGCTCCTGGCGTCCACTGTCGGAGGCCGAGGTCCAGGCCCTGCGTGCCTGCTGTGCAGAAAAGCCCCAAGGCGGAAGTCCGGAGGGACCAGACCCGGGGCACCATTAAAGGCTTCCAGCCAGGTTCCGTCCCCACAATGCTGGCCTCCAGGCCCTCTCTTGTTTAGAATAGGGGCTGTCGCCCCGGGCCGCATCTGGCCTTTCCCCAGTTGCTGAGCCCTGGCCCAGAATAGAGAAAGCAGGTTATACCATGACCCTATATGACGTCTGTATCATCGGCGCCGGCCCCGCCGGCATGACCGCCGCCATCTACGCCGCCCGCGCCCAGCTCTCCGTCCTCCTTCTGGAAGCTTCGGTCCCCGGGGGAAAAGTGGTCCTGACCTCCGAGGTCGAGAACTGGCCCGGACGCAGCCATATCAGCGGACCTGACCTGGCCCGTGAGCTCTTCGAACACGTTCAGAACTACGACATCGCCTATGTTAATACGCCCGTCACCAGCCTTGAGAGCCGCGGCGAGGTCAAACGCATTCACTGTGGGGACGAGCTCTATGAGGCCCGCTGCCTCATCCTCGCTTCCGGAACCCTCGAGCGCAAGCTGGGCATCCCTGGTGAGCGGGAGGGCTACGGCCAGGGTGTCTCCTACTGCGCCGTCTGTGATGGGGCCTTTTTCCGCAAGCAGCATGTCGCCGTCATCGGCGGGGGCAACTCGGCTTTTGAGGACGCTGTCTACCTCACCCGCTTCGCCGAACACGTCGATATTTTCACACGCCGTGACCAGGCCCGCGCTGACCGCACAAATCAGCAGCGTCTCATGGAGAACGAAAAGATCACCTGGCACAAGTGCTACAGTCCCGAGGAAATACTCCTCGACGATGAGGGCTACGTCCGAGGGCTACGCCTCCGTTCCACCACCGATGGGACGGAATTCAGCGTGGACTGCCAGGCCGTCTTCCCCATGGTGGGCCTCGATGCGAACACGGCCTTTGTCGACTGTCCGGAGATCCTGGATAAGGAGGGCTTTGTCTTGGTGGACAGCGACTGTCGGACCACGGTACCGGGCCTCTTTGCGGCGGGGGACGTATGCGCCAAGAGCCTGCGCCAGATTGTGACGGCCAGCTCGGACGGGGCTATTGCGGCCCAGGCGGCAGTCCACTACCTGGAGGCGCAAGAGGGCTGAGGTCGGCCTTCGCCGCCACAAGTAAGTGTCTCGTATAGAAAAGACGCAGGAGGGCCCTAGAACGGGTCGCCTGCGTCTTTTTTCTTGCCTGACATGCGGTGCTAGCCTAGCAAGCACTCCGCATTCGGGTCGGGTGTCGGGCGCGGATCTTGCAGCAGCGCTTCTATGTCGACCCCTTCCTCCTGCGGTTTCTGCTCCGTAATCTGGCGCGCCTCCGAAACGGGGACAATTGCCTTGTCTTATCCTCGCTCCAGTCCGTATCGGTCGGAACAAGCCACAGGGCATCTTTGAATAGTTCCGGGGCCTCCTTTAACTGGCTAAAGTAGTCGTAGCCCTTTTCAGCCCTCTTGAAAGGCAAAAAAAGAGCCAGCACTTATCCTGGCTATGTCCCTTATTAGAGCAAATCAGCAAGGGCTTTTTGCAGTACGTGGGAGACGTTAAGCCCTGCGGCTTTTGCCTTTTCATTCAGTGCGCGCGGTACTGTAACTGTTCGATTAACCGCTTCCATATCGTCGCTAAATATGACGAGCTTCATATTAACGTCTACAAGGCACGCCTGCTGCCCTGCTTCCAGCTTGATCTCTCGCAGTGCTGTGGGCTCTGGGTATGGCTCACCGTCATCCCTGTAGGACAACAGATGAAGACCGACCGCTTCTCTGGCCTGTTTCAGCACTTCATTCTCATCGTCAGCGAGGCTGATAATATTTAAATCTGGAGAGCTAATCGTTATCAAGGATGTAGGCCTTGATACGCTCCTCAAATCACAGCAAGTCCTCGGTCTCTTCTTCATTCGCTTTTATCTGGAGCCAGACAGCAGGGCTAGACCCGCAATCAACCCTAGGCTTAGCAGCTGTGCGCACTTTTTTTCATCACACCGCCACTTCCTCGCTCGGGTTATCCAAATTTCACCTTGCTTACGTCAGGCGTTATTTTAGCCAGCTCTAGGGGATCCTCCAGCATCTCATCGATGTCGACACCTCGCTCTTTTAGCTTCTGTTCGGTGATGTCCCAAGCCTCCGAAGCGGAGACAATGGGCTTACCCCAATAGTAGTTATCGGACTCATGGGCATGGTGCGCTACATCTAAGACAAATCCTTTTCCTTTCTCATCAAAGCCAACTGCATATATCCTTGGAAATTCAGAAAAATCTCCTCCCCAGAAGGTATAAACACGCTTTTCATCCAGCTTCGCCTGCGCACAGAGCTCCATCAAGGCCTTGTAATAAGGACGCTCATTTCCGTAGAAGCCCAAACTCAACTTATGGTATTGCTTCTTGTAGAGTGCTCGGAGCTCTGAATCCATACCCTTAAAATATTCCTCCGCAGTCATCCCAGGTATAAGCTCCTTCGTCCCATCCTCCTCGCGGATATCACAGTAGGTAAAACCTACCGTGCTTGTCGCAGTTTCATCTGTTTTTAGATCCGCTGGGATAATCCACTCGGTGTACTTAAAAGGTTCTTCCGCCGTCCTTAACTTGCTAAAAGAGTCATAGCCCTGTTTAGCAAGCTTTAGGATATCGGGCAGCAATCCATGCCCTCTCCCCTCTTCATCAAAGACGACCATATGGGCTTTAATGGTCTCGTCGAAGCGTAAGACCTCTTGTTTTTTCTTCCCCATATCAAACAGAATCCAGGCATTGAGATTTTCTCTCTGTTCGCCTATAACGCTCTGGTATTCGGAGCTCTGCTTCAAATCGCCGACGGAGGTTATATTCCCCTTTTTTTGTCTGCACGAACTAGCAAGGAAAAGGCTCAATATCAGCAGACACGCAATAATTTTTTTCATAGTCCCCCCTTTTTTCATAAGAAACCTCCTCTTAGACGGGATTTCTACCCATATTATAGAAAGAAGATTAGCCTAGAGAAAGGCGGCAAATTAGACAAAAACTCCAGCATTTTTTGTGCATTATGCCTTGTTAAGGAGGCTTAAATGGGCGGTGCAATTAGAAAAGAAGCTGGTTTTCTTCTTCCCAGATGAAAATAGGCCGATCGACTTTTGCTAAAGCTCATTTGTAAACACTTACACAAATGCCATAAAGACCTGGTTGGCGAAGTCGAGGCCTTTGGGGCTGAGCGTCCACTGCCGCAGGGAGTCCTCAGCCGCTCTACAGAATAGTAGGCCTTCCTCCTGGAGGGCCGCTAGGGCCTGCTCTAAGTCCTGCGGGATTGCGGCCTCAAAACGGCGCAGAAACTTAGCCTCCTGGCAGCCATCCAGGAAGCGAAAACCCAGGAGGAAGAACTCTTGCATTTGCTCATACAGACTGAGCTTGTCCCGCTCCTCGTCCAGACCCTGGGGCCAGGTCTTCGCTAGCCCTTCGACCGCACACATGTAGGCCCGGGGCTTTGCCAGGTGTCGACTGCGCCAGCCCTGCCAATAGCTGGCGGCGGCGGCGCCGAAACCGAGGTAGGCTCCCCCCTGCCAGTAAAGGCTGTTGTGGACGGCCCGACGCCCCTCCTGCGCCCAGTTGCTGATTTCGTACTGCCCGTAGCCCGCCTGCTTGAGCGCCTCCTGGGCCCAGTAGTACATCTGGCGTTCGGTCTCTGGGCTGGGGAGAGGCCGGTAGCAGGGCTTACGGGGGCGCTGGATACGACAGGAGCTCTGGCTGCAGGTCTCGCTGCGGCAAAGGCCAGAAGAGGGCTTAGAGGGGACTTTTGCCAGCAAATCCTCTGAGCTAGACTGGCCCATGCAGAGCTCTTCGCCACGTGCTGCTTGTGCCTCTGCCGCCTCCCCGCTTTGCTGCTCCTGGGCATAGAGGGGCCAAAAGGCTGTCCCCTCCTCGATGATGAGGCTGTAGAGCGAGAGGTGCTCGGGGGCGAGGGCGAGGACGGCTTGGACATCCTCCTGCCAGGCAGACAAGCTCTGCCCTGGCTGGGCCATGATGAGGTCGAGGGAGATATTGTCAAAACCGGCCCGTCTGGCCTGGGCGTAGACCTCCCTGGCCTCCTGGGCGCTGTGTAGGCGGCCTAGGAGGGCCAGTTGTGCGTCTTGGAGGGACTGCACACCGATGCTGAGCCGGTTAAAACCGACCTGGCGGAGCTGGCTCAGTCCCGCGGCATCGACGGTGGCGGGATTGACTTCCAGCGTAATTTCGGCCTGCTCCGTTAGAGGAAACAGGGCCTGAATCCGAGCGAGAATCTGAGCTAGCCGCCCCGCCCCCAGGAGGCTCGGTGTACCGCCTCCGAAGTAGACGGAGACGGCAGGCCTCAGGACACTTAGCCCCTGGCCCAGGCTCTGGGCCGCCAGCTCTAGCTCCTGTAAGAGGGCCTGGGTATAGCGCTCAAAAAGGGCCTCCCTAGCCTCTGGCGCCAGCGGTACAGGGAACGAGGGGAAGTCGCAATAAAAACACTTTTCCAGGCAAAAGGGAGTATGTACGTAGATCCCCCAAGGCTGCTCAGCGCCCATGGCCCAAGTCCCCCTCCTCCACGCGCCCGAGATGCTCCTCCAGGGCCTTGGCAAAGCGCCAGAAACTGGGCGACTGATTGCGCGCCAAGTCCAGGGCAGGCGAAATACGCTGGGCCCACTCCGCCTTGTACATACCCACCGCAGGGTAGCCCAGGGCGATCAGTTCCTCGGCCCGATCACCGAGCAGCACCCGCGCCAGCTGCTCCCAAGTCCCGCAGACGCTGTCCTGCTCATAGGTTTGGAGCTGGTCCAGGTCCGCCTCCGGATAGGCGGCCTGGATCGCCGCCGCATCACCCAGGAGCCAGGCCTCCAATTCCTCCACCGCCAGCCCAATCACGTAGGGCAGATCCCCGCTGTGCTTCTGGCAAAAGTGCAGTAGCTGATGAAAAAATTTACGGCTGTCTTTTTCGTCACTGTCACAGACCAGGACCAGCAGCTGGGGGCGCTCCGCCCCTTTGAGACGCTGGTAGGCCCGGAGCTTGGCTGGCAGTAGGCCCAGGAGGCTGGCGAGCTGGGGTTCAGGCCGGGACTCCGGATGTCGGGGGATGGCCCCCAGGCCGCGGTGAGGGCGGAGGACCGGAAGCCAGCGCCCCCCGCCCTGGGCCTCATGCCGGGCCAGAAGCTGGCGAATCAGGGAGCCAGTAATCAAGGCCCCGGAGCGGTCCTCCACAAGGACCTCCAGACGATAAGGGCCACGCATCAGCCCTCCTCCTCTTCGCTCTCTACTCCACGACTGGACCCAGCAGCAGCCGTGCCTCTGGCGGCCTCCATGGCCCCGTCAGCCTGGCCCTGCTCCAGATCGGGAGCGGGATCGGGATCGAAGTAGCCCGCATACCAGAGTGCCCCCAGGCCCACACCCTCACGGTACATGGCCCGCACCGTCTCCGATGAGGCTATGCACCAGGCCTCCGTCCCACGTGTATCCGGCTGCCTCGGGAAGAGCAGGGCCCGCTCATCCAGGTCCTCTGCATCTTCCTCGGGAAGCCTCCGTGCCTGGGGATCCCAGGTCGCCTCGCTGGCTCTGCGCAGCACCCAGACCTCCTCAGGCCCCAGATGTTCCAACAGAACCTGGCTGTGGGTTGAGACCAGGGCCTGCACCGTCTCCCGCCGCAGGCTGTAGCGGCGCAGGGCCTTGCCCAAGGCATCCACCATCTCGTGGTGCAGGCCCTCGTCAGGATTCTCAAGCAGGATCAGTGGCCTGGGTTTCGGGTCCTCCAGGAGCAGGAGCATGCTGAAAAGCTTGGTCTCACTACTCTCCACACCGCGGTCCAGGATGCGGTCATCGATGTGCCCACGCTGTGGTATCTGGGCCTCCAGGCGCTGGAGCATATGCTTATATGCGCGGGGGTCCTCAGTTTTCAAATAGCGGAGGACATTCTTCACATTGTCGGCGTGGCTGTTGAGGTGGCGGTGTCCACCCTGGCCAGCCTGCTGCTTCAGGCGCTGGTGGTTTGGCTCCTTCGGCAGGCGCAGATAAAAGATACCTGTGATCGCCTCGTAGAGAAAGCGGAGCTCACGATAGCGTAAAATTTTGCCATAGATAGCGAGGGCCGGCTGCTTCAAGTCGCCCAGGGCGATGGCCTCCACCTCCTGTCCCCCCTCAGGACACCACTCACCGCGGCCCTCCTGGAGCCAGAAGATACGCCTGGTCTCCCCGCTTTTCACCTCCCGGGCATATACGGCCTCTCCCGCAACATAGGGCCGGCCGTAACTGTCCGCCTCCAACTGCAAGTCATAGCAGAGCAGGGCTTCTCCTCCCGGGCCCGCATAATAGAGTCGCAAGTTCATAGGTCCCTGGCTGCCCTTGGTTTTGAGCTGGGCAAAACCGCCGCGCTCGTGGAGATTTGCGGCGTAGGGCACAGAGAAACGCAGACAGTCCGCAGCGAAGTCCAGAGCCTCGAAGAGGCTGCTCTTGCCGCTGTTGTTGCGCCCGATGATACCCGTGAGTCTTCTCAATCCCTGCTGTCCCTGCTCCTCATTTTCCAGGAAACAGTTTCCGATGGCAAAAGCCTTCAGCAGGGCAAAGTGCCGTATGGATGCGCCTATAAGCATGACTGAGCTCCTCTCGTCCCCTCACAGTGTTCCTCATACAAGCATCATAGCACGCGGATTGGCGCCCTGCCTGAACTGCCATGCCCGCCCATCCTCCAAATAACGAAACGGCCCCCAGTTCTGACCCATTTTCATGGCCAGTCCCGGGGGCTCGCTAAGTTTTAGCTCTTCAGATTCAGTCGCTTCACAGTCTAGTTCTGACGGCTCTGGCGCTCCCGCAATAAGTGCTTCAGCTCCTCCAGCTTCTCAGCACGCTCCTCCTGGGCCAGATGCGGGGCCTGGGCAGCAGGCTTAGACTGTTCCTCCGTGGGTTCCAGCAGACTCTCTTTCAGGGCGGCGCCCAGGGTCGCCAGATTCTGAAGATTGGACGGGACGATGAGCTTCGTAGCCCGACCGTCGGCAAGCTTTTCCAGCGCTTCCAGGCTGCGCAGGGAGATCAGGGCCTGGTCGGCCTGGACGCCCTTGATCATACGCAGACCCGCAGCCTGGGCCTCCTGCACCGTGCGGATGGCCTCAGCCTGACCCTGGGCCTCGCGGATGGCCGTCTGCTTACGGGCCTCGGCGCGCAGGATCGCCGCCTCCTTCTCACCCTCGGCGCGGCGAATGGCGGACTCCTTCTCACCCTCGGCGATCAGAATTTTTTCACGCTTCTCACGCTCGGCCTTCATCTGCTTTTCCATGGCCGTCTGGATGTCCTGTGGAGGCAGGATGTTCTTCAACTCCACACGGTTGACCTTGATGCCCCAGCGGTCGGTGGCCTCGTCGAGAATCTCGCGCATCTTCGTATTGATGAGGTCACGGGAGGTGAGGGTCTCGTCGAGTTCCAGGTCGCCGATGATATTGCGCAGGGTGGTGGCCGTCAGGTTCTCAATGGCTACGGCTGGATTCTCGATGCCGTAAGTAAAGAGCTTGGGGTCGGTAATCATGTAGAAGAGGACGGTGTCGATCTGAATGGTGACGTTGTCCTTCGTAATCACAGCCTGGGGTTTGAAGTCAAAGACCTTCTCCTTCAAGGAGACAATCTTCACAATGCGGTCGACAAATGGCAGCTTGACGTGGATGCCTGTCTCCCAGGTCCTGTAGTACGCACCGAGGCGCTCCACCACATACTTGGAGGCCTGCGGCACAACACGGACGTTGCGCACGACCAGCAGCAGAATCAGAAAGATAGGGATAATCAAACCCAGCCAGGGGGCCAGTCCTTGGATCAATTCACGCATAATTTAGCTCCTTTCTATATCGTCGGCTGTGTGGGGGCTGGGTCAACAAGGACCTTCACCCCCTGAATTTCTCGGACACAGACCCGATCGCCTACAGCAAATGTCCAGTCTGGATCAGCGGCCACGGCGGTCCACAGTTCGCCGTCCACACGGACCTGACCGCGCGCCTCCAGAGGGCCGATGGTCTTGACGACGCTGCCGACCTGGCCGATCAGCCGATCCGCATTGGTCTCCACGCGCTGGTAACGGCCGACATTGAGACGGCGGCGATAACTGTAGCAGATCCAGAGCGAAAGGATGGATCCGAGCAGCATGATGAGCAGCTGCAGGCCCAGGCCGGCACCGAATAATGCGGCCACCATGGCCAGCAGGGCCGGGGGCACAAACCAGATGGTCACCAGCATGACCGTGATCGCCTCGACGACCAGAAGTATGACGCTGAGGAAGAGCCAGAAGGCCCAGAGTGGGACGCCCCAAAGCATGGCAAATACCTCCCTTTCTTTATCGGGTCGGCCTGTCAGTCCCACAGGGGCCGCCCGCCGCCGGTCTCCTGAAGTGGAGAGCCGACCTAATTGTTTCCAATCATGCCCGGAGGAGCTGCGTAGCAGAAATCCATCAGCATCTCGCTCACCGCATTGATGCGCCGGCGGAAATGGTTCTCCGGCATACCCTCATCCACGGCCTCGATATTGTCAAAATTACTGGCGCTGATCCAGCCCCCCGTCTCGCGGAACTTGATGCGCCGCGTTTCCAGAAAGCCTTCCACCTTATCGATCTTATAGTCGCCCGCGTCCAGGAAGACGATGGGATAGCCCTGGGAGTCGAAGGGGGCGTAGTCCCCGTCGCGCAGACTGAACTCGCGGTAGTACTTCTGCTCCTCGAAACCCGGGACCGTGACCATGAAGCCCGCCTGGTTCGTATATAAGCCTTCCTCAAAACGGTCGTAGATGGCCTCATTGAGGTAGATATCCGTCAGCGTATAGAGCTTGCGCCGCATATTGTACTTACGATTCGGCAGTAAGGAGTTATGGCCGGAGTGGGCGTAAAGCTTGTCGCCGCCGCCCATCTGCCCCAGGACGACCACTGCGTCCACCGGGATTTTCTCCTTCATCACATGGTCCCGGTAGATTGTGGCCCCACGGTGCTTGTCGTAGGAAGCCCCGCAAAAGACCAGGTCCAGACTATAGGGCAGGTCGCGGCCCTTGAGCTTGCGCGCCGTATCCAGTAAGACGGCGGCCCCGGCCAGCTCGGTCACGCCTGTGTACTGCGGATAATCCTCCTTGTGGGCCTCCGTCACCGGGCTGTCCACGTGGGCCAGATAGATGAGGCGGCGCTCACCCGGACGGGTGGAGTAGAGGGCCTTGGCCTCTGCCGTCTCCCCTTCCACAGCCTGGGCAGTCGCGGCGGAAGGACCGACATTCCACGTGACTTTCGCCCCCGAAATATCTTCCTCCCATTCTCCCGCAGGCAGGGCCTGGTCGCGGTTCATGAAGTCCAGCGGGTCGCTGCCCTCAGGATCCTGGCGAAAGCCGCTGCCCTCGATATGCACGAAAATGTTGCTGCTCTTTTTATCTTCCGCTCCCTCAGCGGCGAAAGTCTGGCGCTCCGGTCTGTAGCCCAGCCTTTTCAGCTCGGCCTCCACGGCGTCAAGCACGGCCTGCTCGTCGGCGGAGTACGCCCCGCGGTAGGGGTGGGCCTGGGCCTGGGCCACCGCCCAATCCCGGCCATAGGTCTCTTCCACCGCCTTCTCAGTCTCCGTTTTCTCCACCGTGCGGCCTGATTTACAGGCCGCAGTCGGCAGGACCAGCGTGAGGCTGAGTAGGACACTGAGCAGGACTCTGCTGGTGCTCAGCTTGCGCATAAGCGTTCCTTTCTTCTCAAAAAACTGTCCTTTTCGTCAGGTCAATTATAACCCAGGTCCGTCCCCTGGCTCCCGCTCCTGGAGGTCTCTTCCCTGTCCAGTCCGCGGCCTCTGCCCCCCTCCCAGATTGCCTGGCAAATAGGCCTGCAGAAAGTCATAGAGCCGATTCAGACAAAAGTCATAGAACAGCAGGGCTGGAACCAGGGCTGCAGAAAAGATGTAGGCCCAGCCCCCCAGGTCCCCCCGCACAAAAAGGTGTACGAAGGGGATACTCGCCAGAGCCATCACTATAGCTAAAGCCAGGCGCAGGGTCAGGTGTTCCCAGCGGTGATAGCGCAGGGCCCGTTCCAGGTCCCCCTCACGTCCGCGGCGGCGGCAACGCCCATCGAGCAGGAGCTGCCCCAGGTAAACGGCCTCGACCCAGAAGCCGAAGACGGCCGCCACGGGCAGGGCCGTCAGCGGCGTATAGAGAAAGAGGCAGAGCAGACTCAGGGCCAGGTAGAAAAGCAGGCCCAGACGCAGGCCTGAGCGCCGCTGTACCCAATAGAGCATAAAGCCCGCCAGGGCGTACAGGACGCGGTCCGCCGTGGCGAAAAAATGCGCCAGGCCCACAAAAAGCAGGGCCAGGGCGAGGGCTACTGCAGCCTCTGCCAGCTGCCTTGTCCGTCTGCGGCGAGCCTGGGTCGGGCTCTCTTTACATGCAGGCACAGAGGTCGCCCCCCAGGCACTCACAGCACTGGTCCGCGGCGCAGAGCATGCAGAGGTCGTTGGTACAGCCCCCCCCACAGCAACCGCCTCCACGGCCATAACCATAGCCTCCGCGCCCATAGCCGTAGAAATTGTTTCCTCCATTGGCAGCACCCCAGGGATTGTAGGGATTCTGCTGGGGGTTCTGCTGCTGGCGGAAGCCCGCGAAGGGATCCTGGGCCTGTCCGCCGTAAGGTCCCTGGCCGCCGTAGGGGCCCTGGCCCCAGGACTGGGCCTGCCCTGACTTGATCAGGTTGTAGGCCTCATTGACTTCCTGCATCTTCTCCTCGGCCATCTCCTGCAGAGGAGTACCCGCATAACGGTCAGGATGATACTTTTTAGCCAGCTCCCGATAGGCGCGCTTGACTTCCTCTTCGCTGGCCCGGCGTGAAACACCCAGCACCTCATAGGGATCCTTGTTCATGGTCTTTCCTCTCTAGTATGTAAAAGCCTGTCAAAAGGCCCGCTGGCCTGTGACAGCCTCTTCCCCGCTGACCTCAAATCACCGTGACAGGACTAAATCGCACGCAGACAGCGGGCCGCCATCTCCAGCACATAAGTCTGCTCCTTATCCGACATTCGGCTGTAGAGCGGGAAGCTACACTCCCCCTGATAGTGGGCGAAGGCCCGGGGGAAGTCCGCGATGTCGAAGCCCAGCCGTCGGTAGGCCGTCATCATCGGCAGGGGCTTATAGTGGACATTGAGTGCCACGCCACGCTCCGCCATGCGGCTGATAAAGGCATTGCGGCGCAGCTCCGTCGCCCCTGGCAGCTGGGCCAGGTAGAGGTGGCAGGAACTCTCATTCTCCGCATCGTCATGGGGACGCAGATTTTTCAGGCCCAGTTTGCCCAGCTCCTGGTCGTAACGGGCCACCAGCTCCCGACGGCGGCGCAGCATCTCCGGATAGCGCTCCAGCTGTTTCAGGCCAATCGCCGCATGGATATCCGTCATATTGCACTTGTAGGCCGGATAGAGGATGTCATATTCCCAGGCCCCCAGCCTGGTCTTCGCCAGGGCGTCCTTGCTCTGGCCGTGGAGGGAGAGCAGCTGCAGTTCCTGGTAGACCTCCGCTTCGGGGAAGGCTCCAGATACCCTCCAGCCCAGCGCCCCGCCCTCCGCTGTCGTCAGATTCTTTACCGCATGAAAAGAAAAGGCTGTCAGATCCGCAATATCTCCCGCCCCATGCCAGTCTCCATCCACACGTTGGCGGGCCCCAAAAGCGTGGGCCGAGTCCGCGATCAGTGCAATGCGGCCCAGAGCCTCCTGCCGCTCCGTCGACGGACGAAACTGTGTCCGGGCCGCCTCCACCACGCGGCGCAGACCTGCAGGGGCGCAGAGCCGCCCAGCCAGATCCACATAAATAATGGCCTTCGTGCGCTCCGTAATCAGTCCTGCCAGCGCTTCCAGATCCATTTCCAAACTGTCTTGAGCACTGTCACAGAAGCGCAGACTGGCCCCCACATGCAGGACCACGGAGGCTGTGGCCGTGTAGGTATAGGCCGGGACAATCACCTCGTCCCCCGGACCGATACCCAAGAGATGCAGCCCAAGTTCCAGGGCCGCCGTTGCCGAATTCAAGGCGACCAGCGGTTGGCCCGTCCAGGCCCGCAGCTGGCGCTCGAAGGCCTTGGTCCGCGGCCCCGTCGTGATCCAGCCCGACAAAAGGGCCTCGCGCACTTCCTGACATTCCAAATCCGTCACATCGGGCGGCGAAAACGGGATTTTCATATCCGACATAGCGCTCTCCTCTTCACGTCCTGGGCGCTGATTTTCACCCCAAAACATCTCGTGCAACTTTAGAAAAAATTATAGCATTCGACCGGGCAACGCTATATTAAGCATTGATAAAACTGCCGGCCCGGCCGTCTCGGTACGAAGTATGCGCGGGCCCAGACCCACCGTCCTCCAGCCAGCTTCCCGGGCCTGCCGCGCCTCCTCTGAAGAGAAGCCCCCCTCGGGGCCAATCAGCACGTGGACCTGCTCCAGCCCGCAGGCCGCCGCTTCCTCCTGACGGAGATAGGTCTCAAGCAGGGCCCTCAGGCTCAGACCCTCTTCCTCCTCCCAGGCCATGATCCGCAGCTCCCGCTCCGCATCCAGGAAGGCCCCCCCGTCGGAGTCTGGACTTCCAGACCCTCCAGAAAGCTCGAAGAGTTTCGGCAGGCGCCAGGCCTCGTCAATCTCCGGGACACGGTCCCGCCCCGCCTGCTCGGCCGCCGCCTGGGAAATTTTTGCCCAGCGCTCACGCTTCGAAGCAAGGCCCTTGCGATCCAATTTTGATACGCAGCGGGCGCTTTCTACCGGGTGCAGGGCATAGACGCCCAGCTCCACAGACTTGCGGACGATGTCGTCCATCTTCCCCGCCTTGGGCAGACACTGCCAGAGATGCAGCCTGGGACCTGCTTCCGCCCCCAATTCCGCCCGGCCTTCCAGATCCAGGCGGCCCTCGCGCTCCGCCTCGAACGTCCAGGAGGCCCAATAGCTCTTACCCGCCGCATCACGGAGTATCAGCCGCCGCCCCTCGGGCAGACGCAGGACATCACGCAGGTGGTGAAGCTGCTCGGCGGAGAGCTGGCAGCTGTGCTGTCCCTCCAGCAGTTCCTGCACAAAAATCGTACGCAGCGCCATCTCAGCCCCTCCCTTCCATCCGCCCGGAACCCTCTGTAAAGGCCACATCCAGGGCTTCACGCAGGCTATCTACATAGACCAGGGCCTCCTGGCGCTCACGCAGCTCCGGTATGCGTCGCAGGTTGCGGGCCGCCGCACCTGGAATGACACAGCGGGTATAACCCATGCGCAGGGCCTCCGCAATACGGCGGTCCAGGGCCGCCACCTGGCGTAGCTCCCCGGTGAGTCCGATTTCTCCAATCAGAATGCTCCGCGGATCCAGCACGCGCTGGGTCTGGGCCGAGGCCAGGGCCGCCGCCAGTGTCAGATCCATCGCAGGGTCCTGGAGCTTCAAGCCCCCAACCGCATTCACATACACATCGTGGCTGGCAAAGGGATAGCCCAGGTGATTCTCCATCACGGCCAAAATCATTTGTAGACGCGTGCGCTCCAAGCCCTGTACCGTGCGCTGGGGCTGGCCGTAAACCGCGGGCAAAACCAGGGCCTGCACCTCGCTGAGAATGGCCCTGCTCCCCTCCAGGCAGGCCCCCACCGCGGCCCCGAACACGGCCTCCGGGCGCTGGGCCAGGAGGTATCCAGAGGCGTCTTCCAGGGGCTGCAAGCCCTCCTGTGTCATCTCAAAAAATCCCAGTTCCCCAGCCGCTCCAAAGCGATTCTTCACCGCCCGTACCATGCGGACGAGCGCCGCCGAGTCCCCCTCGAAGTAGAGCACCGTATCCACCATATGCTCCAGGACGCGAGGCCCCGCAATTGAGCCTTCCTTGGTCACGTGGCCCACCAGCACAATGGTGCAGCCCAGGGCCTTGGCCAGGCGCACCAGACCTCCCGTCACCTCACGGACCTGGGTCACAGAGCCCGCCGCGGACTGCAGGGACTCGCTGTAGAGCGTCTGAATGGAGTCGATCACGCAGAAGGCAGGTTTCAGTTTCTGTATGACCTCGGCAATGCGCTCGAAGGAAACCTCCGGCAGGAGCTTCAGCCCAATCCCTCGAATACCCAGGCGCTCCGCCCGCAACTTGATCTGCTGCGGGGACTCCTCGCCAGAGACATAGAGCAGGGGGCCCTGAAAAGCCTGTGTCGCAGCCACCTGTAAGAGCAGGGTGGACTTGCCGATACCAGGATCGCCGCCCAGCAGCAGTACTGAGCCTGGCACGAAGCCACCACCCAGAACACGATCCAGTTCCCCGTTGCCCGAGGATACACGGGGGGCGCCCTCAGCGCGGACCTCGTCCAAATCCTGGAGCTGCCCCTGCTGGCCAGCCTCGCTGTACCAGAGGTCGCGCAGGACTCCGCCCTTGCCCCCAGCTTCGGGCCGCTTCGGCTCCTCAACCATACTGTTCCAGGCTCCACAGATCGGACAGCGCCCCAGCCACTGGGAATGCTCATAACCACATTCCTTACAGAAGTAGGCTCTCGCCTTCGCCTTCGCCATCTTCACCGCTCCTCTCTACGACCGGACTCAGGGGGCCCCAGCCCTGAGCCCAGGCTCCGCACGGCAGCAGGCCGCCGACCTCAGTTCACATCCAGGTACACAGGGCAGTGGTCCGAACCCAGAACCTCCGGAAGTATCCCCGCGCCCTGCATGCGTCCAGCGTGGTCCGCCGAAACCACAAAATAGTCAATTCTCCAGCCCACATTTCGCTCCCGGGCCTTAGTGCGGTAAGACCACCAGGTATAGGCCTCTGTCTGTTCCGGATAAAAATGTCTAAAACTGTCCACAAAACCCGCCTCAAGCAGGGCCCCGAATTTCTCCCGCTCCTGGTCCGAAAAACCCGGATTCATATGATTCTGGGCCGGATTGGCCAGGTCAATCTCATTGTGGGCCACATTCAGATCCCCACAGAGTATGGTCATCTTCTGCGCGGCCAAATTGGATAAATAGACGCGCAGGGCGTCCTCCCAGGCACAGCGATAGTCAATGCGCCTCAGACCATCCTGGGAATTGGGCGTGTAGACATTGACCAGAAAGAAGTCTTCATACTCCAGGGTCACCGCCCGCCCCTCGCAGTCGAACTCGGGATGGCCGATGCCCGTCCAGGACTTACATGCCGGCCTTCTGGCAAAAATCGCCGTCCCTGAATAGCCCTTGCGCTCCGCGTAGTGCCAGTAGCTCTCATAACCGGGGAAGCTCAAGTCCAGCTGCCCCTCCTGGAGCTTAATCTCCTGCAGACAAACAAAGTCCGCCCCAAAATTCTGAAAGATCTCTTCAAAACCCTTACGCATCACCGCCCGCAGGCCATTTACGTTCCACGACACAAAGCGCATAGTCTCATCTCCCTCAGCATGCCGAGTCCTGCAAAAAACTCCGGCCTCCTGGCATTCCGATGCTCACATGTGAAAAAAGTCCCAAACGCGACACGCGTTTGAGACTCCTCCTGGTGGGTAGTATTGGACTCGAACCAACGACCCCTTGCATGTCAAGCAAGTACTCTAACCAGCTGAGCTAACCACCCAAGCGTAGGCTATTCTAAGCTAGCAGGTTAAAACTGTCAAGTCCTTTTCCAGCAAGTCCGCGTGCTGTCCTCGGCCGTAGTAATGCCTCCGCCGTCCATAGCTACGAAAACCAAGATTCTGGTAAAGGGCCAGGGCCGGCCGGTTCGCCGCATCCACCTCCAGCAGCATGCGCCTCGCTCCCTGGCCCCGCCAGTACGCCGCCGACCAGGAGAGGAGCGCCCGCCCGATGCCCTGGCGCCGCGCACGTTTCGTCACGGCCAGCGTCAGCAACTCGACATCTTCAAACAGGCGCTGCATATAGGCCATACCCAAAACAACAGGCGCTGCAACCGGGTCCGCGGGCAGAGGCCGCTCCGGAGCTCCACACTCGGGACCAGCCCCCGATGGCTCCTCGGGAAAATGCAAACTGCTATAGGACAGAGTCCGCCCCGAATCCAGATACAGTAACAGGATGCGCTCGAAATCCTGGTCACCCAGGCCAGCCTCCAGGGTCCGCCTCCAGGCCTGCTCCGAAGCTGCCACGGGATCCTGGGGGAAACAGGCCGCCTGCAGGGACAGGAGCCCACGCAATGCCCAGGCCGGCAGTTCCAGCAGTGAGCCCCGACACTCAGACATAGATCTCCGCCCGCTTCTCCGCCTGGGTCGGATTCAGATACAGCGGGCACAGGGCTTCGGGGCGCAGGCGCGAAGGCCAGGTCTCCGTACCAGGACCGCCTACTGTAGCCGCCTGCAGGGTCTCCAGTTCGTCAAGACCCATCGCGGCCAAGTCCGCCCAGGCCAGGCTCAGAACCGCCCCCGCCGCCACCTCACGGCGCAGGAGCAGGCCGCGGGCCAGGCCCATGGACTCCAATGCGCGCGCAAAGTCCTCCTGTCCCCAGAACGCATCCGCCACATTCCCCGCCAGATGCAGGCGGCGCAGGCCCAGTCCCCGCACAGCTCTGGCCAGATGCCCTGGCACATCCGATGCCTCGGACCAGCAAGTCAGATGCTCCCGGGGCAAACATCCGCTGTCCTCCGCCGTATACAGACCCATGTAGCAACGGCCCTTACCCGCGTCAATCAGCGACAGCACCGCCTCGTCAGAACCCAGCCCCTCTTGGCGGGCCAGGACCGCCAGCCCCGACAGGCCCAGCACCGGCTTATGCAGGGCGTAGGCCCAGGTTTTGACCATGGTCAGTCCTATGCGCAGACCTGTATAGGACCCTGGGCCCTGCGTACAACAGAAGAGATCTATATCTTGAAGTCTGATATTCAGCGCCTTCAGGCCCTGTTCCACAAGCCCCTGTAAGGTCTCGGCATGTCGCCTGCCCAGACGCACATGCAATTCCCAGAGCAGCTGCCCCTCACGTCCCAGCGCCACTGCCGCCCGTTCGGTACAGCTGTCCACAGCCAGCGTCCACATCCGTCTGCTCCTCTCCATTTAGGCCAGATCAGCCAGATCGGCCAAGGCTTCCAGCCGCTCATCTTCCGGCCAATACAGGCTGAGTCTCCGCCCCTCGGCGCCCAGTTCCAGGGCGTAGTCCAGGGCCAGCAGAATAGTCTTCGCAGGCAGGCGATCTCGAATCCTGGCCGCCCACTCCAGCACGAGCAGGGCCGGCTCGTCTTCGTAGTCTGCCAGACCGGCCTCCCAGTAATCCTCCTCACCCGCCAGGCGATAGAGATCCATATGAATTAAAGGTAGCCGCGCCAATTGCCCGTCAGCCGTTTCCCGGTGTTCCATGACCAGGGTAAAGGTTGGACTCGCCACAGCCTCTGCCAGTCCCAGAGCCTGACCCAGCGCCGCCGTCAGGTAGGTTTTACCTGCCCCCAGGTCCCCCAAGAGGGCCAGCACATCGCCCGGACGCAGCAGGGGGGCCAGGGCCTCCGCCACACGGCGGGTCCCCTCCCTGCTGTCCAGTTCCAGAAGCAGATTCGGCTGAGTGCTGCGGCCCTGCCGCCTCAGCCAGTCTTGCCAAAAATCCGAATCCACGCGGACAAAAGCCTTCTCATCCCATGACATGTTCTCACCTCTTGCGGCCTATGCTAGGAGATCAGAGGATAAAAATCAAATCTTCTCCACACAAGCGAAGAGGCTCCCCCGCTTGCTGGGGAGCCTCTTCCTAAGGAGGGTGGTTATGAAGTAAGGAATTCGTCCTGTCTCTCTTCAGGACATCTACAGTATACCCCCTCAGTCAGGTTAAGTTGTGAGGGAATTTTGAACATTCCCTGAACGATTCTGAGCATTGCCCACAGGATCTGGCTGCGTCTGGGCGTCCATACGCGAAGCGGCCTCTCTGAGAGGAGAGGCCGCTACAAAGGAGGGTGGTTATGAAATAAGGAATTTCAGTCCTTACGGACATGCTTAGCATAACAGCTGCCAAAGGATTTGAACAGGGGAAATTTGAAAAATTTCGAAAAAATTTTTCAAATTGTGCGTTAGGCGGCGCCTCCTCCTTTTTCCGCGATTAGCGGGGGGGGGGGGGGG
>JAEWGG010000025.1 GCA_023388435.1 Bacillota bacterium | reverse complement strand
CTTGAATAACGCGCAGGCACGCTCCCTGAGCATTCTGTCATGCTTGCATCGTTTATCGATGGACATAGAAAACCTCCCATTCCTTGGATTGTTGTTTTCTGTGTCCAAGAAATGGGAGGCAGTTCATTCGTCGTGGCACGGTTGTCGATTTGTAAGGAGGTTTTATGACACACGCAGAACATGTAGTTCGGATTCTCTCCGAGGAAATTGCAAGGCTTGAAATTGAGCTAGCGATTCTAAAAGCAAGCCAAAAGCTCTCTGAGGAAGAAGCTGAATCTAAGGAAGTACACGACACAGTAGACACCAAGCAGGTGTCTTTTTTTAAGGAGGAAAACTATGACTAAACACATTTGGAACTTTTTGCAGAGCATCTGGATTCTGACGGGTGCCTATATCGGCTGGTTTCTAGGTGGCTTTGACGGCTTTTTGTATACCCTGATTGCTTTTGTGGCGATTGACTACATCACGAGTGTGATGCGCGCAATTGTCAGCAAAAGCCTATCGAGTGAAATTGGCTTTCGGGGCATTTTTAAGAAGTGTCTCATCTTTATGCTCGTCGGTATCGCTAACCTTTTAGACCTTTACGTCTTGAAGCAAGGCGAGGCACTTCGGACGGCAACCATCTTCTTCTACATCTCAAATGAGGGGCTTTCTGTTGTCGAAAACAGTGCGGCTTTGGGCCTTCCCATTCCTGAGTCTGTGAAAAAGGCACTTGCTCAGATCAAGGACAAAGAGGACTAAGTTTATGGCTTACACATTAGACAAAAACAGCTATCGGGCACAGCAGTATACGCGTGGACGTGGCGGAAATAAAATTCGCTACATCGTCATCCATCACTGGGACGATCCCGCGAAGGAACCACAATTTCATGCGGTCTGTAACTATCTGATCAATCCAGCTGGCAGAGAAGTTTCTGCCCATTACATCGCAGAAGCAGGTCGTGTTGTTCAGATGGTAGATGAAAAGGATACCGCTTGGCACTGCGGTAACTGGACGAAGAATCAGCAGTCAATTGGAATTGAGTGTAATCCTCGCTGTTCTGAAGCAGACCTTGATACTGTGGCAGAGCTTTGTGCGGACATCATGAAGCGTCACGGTAAGCTTACGATTCTAGGACACAAGGACTGTTCACCTACAGGCTGTCCTGGAAGATACTATCCACCAGCTGATAAACTTGCTCCCTACTTAAAAATGTACTTGGCACAAAAGAAACCAAACACCGCAACGCCTAAACCCACTCCAACGACAAGCTCGTCTACAACGCACACGGTTGTCCATGGCGACACGCTCTGGGCAATTGCGGAAAAGTACTTGGGCGATGGGAAGCGTTATGAAGAAATCAAGCGTCTAAACAAGCTTTCTTCTAACGTCATCTACTCAGGTCAGGTGCTTAAAGTCTCTGACGCAAAACCCGACATCGATGCCCTTGCGGATGCGGTCATCCGTGGTGAATATGGTGTCGGTGCTGAACGCAAGAAAAGACTTGGCTCACTCTACGCTGAAGTGCAAGCACGCATTAATCAAAAACTAGGATATTAAGTTTTCTCCCCTGGTGGCTTCGTGCCACTGGGGGATTTTTTTGTTGTCTGATTCTTTTTCTTTGCACCCCTACAAGCAAGGAGGTCTACAAGATGAATCAGACAGAAAAACAATCGATTTCAAGACTGAGGCTCGCTGGTGTGGCACAGGCAGATATTGCCAGACTTCTTTCTTTACCTAAGTCCACTGTTGGAAGCTACCTTTTGCGTAACGGTATAAAGCCTTTAATAATTGTCTTTCGCACTTAGTTTCACCTTGCTTACCAACACTTTTTGACTGCTAGTCAACACCAAAACATGAGCTTTTGTAGGTTGTTTTCAAGCAAAAAAGAGCCGTCTTTGGCTTACACAATCAGCTTGCAGAGAGCTTTTAATCCCTTAGAGTTCAAGGGGGTTCAGGCGTATATGCTAATCCGTTCGGGTGTCTTTGTAGCGTATTGGAGCAAATTTTCTCTTACTTGTGCTCGGACCACATGAGGGGGCAGGTCAGCCCCAGCTACTGCTCTGTAAGCCCGCGCCGAAAGGCCCTGGGCACAGCCAGGCGTATCGCCCCAGGTAAAACGCGAAAGCGTAACCAGGAACTCCAGCAGATCTCCCCGTCATAGCTGAGGCAGAGCTTCTCACGGCCCTCCAGAATCCGGAGCTCACCCTCCGTCATCTGATAGCTGCGGAGGTAGGTCCCCGCCCGGCCCTCCCGGTAGGCCCGAATGAGGCTGGCCAAGCGCAGGCGCCCCAGGGGTTTGGAGATGGCCAGCTCCGCAATCCCATCCTGGAGGTCAGCGCCTGGAGCCGGCATGAAACCTCCACCATAGTAGCGGGCGTTGCAGAGGGCCGCCAGACTGTAGTCCAAGTCCACCCGCAGCTCCTCTCCCTCCAGGTCCGCAGCTGCTGGCCCTGGAGCATGGAGATCATCGCAGGCCCGCCCCTTCCCCCGCAGTTCCAGGCGCCAGACCATACGCTGCATCAGTGCCGGAATTATGGCCAGCATATAGGCCAGCTTCTGGAGACTGGGCACGCGGCGCAGCAGCTTCGAGGCCCGGTCGGCAATGTCCGAGTCCAGGCCCGCAGAAATGGCATTGAGGCTGTAAACGCGGCCCGCCTCCGTATCCATTTGAATGAGATCGGCGTAAAAATCTTCAAAAACGCGGTCCAGATAGGTGTAGACCTGCTCTGGACGGATGGCCAGGCGGTGGCCGCGCCCCTCCCTTTCCAGCAGGCCCATGCGTTCCAAAATCTTCGCAACTTTTTGCTGACCCTGGGGGTAGAGGCTGCGCACGAGGTCATTCCCAGAACCATAGGGCAGGATGAAGACCGGGGTGGCCTGGCCCTTCAGGGCGCGAAGTATGCTGTTGATGGTCCCATCCCCGCCACAGAGGACGATCAGAGCCCGCTCCCCATAATTTTTAACAATCGCCGAGGCGTAGCGGTGGCAGTCTTCACTGGACTCCGTACGCAGCAGGGTGAGCGTCTTATAGGGCCTGTCCTCCGAGGCCTGCCCTTCTTTTTCGGGCGCGTAAAAGTGGAGGTGAAAGTCCAGAACCTCAGCGGGAAACATGTTCGGGCTGGGAAAGTCCCGCTCCTGTCCCAGGGCCTTCAGCCCATCCAGGATGTCCTGGGTCAGGCCGCGTAAGCCACGGCGGCCCGCCCGGGGATTCCAGAGTATAAATATGTCTTCCAGCTCAATCCTCATGAATCTTCATAATGAGCTCGTAACCCTGGAGCTCCCCTTCCTGAATGAGGCGCTCAATCTTGGCGACGTTCTGTTCGGTCTTGCGGCGCTGGCGATAGTCGCGGTAGAGGGCCTCGGCCCGGTCACCCAACAAGCTGAAGAGCTCGCCGGCCCGTTCCAGATCCTTGCTGGGCACGCCCTGGATGACACGCTCGGTGAAAACCCGGCGGAAGCGGCGGTAGAGGCGGCGGGCCTTCTCCCCCTTCGGCGTCAGGTAGAGGGCCACCTTACGCTGGTCCTCAGGCTGGCGGCGGCGCTCGACGTAGCCCTTTTTCTCCAGCTTCTTAGCTGCCACGGTCAGGGTGCCCAGGGTGACGCCGACGACCTCGGCAATTTCACCCATGATTTTCCCCCCCTCCTTGCCGACGATCTGCAGAATGACCATGTCCTTACGGCTGAGATCGCGGAAGGGTCCGGCCTTGAGCGCGGCCTCCGTGGTGGCGCTGAGCAATTCGTCCAGGTGCAGGAGTTGCTCGATGAGGATGACGCTCTGGCTGCACTCCCCATTACAGATCTGCTCTTCCATCTTGTGCCAGGACTTCGGGGCAATTTGCTCCTGGCTGTCGTATAGTACGTGCTTCATGTTTCCCCCTTTCCTCAAAACCAGATCCACTAAAGAGAATCTGGCGCTGGGTCAGTTTCCATCTGCCGAGATCAGGCCTGTCAGGGCCTCCTTCCGAGCTGGAACTCGGGGAGGCCTCCGACACAGCACGAAATCAGCCCTCGCTGCAGAGGCGCTCGGTCTCCTGGGCGATGGCCAGTTCCTCGTTCGTGGCGAGGACGTAGACCTGCACGCGGGAGGAGGGCTTGCTGACCAGGGTCTCCGAGGAGCGAGTCACCTTGTCCTTCTCCACATCCAGTTCGACACCGAGGAATTCCAGCCCCTGGCAGACGCGGCTGCGGACCTCGGGGGTGTTTTCGCCAATGCCGGCCGTGAAGACCAGCACATCCAGACCGCCCATGGCGGCGGCGTAGGCACCGACGTATTTTTTCACCTGGTAGCTAAAGACATCCAGAGCCAGGATACCGCGCTTATCTCCGGCCTCGGCAGCGGCGCAGAGATCACGGAAGTCAGAGCCGATACCGGAGACACCCAGGACGCCTGACTCCTTATTCATGAGCTTGTCAAGCTCCGCAAGATCCTTACAGCAGCCCTGCTCAATGAGGTACTTGCCAATGGCCGGGTCGATGTCTCCGCAGCGTGTGCCCATGAGCACACCGGCCAGGGGGGTCATCCCCATACTGGTGTCGATGCACTCGCCGTGCTTGACCGCAGCGATGGATGAGCCGTTGCCGAGGTGGCAGGTCACAATTTTCAGCTCCTTGACATCCTTTCCCATCAGCTCAGCGACGCGGTGGGCGACATAGGAGTGGGAGGTGCCGTGGAAACCATAGCGACGCACGCCGTGCTGCTCGTAGCAGCTGTAGGGCAGGCCGTAGAGATAGGCCTCTTCCGGCATGGTCTGATGGAAGGCCGTGTCAAAGACCGCCACCATCGGCACCCCGGGCATGGCCTCCTCACAGGCCAGAATTCCCGTCATATTCGCCGGATTGTGCAGGGGGGCAAGGGGATAGCAGGCCTTGATAGCCTCCTTCACCTCCTCGTCGATGCGGGCCGAGGAGGCAAAACGTTCGCCGCCGTGCACCACGCGGTGACCCACGGCCTCAATCTCCTCCATCGATCCGATGACGCCCGTCTCCTTGTCGGTCAGCAGGGCGAGAACCTTTTCCACAGCCTCTTTATGCGTGGGCATGGCATGCTTGATCTCCTGGGCCTTTTCCCCGCCCTTCGTGTGCTTGACGAAGGAACCATCAATGCCGATGCGCTCACAGTTGCCCTTGGCCAGGACCTCCGCCGTACGGCTGTCCATCAGCTGGTACTTCAGCGAGGAGCTCCCCGCGTTAATAATCAGAATCTTCATAGTTCTGTATTCCTCCTTTTTTATCTGCGCCCGGACCTCCGAGGGAAAACGAAGGGCGCTCTAAGCTGCTTTATCTCGCGGCAAAACTAAAGTCCCCTGGCAGCTCCACAGGGGGGAGCTGCCAGGGGGATAGGGGCCTCACTGGGCCTGGGCCTGGACAGCCGTGATCGCCACAACACCCACAATATCGTCAGCTGAGCAGCCGCGGGACAGGTCGTTGACCGGACGGGCAATACCCTGGGTGACAGGGCCGTAGGCCTCGGCTCGGGCCAGGCGCTGGACGAGCTTATAACCGATGTTACCAGCATTCAGATCCGGGAAGACCAGGACATTGGCCTTACCTGCTACCTGGCTCTGCGGGGCCTTGGAGGCAGCCACCTTGGGCACCATGGCAGCGTCAGCCTGTAGCTCGCCGTCGACATGCAGATCAGGAGCCTTCTCCTTGACCAGCTTCGTGGCCTCAATGACTTTCTCCGTCAACGGGCTCTTCGCGCTGCCCATCGTGGAATAGGAGAGCATCGCGACCTCAGCCTGGGCGCCGACCAGCTGTTCGAAGGAACGGGCCGAGGAGATGGCGATCTCCGACAGGGCTTCGGCGTCGGGGTTCTCAACCAGACCGCTGTCGGCGAAAATGAAGGTCCCCTTTTCGCCATACGCGCAGTCCGGTACCACCATCAGGAAAAAGGCCGAGACAATCTTCGTGCCGGGGGCCGTCTTCAGAATCTGGAGGGCCGGGCGCAGGGTGTTCGCCGTGCTGTTCACCGCACCGGCCACCATGCCGTCCGCCTCGCCCTGCTTGACGAGCATCACGCCCAGGTAGAGCGGATCTTTCAGAGTCTCACGGGCCTGCTCAAGGGTCATGCCCTTCTTCTTACGCAGCTCGTATAGGGCCTCGGCATAGGCCTCGAACTGGTCAAAATTGGCGGGGTCAATGAAGCGCGCGCCATCGATATTCCAGTCGCCGGCAGCCTTTTTCAGCTCCTTCTGTTCCCCCAGCAGGATCACGTCCGCGACGCCCTTTTCCAGAATCTTAGCCGTCGCCTCCAGGGTCCGCGGGTCGCTGGACTCCGGTAGGACGATGGTCTTCCTGTCGCTTCTGGCCTTCTCGAATATCGTGTCAATAAAGCTCATTCACGTACCTTCTTTCTCTTGCCTGCGCCGGAATTGTGGCGCTCGTTTACCTATACAATTATAGAGAAGTTGACCTTACTTTTCAATTCAGAAACTTTGATTGATCTTCGTTATTTCTATCGTTATAAAGCCCACTAAATCCTGTGATATTGAGCGTTTTGATACCGCTCCTGCGGCCCGCAGCCAGGCAGAAAAAGCCCAGTTCTTCCACCCCCGCAGCAAGCAGGGCCAGGGCGGCATGGAAGAGGCTGGAACCACTGCTCAGGACATCGTCAAAAAGCAGGAGGCGGCGTAAGCCGATTTTCTGGGGGCAGAAGTAGGCCCCTGCCTGCCCCGCAAAACGTCGCCCCCGCTCGGCCTCCTCCTGGCGCTGTACCCCCGAGCGCTTTTTCAGGCAGCCCTCACGTACAGGCAGTCCGGAGCGTCGCGCCAGGGCCTCGAGCAGGAGGGCGCTCTGGTTATAGTCCCGCTCCCGCCGCCGTTCCGGAGCCAGTGGAAGAGGGAGCAGGGCCTCCCACTGGGGAAAAGTCGGACCCAGGATCTCCACCTCCTGTTCGGCCAGCAGCTGGGCCAGGGCCAGCCCCCAGTCCGGCCGGTCACGGAATTTTAAGCTGCGCAGGGCCTGGGCCATGGGTCCGCTGTAATAGAAAAGCGCCTCTGCCTGCACGGTCAGAAGACGCTTTTTACGTACATCTATCGGGTCCGGACTCCTCGGCTCCCGCTCCAGAAAGTCCCGGGCCTCGGGGCGCAGACCAGGATCCAGAAGATCTATCCAGCGCTCAGCCCCCAGTCGCCGGGCCAGGGAGGCCCTGCACTGTGGGCAGAGCCTGGAGGCGCTGTAGCCCTCCGGAGCCCAGGCCTCAACGTCCCGGCCACAGCTGGGACAGACGGGGGGAAAGGCCAGGTCCATCAAGAGCTCCAGCAGATAGGCCATGTCCCCCTCCTCCAATCAGGCCTCGAGAGCCTGGCGCAGGACCTCCACCTTGTCAAGGCGCTCCCAAGGCAGGTCCAGGTCCTGGCGTCCGAAGTGGCCATAGGAGGCCGTAGCTTCATAGATAGGTCGGCGCAGATCCAGCTCGCGGATAATGGCCTGGGGCGTCAGGGGGAAGTGCTCCTGAATCAGCTCCACCAGCCGCGCCTCCGGGACACGGGCCGTGCCATTGGTCTCGACAGCGATGGACACGGGTCGAGCCACACCGATGGAGTAGGCCAGCTGAACCTGGAGGCGCTGGGCCAGTCCTGCAGCCACCAGATTCTTGGCAATGTAGCGGGCGGCGTAGCAGGCCGAGCGATCCACTTTTGTCGGATCCTTACCAGAAAAGGAACCACCGCCGTGGGCGGCTCGCCCACCATAGGTGTCAACGATCAATTTGCGTCCCGTGAGACCGGAGTCGGCCATGGGCCCGCCCAGCTCGAAGCGACCCGTGGGATTGATGTAGTACTCCGTCTCCTCGTCCAGAAGCTCAGCAGGCAAAACGCGCTTAATCAGCTGTTCCATGATATCCCGCCGCAGATCCTCCATGGCGTAGTCAGGATCGTGCTGCGTCGAGACCACCACCGTCTTAATACCCACGGCCTTGCCGTCACGGTAGCGCACCGTCACCTGGGCCTTGCCGTCGGGACGCAGACCAGGGAGGCGCCCCGACTTGCGCAGGTCGGCCAGCTCACGTGTCAGGCGGTGGGCCAGGTCTATGGACAGGGGCATGTAGGTATCCGTCTCATCGCAGGCATAGCCAAACATCATGCCCTGGTCACCCGCACCCGTCTGGAGGTCCTCACGGTCCTGCTCCTGTCCCCCCTCCCGCAACTCGTAGGCCTGGGTCACTCCCTGGGAGATATCCGGGGACTGCTCATTGATGGCCGTCAGCACGGCACAGGTCTCCGCATCGAAGCCCAGGTCCGCACGGCCGTAGCCGATGCGCCGCAGCACCCCGCGCACCACACCCTGTATATCCACATACTCGCTGGTACTGATCTCCCCGGTCACGAAGACCAGGCCCGTTGTCACCAGAGTCTCACAGGCCACACGGGCCTGGGGGTCACGGGCCAAAATGGCATCCAGAACGGCGTCCGAAATCTGGTCGCAGACCTTATCCGGATGTCCCTCCGTCACGGACTCAGAAGAGAAGAGCACCTCGTTATTACGTATATCCATCCACTTGTGCATGGCTTGTCGCTCCTTTCGTACTGGCTATATTAACACGCGGCAACTAGGCCTCCAACAGCCTTCGGCCTTTTGTCGGGTTTTGTGCATTTTTGTCGGAACTTTCTGGACTTTCAGAAAGCTAGGCTGGGGAGGACAAGGTCAGTTGACCCGACTAAGATCTTTGAGGAGGCCCTATGCGTTACGCCCTGGTTATGGATTCCGAACAGCCCTACCGCCAGCAGCTGAGTAGCCATCTGCAACAGCGTTTTCCCCAGTACCTCTGGTACGCGGCAGCCTCGCCCCACGAGGCCTGTGCCCTGGTCAGGCGACGGCGGCAGGAACCCAGTCTCTGTCTCTACACCAGCAAGCAGTTTCCAAACTGGAAGCCGCGCTGGACAGACTGTCAGAATATCGGTCTGCGCGAGCGGCCGGAAGCTGTGGAACTCCACCCTGAACTCCGCCGCTTCAAGTCCGCCGACACAAGTCCCAAGCCCTGTCCCCAGCGCCAGGACTACGCTCAGATACGCTCCCGGATTCGGGCCCTGCTGGAGCCTGGCTCAGACTCCCCCTTCCTTCCCTCCACAGAGGGTCTTCGGGCCCTGCTCTGCTGTCTCCCCCAGCAGGCCTGGCCGGCCATCCTCGAACGCCGAAAGAGGGAAGGCAAAAATCCCGGCAGCGCCTTTTTGCTCCAACTCAGCGGCCGTCAGGACTACGCCATCCTGCCTTCCACTGAGCAGCGGCCAGCCCTTGAGGAACTGATGCAGGGTCTCATGCAGGCCCAGGATGAGCGCGCCTTCACCTTTCTTTTAAAAAAGGTCTTTGCCCACGCCCGCTGCCAGGGTCAGATTCCTCAACTCAGCCGAAGCTGTCTCAGCCACTTTCTCCAGCATCCGCAGCTCCTGGTCCCCTTCTCCCTGGCCCTCGCCCAACAGGCGCGCGAGCTCGGGGGCTTGGATCTCTTCCTGGCCGGACTGCCTCAGGCCAGCCTCCGCCCCCTCCTCCAGTTCGCCCGTCGTCTCGAGATCTGCGCCTCGGCTTACAGCCTGCGCCAGACCTGTGTACAGGACCGCATTCTGAACCTCGTCCGAGAGCTGCCTCCAGGCCTCCCCGTCCGGGAGTGGTGCTACGACGACAGATGCCTGGCCGCTGGCCAAATCTGGGAGGGACCATGAGAGAAGCTGACAAAAGTCCCCCGATAGACTCCCGGGCGACTCCAAACTACGTGGAACTGCGCCGGGACCTGAGACAGGAGCTGCGCCGCCAGTTAAACCAGCAGGGCCGAGCGGAACAGATGTCGGAGACCGAGCTTCAGGCCTTTATTGACAGGCAAATCCAGCTGGAACTCCTCGGTAAGGATATAGGGCTGAGCCAGCGCCGCCAGCTCCAGCAGGAACTTTTTCATAGTTTTCGCGGCCTCGACCTCCTCCAGGGTCTGCTGGATGATCCAGAGGTCAGTGAAATTATGGTCAACGGGCCAGAGCGGATCTTCGTCGAACGTCGTGGAAGGCTCTGGGAAACGGGGCTGCGCTTCGATGACCGCGGCCACCTGGAAGATCTGATCCGCTACATGTACGCCCGACAGGGACGAGAAATTAACCTCTCTGTGCCCATCGCCGACCTCCGCCTTGCTGACGGTTCGAGGGCCCACGCCGTCCTCCACCCCGTGGCCCCGGACGGCCCTGCCCTGACCATTCGAAAGTTTTGCGGCATACGCCCCAGTGCCCAGGCCCTCATCGATTCCGGCTTCATTCCAGAGGCGCGCCTGATCCAGCTGCAGAACTTTGTCAAGGAAGGTCGCTCCCTCTTCATCTGTGGCGGCACAGGGACGGGCAAGACCACCCTGCTCAACATTCTCTCCCAGAGCATTCCGCCAGACGAGCGCCTGGTCACGGTGGAGGACTCAGCCGAGTTACAACTCCCATCCGCCGCTAATCTCGTCCGCCTGGAATGCCGCAGCCCGGGGCCAGACGGCAGCGGCGGGGTGGACATGGGCCAGCTGATTCGGGCTGCCTTACGTATGCGCCCAGACCGCCTGATAGTCGGTGAAGTCCGTGGGGCCGAGGCCTGGGACCTCCTTCAAGCTATGAACACAGGTCATCCCGGCAGTCTCTCCACCGCCCACGCCAACAGCTGCCTGGACATGCTGCGCCGCCTGGCCCAGCTGATACTGGCCGCCTCCCGCCTGCCCTATGAGGCCATCGTCGACAACCTCTCCGCCAACATTGACTACCTCATCCATATACGCCGCAGCGGGGGACGGCGCTTCGTCCAGGAAATCGCCGAGCTGCGTCCGCCCGCCGGCAGTCGCTTTCGCCTGCGCAGCCTCTACCGGCTAGCAGAGAAAGGAGTCTTAAGCAATGACTGAATCCCTGAACCTGAATATCACAAGAGCTCTGGGCCGTCTGGCAACGGCACTGAGACAGTACCGCTTCTGGCTCTGTGGCGCAGTCGCCCTCGCCCTGAATTTCAGCTTCTGGGCCGACTGGCGCCCCCTCCTCCCCTGCATCTGCCTCCTCGTCTGGCCACTGTGGCTCTGTTGGCAAAACCAGCTCCAAGCCCGCCAGGAAAAACTCTGCCAGCGAGCCCTGCGCCTCCTGCTCCAGGACAGCCTGGCCCAGCTCAAGCTCGGTCTGGGCCTGGAGGAGTCCCTGCGCCATGGTCTGCACAATCTCCTCCGACAATTGCCGGACTTTGCCCAATATTTGGAGGGCCGTGGCCTGAATCTGGACCAGCTCGAAATGCAAATGGCCCAGGAGCGCAACAGCGCCGCCCTGGCCCGCCTCCTCTGTCCGCTCTTTCCCATACCCGAACTAAGTCTGCTGCGCCTCGCGCTCACCGAAGCCTGCGAACTCGGCCAGCGCAGCCCCCTCCTGCTCCAGCGCCTGGAACGCATTCTCTCCGACCTGGAACGCTGTCGCGAGGAGGTTCTGGCCAGCCAGGCCCAGCAGCGCATGGAGGCCGTGATCTTAGCCCTCCTCCCCTTCTGCCTGGCCCCCTTTTTCCGCTTTTTACAGAACGGCCCTAACCCCAGCCGGCAAAGCTTCTGGCTCCAGTGTCTGGCCTGGCTCCTCGCCCTCGCCGCCATCCACTGTCAGGTCCGCCTCCTCGCAGCACCCTCAAGACGTCCCAGCCCCCCACGCGCTGCAAGTGCTCAGAAACCCTTGTCCCTTAGCAGCTGGGGGCATCTGAGCAAATTTATGACAAAAGCTCATAGGAGCGTTTGGCTCCACCTCCCCCGCCGCCTGCAACTGGGGGCCTGGCAGCTCCAGGCCTACGCCCAGGAAAATTTCTTCGCCGCCCTGGGAGGCGGGCGGACACAGCAGTCAAGCAGCGTACCCCCCTGGCTGGAAAAGGACTTGAACCCTCTCCTCCTGGGCCTCCTAATCTGGCCGCCCAGCCTCCTTCTGACCCTGGTCGGACAGCGGGCTTTTATCCTTCCGACCCTCCTCGGCCTCTGCCTCCCCCTCCTTCACCTGGGGCGGGACGTCCAGCTACTCCAGCAGCGGCAGCGGGAGCTCACGGAACAGCTACCCCTGCTGCTGAGCCTCATCCAGGCCCTCAGCCAGAACGGCCTACCGCTTTTACGGGCCCTCGCTGAACTACGGGATATCTTTCCCCAGGAACAGATGGCTGCAGGCCTCGTCCGCAGTCTGTACAGCGCCCTAAAACAGTCCCAATCCTCCCGTCAGGCCCTGGAATATCTGGCAGCCCAGATTCCCGCCAGCAGCAGCCGCGGAGCCTGTCTACTCCTCGCCAACTACCAGCACAGCGGGGACCAGGGCCTCCTCGAGGCCCTCGACGGGCAGCTCGCCGAGGCCTGGATGGAAAGGCGGCTGGCGGAGCGGCGGCGTCTGGAGCGGCGGGGCGGCCTCTTTTTTCTCCCCATGCTCCTGGACCTCCTCTCAGTAATGTTTCTGGCTGCTGGGCCGGCCCTCATGGTCTTCGGACAAGTCTGACTCCATAAGCAGGAAGCGAATTGTCGGTTTTCGGCAGCTTTGTCCGCCCCCGTCCCCAGGCCTCAAGGCTTAGACTGAACGTGGCATCCGGAAGGCCACAAAAGTAAAAAGGAGGTATTTATGAAAGCTCTCTATTACCGTTACGCCTATCCACAACTGGGACGCCTGTACCTGGCACGGGAAAAGCTGCGGAGGCAGCTGGCCAGTAAGGAGGCTGGTCTGGGTACCATGGAAGTGGTAGTACTAACCGGCATTCTCCTGGCCCTCGCCCTCATTTTCAACCGCGAGATCAGCAACTTTGCCCAGCGGCTGTTCAAAAGCGTCTTTAAGCCAGGCAATTTCCGTTTTTATTAAGCTCCTGCATAAGAGGTCAGGACCTAGGCGGGCCGCCCCTAACAGGGCGGCCCAGGCCTGAATTAGATAGGAGGTCAGATGAGCCGAGAGCGAGCGATGGCCCTGGAACGCAGCGGGAGGCTGCTGCTCTACTGGCCCGAAGCGGGAAAGGGACCCAATACGGCAGATATTGACCAGCTTCGTAGTCTCCAGCTGCCAGGCCTGCTCCTTCCTGAATACTGCGAGGACGAGGGACGGCCCGTCCTGATTTTCCAGGCTGGCCCCAGTCAGGCTGGGGGACACTGGCTGGATGAGCTGAGCCTGGGCTTAGCTGCCTACAGCAGCCTCTTTCGTCGCCTGCTGGAACTCCGCAAGAGCTGTCGCAGCTGGGGGCTCAGTTCTGAGGCCCTCCTCCTGGAGACCAGGCACATCGCCTGGGTCCAGGCTGAGGCCTGTTTCTGCTATCTTCCAAGCGCCCAGACCCCATTCCTGAGTGCAGGCGAAGGCGATGGCCCAGTCCCTGTGGACCTGGACCTGCTCGCCGAACAGGACTGGCTGGACCCAGCTTTGAACAGCGCTCTGGAACGCGAGGAGGAAGCCTTTTTGGAGGCCCTGGGCCGCCTGGTGGAGGACCTCCTATTGCGCAGCCCAGAGGCCCAGGACCTGGGGGCCGAAGTGAAGCAAAACCTGCTTCGGGCCGCCTACAGCAGCCCCGAGGACTTCGCCCAGATCTGGGAAAACTGCTGTGGACAGGCGCTGGTCCCCAAGGCAGTTGACGGCCTGCGCCAAGAAGTGACAGCTTATTCCGACGTACTTCTGGAAGAGACGAAGGAGGTCCCCTGCATGGACCAGGAAGATAAATTCAAGCCAGGCAGCTGGGAGGCGGAGCTTCCCCCCTCACAGCTCGGATCCAGCCCCCCGAAAAAGTGGCAACAGCGACTATGGACCTGGTTCCGGCGCAAGCTCTGGACGGAGGGCTATTATCTCCTGGTCTCAGCCGCCCTGAGCTTTCTCTGCGGCAGCCTCCTCTTCTCTCGCCTCAGCCCCGCCGCTCCGGACTGGGCGCTCATCCCTCCCGGGCTCTGCTATCTGCTGGCCCTGGGGCTCTGCCTCTACAGCCTCTTCTCCCCCTCCAGCCCGCTCTCAGGCTCAACGGAGTCCCCCTACCAGCTGCGTCAGAAATTTCTGGAGGAACGGCGCTACTATGATGAGCTGCGACGCAAATCTCTGAGCTCACGGCCCAGGGGCGCCCCCCTCGCTCGCCTCTACCGCCTGGAGCTCTACGAGGAGGAACGCTCAGGCTTCAGGGCCCAGGACTTTTCTCCCGATCCCTCCACCTGCTGGTTGCTGCTGGAGGAGCCTGTTCTGGCCTTCGGCCTGGACCAGGGGCGCTGCCTCGCTCCACTGGGTCTGCCCGATGAGCTGGCCCTCGAATGGATCTGGGACTTTAAGGACGGGGCCTACGAAATCCAGGCCCTTCACAGCGGGCGAATCCTGAGCCTTGACGGCCAGCAGGAGGAACCCGGCCTGGCCCAGCGGCTGCCCCCACGCTGCCACATCCGCTACGGAGGTCTGGACTTCTTCTACGAACAGCTCATATAGAACTCCAACTCAGCCAAAAAAAGCGCCCAATCCTCAGATTGGGCGCCGTGTGGTCTCAGTGCTGTTCCTCAGTTCGCTGCCTCTGGCGCTGGGCCACCTTCAGCCTCATTTTTGCGCGGCGTATGGCGTGGGCCGCCCGCTCCTTACGTCTGGGCAGACGCTTCACCTCCGGGTCCTCATAGCGGGCCTGGGCGCGGGCCAGGGCCTCCTGGGCGCGACCCTCATCGATCTCTGTGGCCCACTCCGCAGCCGTCGTCACGACAATCACGTACTCTGGCTCCACCTGCACATAGCCGTTGGACACGAAGCAGCTCCGCATCTCCCCGTCACGTGTGAGGCGCAGCTCACCGGGACGCAGGGCCACAAGGATGGGCATGTGCTGGCGCAGTATTCCCATCTCTCCACGATCTGTCGGCACCGTGAGCAGGTGGACGGACTCGTCTAAAAAAATCTCATAGGGCGTGATGATCGAAACCTGAATCAGCGACTCGCCCTCCGCTATCTGCTGTTCTCTCTCCCCCACCTCAGGCCTCTTTTCCTCTATATGCGCGATAGACGTCATCGATGCCGCCCTTCATGAAGAAGTGCTGCTCCGGAATCTCGTCCACCGTACCGCCAACTATGGCCTCGAAACCGTGTATGGTCTCCTCAACGGAGACATAGCGACCGGGGAAGCCCGTGGTCTCCTCCGTGACAAAGAAGGGCTGGGACAGGAAACGCTGAATCTTTCGGGCCCGGGCCACGGTCTTCTTATCCTCGGCACTCAGCTCATCGATACCCAGGATGGCGATGATATCTTGAAGTTCCTGATAGCGCTGCAAGGTCTCCTGCACCTTCAGAGCCACCTGGTAGTGTCGGAGGCCCAGCACCGACTCCGTGAGGATTCGCGAGGAGGACTGCAGGGGGTCAACAGCGGGGTAAATACCCTGCTCCACAATGGAGCGCGAGAGCACCGTGATGGCGTCCAGATGGGAAAAAGTCGTCGCTGGGGCGGGGTCCGTCAGGTCGTCCGCCGGGACGTACACGGCCTGGATCGAGGTGATCGAACCATTGCTCGTAGAGCTAATTCGCTCCTGGAGGGCGCCCATCTCATTGGCCAGGGTGGGCTGGTAGCCCACGGCCGAGGGAATGCGCCCAAGCAGGGCCGAGACCTCTGAACCAGCCTGGACAAAGCGGAAAATATTGTCGATGAAAAGCAGAACGTCCTTTTTCTTGACATCACGGAAGTACTCCGCCATGGTCAGCCCCGTCAGCGGCACGCGCATACGGGCGCCAGCCGTCTCATTCATCTGGCCAAAGACGAGAACTGTATTTTCCAGAACACCCGACTCACGCATTTCACGCCAGAGGTCGTTGCCCTCACGGGAGCGCTCGCCGACGCCCGTAAAGACAGAGTAGCCTCCGTGTTCCTTGGCAATGTTGCGGATCAGCTCCAGAATCAGCACTGTCTTACCCACGCCCGCGCCGCCGAAAAGGCCGATTTTTCCGCCACGGCTGTAGGGCACGAGGAGGTCCAGGACCTTGATACCCGTCTCCATAATATGCGGCTCGGGGGACTGGTCGACGAAGGCAGGGGCCTCGCGGTGGATGCTCCACTGCTCCTCCGCCTCCACAGGGCCTTCACGGTCCAGGCACTGGCCCAGGACGTTGAAGACGCGCCCCCGGACCCTGTCCCCGACGGGGACGTGCAGGGGCCGCCCATCCGTATAGGCGCTAAGACCGCGGGACAGGCCCTCTGTGGGTGTAAAAGCCACGCAGCGCACGCGGGTGTTGGAGAGGATCTGCATGGTTTCCATGACAATTTCCTGTGGGCTGGCCGTACTGGCTTCCCCGCTCCGCTCGGCCTGGGCGCTGACAGCTGGATTCAGGGGCACGCGCAGGGCGCTGTGCAGGTGGGGCATGTCGCTGGGGGCGAATTCCACATCGATGACTGAACCGATGACCTGTATGATTTTGCCTTCTTTCATATCGTTCTCACTTCCTCTGCTGGCTGAGGGTTTCAGCCCCGCTGACGATCTCGTTCAACTCGTTGGTAATACTGGCCTGGCGGGCGCGGTTTCGCTCGATTTCCAGCTTGGCCAGCATCTCATCCGCACTGCGGTTAGCACTGTCCATGGCCATCATGCGCGCCGCCTGCTCACAGGCGTGGGCCTCGACCATGGCCCCATAGGTCATGCCGTTGAGGTAGGTATCAATCAGATAGGAAAAGACGCGCTCGACATTTTCACCGAAGTCGATGTGTCTCCCATCTGGGACTTCCTCCCACTGCAGGGTGGTGTAGCCCTCGTAGATTGTCTCCAGACCCTTGATGTCCGCGGGGAGCACCCGGGTCTTGATGACTTCCATGCTCAGGGCACGGTTCATGCGGGTAAAAATAAAGTAGATCTCGTCCACCTCGTGGGAGAGGTAGAGGTCCTCAATGCGCAGGGACAGCTCACCCGCCCGATAGTAGGTCGGCGGAGCCACGGGATAGATCTCGGGCTCAACAATGTGGATGCCACGGGCCTGCATGTGCTCCAGGCCAATGCTTCCAACGATGCGGGCGGAGTGCTCCACCTCCAGACCCTGGGCCTCAAATTCGGCGATTTTTTCCTCAATGAAGGCCTCGGCTGTGGTCAGCACATTAAGATTGTAGGCTCCGGCCAGACCCTGGTCCCCGGTGAAGACATAGAAAACCAACTTTCGTCGGCGGTCATCCGGGCGGTGTTTAATGGCCAGCAGGGGATTGTCGGGGAGGTCCGTCTGCTTGAGCAACATGGTCATGGTCTCGGCACAGGTCACCATGAAGGGGAAGGCCTGGTCCAGCAGCTGTTTGGACTTGCGCGACTTGATGGCGGAGATCAGCTGCGTGGCACGGGTCATCTGCTTAATTTTTGTGATGCTCCGAATGCGCTTCTTGATGCCTGAAATCTGTTGCATGGGCTGGACTTACTCCTCTCCCTGAGGCTGGTCCCCGACCTGCGCCCCACGACCCTCCTGGCCGCTGCCCAGCCGCTCTTGCTCCCACTGTGGCAGGTAGTAGCCGAAGAGTTCACTGGCCTTCTGCTGGTCCTCAGCCTCAAAGCTCCCCTGGACCTCCAGGGCGGCCAGCCACTTACTGTGAACGGCATCCAGATACTCCAGGAAGCTCAGACAGAAATTGCGCAGCTCAGTGGCAGGGATGCGGGCCAGGGCGCCCTGTGTGGCAAGGTGCAGGAGGATGACGGACTGGGCCATGCTGCGGGCCTCATGCTCGCGCTGGACCAGGATGGCGTTCAGGCTCTGCCCCTCCTCCAGCTGGCGCTGGGTCTCCTCATCGAGCTCGGAACCGAACTGTGAAAAACTGGCAATTTCCTTGTACTGGGCCAGCTTGATACGGAGGGAGCCAGCCACTTTTTTCATGGCCTTAGTCTGGGCCGCACCACCTACACGGGAAACCGAGAGGCCAACGTTAATGGCCGGGCGCTGGCCGGAGAAAAAGAGGTCGGTCTCAAGGTAGATCTGGCCGTCTGTAATGGAGATGACATTGGTCGGGATATAGGCCGAGATGTCGCCAGCCTGAGTCTCGACGATGGGCAGGGCGGTGATGGAACCTCCGCCCAGCTCGGGGCTGAGGCGGCAGGCCCGCTCCAGAAGTCGAGAGTGCAGGTAAAAGACGTCTCCGGGATAAGCTTCACGGCCCGGGGGACGGCGCAGCAGCAAGGAAATGGCACGGTAGGCCTGAGCGTGTTTGCTGAGGTCGTCGTAGACAATGAGTACGTCCTTGCCCTCACCGTAGAGCCAGCTCTCAGCGATGGCACAGCCGGCGAAGGGGGCCAGGTACTGCATGGCTGCCGACTCCGAGGCCGAGGCGGAAACCACGGTCGTATAGGACATGGCCCCGGCCTGGCGCAGGGTGTTAACCACCGTCGCAAGGGTTGAGAGCTTCTGGCCAATGGCCACATAGACACAGCGCAGGCCCTTGCCCTTCTGATTCAGAATGGCGTCAATGGCGATGGCGGTTTTCCCCGTCTGACGGTCGCCAATAATCAGCTCACGCTGGCCACGGCCGATCGGCGTCATGGCATCCACCGCCGTGATACCTGTATAGAGGGGCTGGTTGACAGGCTCGCGGTCGACTACCGACGCAGCCTCCCGCTCCAGGGGCCAGAAACCCTCCGAGTCCAGCTGGCCCAGACCGTCAATGGGCTCAGCCAGGGCGTTGACCACACGGCCCAGCAGGCCCTTGCCTCCCGGTACAGAGATCGTCCGCCCTGTACGCCGGCAGATGTCGCCCGCGGTGACCTCCTCGGTCTTGCCGAGCAGGGTGACACCGACCTCATGCTCTTCGAGATTCATGGCCAGGCCATAGCTCCCTTTACCGAAGAGCAGCAACTCGGAGTTTTTGACATTCTCCAGGCCTTTCACACGGGCGATACCATCGCCGACGGAAAGCACCTCTCCTACCTCGTCCACCAGGGCCTCATCGAGGATGTCCCCCTGCTCCTGAATACGCCGACTGTAGTCGTCCAGAACCAGACCGATGTGCTGGTCCTTATCTTCCTCCGTTATGGGCTCGCCTTCGCGGCTCTGCAGGAGGCTGTCCAGGTCCCCCCCTCCCAGGCCGGCCTGCTGTACCTCCTGACTCTGCTGCTCCAACTGGCTCTTGAACTGGCTCAGAACATCCTCATCCTCAGCCGCATCGAGGCCCTCAGCCCGCCCCAACTGACTCTCGTCCAACTGGGAGCCGATGCGGCCCAGACGGCCCTTCAGTGAGTAGTCGTAGCGCCGACCTCCTGTAAAGACCACAAAGCCGCCCAGAAGGCTCTCATCCTGATCCTGTTTCAGCGTATAGTCCGCGTAATTCAGACGCCGGGCGAAGCTCTCAGCAATGCGTTGAGCTTCGGGCTCAGCCAGTCCCCGCGGCGAGACCAGCCGAATCACGGCCTTTTCTTCAATCATCATGACTTAGCTCCTATTTCCGCTCTCCCACGGGCGCAGCGCTCCCGGGTCTAGGCCCGATCCTGGGCCTCAGTGGGCTGCGGGGCTTCCTGGTCGATCTCGTTCAGCTTCTCGTCCAGAATGCGGTCCACCACCGAGCGCTGCTCCTCCTTGCCCACCAGCTCGCCGATAACGCGACTTGAAATGGACATGGCGAGGTCGCCAATCTCCGAGCGCACCTCATGGAGGACACGCCGGCGCAGATGCTCACTGTCACGGCGGCTGCGCTCACGCTGCTCCAGCGCCTCAAGCTTGGCCTCCTTGACGATGTTATCGGCCTCCAGACGGGCCTGGCTCTTGGCCTCACCGACCATCCGCACCGCCTCACTGCGAGCATCTTGTAGCTGCTGCTCGGCCTCCCGGTTGCGGCGGCTGGCCTCCTCCCGCTGCTGGGCCGCATCGTCCAGGTCAGCCGCGACCTTTTCCTGCCGCTGTTTCATCATCGCCAAAATCGGCTTGTATAAGAAGCGCTTCAGGACAAAGTACATCAGAAGCAAATTAATGATGGTAAATATCGCATCGACGGCAAAAGTCGCCAGCGCCTCGGCGTCAAAGATCGACGCTCCCAGCAGAAGCGGCGTGCGTAGGCTGTTCGCAAACATGTGGCTCTCCCCTCCTTTTCATCGAAAAGTCCAGCTCGCGCCGCTTACTGGAAAACGAAGAGCAGGAGCAGGCTCACCACCAGCGCGTAGACAGTCGTTGATTCGATGAAGACGATGGCCACGAAGAGCAGTCGCTGAATACCGCCCTGGAGCTCTGGCTGGCGGGCCATGGACTCGAAGGCGCGGCCCGAGGCAATGCCGATGCCGATACCGCCGCCCGCGGCGGCGATGGTGATGGCCAGGCCTGCGCCGAGGGCGATCAGACCGCGGCTGGCGTCGGCGGCCAGGAGCAGGGGCAGCTGATTCATAAGCATCATTAGCAGGGTCATGGGTAAATCCTCTTTCTTTTTATTTTCGAATTCATATATGCTCAACACAGGAACTGTGGAGACATCAACACGGAGAAGATGCAACGGGAGGCCAGAGCCCCCCGCACACACACCTATTGAGACTGGGTCGCCTGCCGCCGCTGGGCCTTGGCCAGACGCAGCTCCCGCGCCTCGTTGGCCCCCTCGACGATCTCACCGATGTAGGTCATGGTCAGATAGGCGAAGACGATGCCCTGGACGATGCCGTCCCCAAGGTCAAACCATAGGCCCAGCAGACCGGGGATGGCCAGTGGGAGGACCAGGGCGATGAATTTCATCAGAATATACGCACCAAAAATATTGCCAAAAAGTCGGAAAGCCAGGGACACAGGCTTGATGATGTAATCCAGGATCTTGAAGGGCAGGAGGGCCGGCATGGGCTGCAACAGGGAATCGACAAAGCCCCTCAGCCCCGCCAGGCGGATGCCCTTATAGATGATAAAAATCAGGGTGACAAGGGCCAGACTTACTGGGAAGACGGGATTCTGGGCGGGGGGCTTCAACTCAAATAGGGATGAGAGATTGGAAAAGGTGATAAACAGGCCCAGCGTCGCCACATAAGGCAGGATGGAGTCGGCCTGCTCCTCTGTAAGTCCGGCGCTGACCCCGCCGTTGCGGATGCTGCTCAACAGGGCTTCAATCAGAGTCTGCCGCCGTCCGGGACGCAGGCTGATGCTCCGTCGGAAAAAGAGGCAGAGCAGGATCAGGACCAGCATACAGATCCACATGGATATCAGGCTGTCGGAGATGCGCAGACTGTGGCCACCAGGCAGGGGGATGACAAAACGGGGCCCATAATAGAGCTTGTCCAGAATCCCCTCCCGGAGATTGGCATGCCCTGGCACGAATTTGCCAAGCTCGCGGACAAATGCCGCGGAGAAATCAGTAAAAAAGCTGAGTGACAGCACCAAGAGCCTCCCTTCGTTTTACAGGCGTCTTGGGAGTCCAAGGCGTCTTAGCTGACAGAATTTTATATTAGCACTTTCCCTTTTAACTGCACGCGATTTGAAGCGTTTTTTTGCTCTTTCGGCTCTTCCGCCAAAGCCGGAGCCAACTATAGCCCAATTCCCGAGCAAGCTGCATAAGACGGAGCCGAGAAATTTTTTTGCCGCTCAGCTATAATTAATCCTATACGTCCCATTGAACAACGCAAGCTGCAGCGCAGAGAAAGGGGGCTGTCATGAAAGGTTTTGTGAAGATGATCGAGGCCCAGCAGGTTCTCCTCGAAGACGCCCGGGGCCAGGAGCAGCGCCTCCCCCTGCACCTCCTGCCACAGGGGGCGCAGATCGGCGATTACATTTACGAAATAGCGGAAACTGGAGCCTATCAGATTGACCCGGATATCACCCGCCAGCGCCAGGAGGAACTGGGCCGGCTGTCGGGCTGGGATTTCAGCTGATCGCGGGCTGGAAAAACTCAGGATTAGAAGCTCTTAGTCATGGGAAAGGATGGCGCCCGCCTCGCCTGAAGCTCAGCCGGGGCGCTGTGGAAGCGCGTGAATACTTATGAAATTACTGACCATTGTCGTGCCCGCATACAATGCGGCCCAGTATCTGGATAAATCTGTCGGCGGACTCAGGCTGCACGATGAGCGCCTTGAAGTGATCATCGTCAATGACGGGTCCAAGGACCAGACCGCGGAGCTGGCCCAGCGCTATGTCGAAGTCGCGCCTGGAATTGTGCGCCTTATTAATCAGGAGAACAAGGGTCACGGTGGCGCCTGTACAGCGGGACTCCGCGCCGCCCAGGGCTATTATGTGCGCATTCTGGACAGCGACGACTGGCTGGACCCCCAGGCCCTGGCCCAGCTCCTGGACTACATGCAAGACCTGCCCAGCCAGGCCTCTCCCCCGGATCTGATTATTACGAACTATGTCTATGAGGCCCTGCAGCAAGACGGTAGCTTCCGGCCCTCACCCATTCGCTACAACCGGGTCCTGGACGAGGGCCGCAAGCTCAGCTGGGAGGACTTCGGCCGCTTCATGCCCTGGCAACAGCTGCTCATGCACGCTCTCTGCTACCGCCGCGAAGTCCTGGAAACCATCCAGTTCTCCATGCCGGAGCACTGCTTCTACGTGGACAATCTTTTCGCCTACGTCCCCCTGCCTTCCTGCCGCCACATTGTCTATCGGAATTTAGACCTCTACCATTACTTTGTCGGTCGTGAGGGGCAGTCCGTAACCGAGGAGTCCCTGCGCCGTAATGTGGGCCAGCAGCTGCGGGTCAATCTTCTGATGAACGAGGCCTTCAGCCTCTCCGCAATGAAACGGGAGCATCCGGCCCTCCACCGCTACATGTACCACTATTTTGAAATGCTCACCATGACGACCTCCGTCATCCTGCTCCGCTACCGCAGCGAAGAAAACCTCCAGCGTTTCCATGAGCTCTGGACAGCCATTGAGGCGCATGACCCTGCCACCTATCGCCAGATGCGAAAAAGTGTCCTGGGCTTCTTCATCCTCCGTGGCGGGCGTCTGGGCCAGGCCATAGCCGTCCACATCTATAAGCGCGTGCGCAAGATACTGGGCTACACCTGAGCACACGTGAGGCGCAGGAAAAAGCCGAAGGGCCTGGGCCCGCTTGAGCAGCGAGACCAGGCCCTCCGTGAGGCTGGCCAGCGAAGTCTATGTATCGCATCCATATTTGGGGCCGCAGTTCACTCCCGCAGCGCCTTTTCTACGAATTTTTCTGTCCCGGGGGCCTTACAGAGACCTCTCAGAGCTGGGTAGAGACGGCTGAAATCCCGGTATTTTGCCTCATAGAAAGCAAGCCAGTCCGCCTGAGGGCGAATGGTCTCCCGAACCCGCACCGTCTGCGCCACAGCCTCTTTCACTGAGGAAAAGCGGCCCGCACAGACAGCCGCCAACAGAGCTGCTCCCAGGGCCGCCCCCTCCTCCGCCTCCAATAGCTCAATATCGCAGCGAAAGACGGCCGCCAAAATGTGCTGCCAGAGCGGATTCCTGGCCCCCCCGCCACAGAGGCGCAAGCGCCGAATCTCCAGCCCCTGTTCGCGGACCTGCTCCAGAGAGTCGCGGAGGCCGAAGGCCACCCCTTCCAAAATGGCCCGACTCAGATCCTCCCGCTTCTGCTCCATATCGAGGCCTATAAAGGCCCCCCGAACGGACGGATCATTATGCGGGGAGCGTTCCCCCATCAGGTAGGGCAGAAAAAAGAGCTGGGCCATGCGGGGATCGGGGGCGGCTATGGCCATGTCTTCTGGCTTCGTATGCAGGATCTGCTCCGACCACCAGCCCACACAGGATGCCGCAGCCAGCATACAGCCCAGGAGAAGGTAGGCCCCGTCCGCATGGGCGAAGGAATGGACGCCATAGGGAGCCGCCACCTGTCGGTAGGCCCCTGACAGCAGGACTGTTCCGCTGGTACCCAGTGAGACCATGCAGGCATCCTTGCCAAGTACCCCCGTACCCAGGGCGGCAGCGGCGTTGTCACTGGCCCCAGCCGCCACCTGGCAGTCCCCGCGAATACCCAGCTCTGAGGCCAGGTCGGGACGCAGTCGGCCCACGGGCATCCAGCTTTCGTAGACCTTCCCCAGCATCGTCTCATCGATCGCACAGAAGTCGAGCATCTGCTGGGACCAGCATCGGCGGCGGACATCGAAAAGGAGGGTTCCCGAGGCGTCCGAGCAGTCCGTGCTCAGACCTCCGGTCAGACAGAACTTGATGTAGTCCTTGGGCAGGAGCATCCACCGCGTGCGGCGAAAGCAGTCTGGCTCATGGGCCCGCAGCCACAGGATCTTCGGGGCGGTGAAGCCAGCGAAGGCGATGTTCCCCGTCTCCTCAAGCAGCCGCTCCACACCCAGCCCCTCATTCAGTTCTGTGGTCTCGGCCTGGGCCCTGCTATCATTCCAGAGCATGGCGGGACGGAGCACCTGGCCCTCCTTGTCCAGACAGACCAGACCGTGCATCTGGCCTGAGAGGGCAATGGATGCAATCTCCCCCCTCGCGAAGTCGGCGAGCTCCTGTAGTCCCTCCTTGACTGCCGCCCACCAGTCCTCTGGTCGCTGTTCAGACCAGCCCGCTGCGGGGTAGCTAATGGGATAACTGCGACTGAATTTCCGTACCGGCCGCTGTTCCTCATCCAATAACAGCATTTTTACCGCCGAAGTTCCCAAGTCAATTCCTAAATAGTACATAGCTACTCCTTGGCGCTCTCAAGAGCCGCCCCGCCGCGCTCAGCCTTTTTAATTCAGGAACGACAAAGAGACTGAGCGGACTGCTTCACCGTACAAGGCGCAGTGCCACACAGCCACTAGCGGCCTGCACCGGGCTCAGGATAGGCATTGCAGAGGTGGTAGCGGCAGGCCTCATCCTCCTCAATCTCTGAGAAGCGAGGCAGTTCCTCCAGGAAACGATTGTCCCTACAGTCGTCATTGACCATCGAGACCTCCCCTACGAGACAACTGCCACCCTCCGCCCAGAAACGGTGGTACTGATAGGGCTTGAGGCGGATGCTCTGGCCCTCTTCCAGGCAGATAATGGCACCCGCCTCCACCGCATACTCCAGGCCGTCGACATCGACCAGCACGGGCGCCTCCATGTCGAGGGCCTCCTCTGGACTGGCCTGGTAGACCTGGACCATAAGCTTCGCCCCGCCCCGGTTGATGATGTCCTCCATCTTGTTCCAGTGAAAGTGATACGGCGTCTCCTGCTGTTCGCGGACAATCATGATTTTTTCCGCATAGGGTCGGCTCCCCTCCTCGTGGATCAGACCGTTGCGGAGGGTAAAAAGCAGGAGCCCCCGAGTGAGAAAGTCCCCCGAACCGTAGTCACTGAGATCCCAGCCCAGGCCCAGCTTACGGGCCACGGCCAGCTGCTCTGGATGCCCCTCCCAGTCCTCAGGGCTCCAGTGGGCGTAGGGAGGCAGGCAAAATCCCCGCTCCTCCATGAACGCTCGGGCCTCGTCAATATACTGATTCACTGCACTGCGCAACATGCTGCTTCCTCCTCTATGTCCTCGTTTGCTCTCATTAGTATGTACTAGCCAGGAAACCTGGCGGGCGAAGCTCCGACTGGGAGCTCAGCTTCGCCCGCCGCAGCTGCAGGCCGTCCACTCCGCCTGCAGGCCCTCCCAGCTGGGCATCTCCGCCAGGCTGTCGGCGGACTCCACCGCGTGGGAACCCGCCAGGGCCGCGAGGCCCAGCCGGAATTCTGTACTGAGACCCTGGACCGTAGCCAGCAGGAAGGCGGCAATGGCTGTGTCTCCCGCCCCGGAAGCTGAGACCAGGCGACGGGCAGGTATGGCCTCCTGACACTGGCAGAAGATGCTTCCATCCGCCTCACGTCGGCACAGGCAGAGACCTTTTAGCCCACACTTGAGCAGCAGCTCTTTACAGCCCAGATCCAGAGCCTTGTGGGCCAGAGGATAGACATCCTCCTCCCAGTCCAGGAGGGCGCAAACGTCTCCTCCCCGGGCCTTGTGCCGAAGCTCGCGATAGCGTTCTGGCAGGAGCAGGGCCGCCAGTTCCTCGAAGGAGGGGACGAAGTAATCCACGTAGGGAAGGGCCTTAGCTAGAATGCGCGGCCAGTCCGCCCGAGCGGCCTCCTGGCCCTCATCCATAGCCACCAGATCCAGAGAGCAGCGGCAACCCGCCGCCTGGGCCCGGGCGAAGAGTTCGGCCAGGGCCTCTGGATTCCGATAAAAATAGGGCAGCAGAGGCGGATAACCGAAGTGAAAAAGCTGGGCCCAGGCGAAGTCCTCCCCCTCCAAGTCCGCTCCTGTGAAGTGGACATTCGCCCCCGCATCGTGCCAGAAAATACGGTCGCAGCCCGGCAGATTCAGCACCAGGCTGGTGCTTGTCCGCAACTGGGCCCCGCGCCGCAAGCGCAGCTCCAAACCCGCGGCAGACAGTTGGGTCTGGACCAGGTCGGCATGGCAGTCATCCCCTACGCGGGCCACCAGCCTGCTGGGGGCCCCGAAATGTGCCAGCGCCCTGCCTACATTGCTCACGCAGCCTCCCACGGTCACGGCCAGGCCCCCCGTGCTGTAAAGTTTTCCAGCTTCCATCTGGCCGAAATAGTCCTGTGGTCTGGGCGCTCCAGAATTCAGCTGCCGCCCCGCAAACTCAGGCCCGCCCAGCAGGCGCGCAAAACCAGAGAGTTCTGGCGTATAGTCCAGGGCCAGGTGGCCCGCCACCAAGATACCGCGCAAGGGCCAGCTCCTTTCTTAGGCCTGGGCCGCCTCTCTTTTCGCCAGGCTCGCCTGATTCTGTTCACGCCGCTTAATCATTTTCAGGTAGTCCAGAAGGACGGCGAGGAGGATTACCACGCCCTTGATGACCGTCTTCCAGAAGGAATTGACATTCATGAGGTTCAGGCCGTTGTTGAGGAAACCGATGATCAGCGCGCCGATGAAGGTTCCGCCCAGCTTACCCGAGCCGCCCATCATGGAAGTTCCACCGATGACGACGGCGGCGATGGCGTCCATCTCCGCCCCCTCCCCCGCCGTGGGCTGGCCGGAGTACATGCGCGAGGCCAGGACTATACCCGCCAGTCCGGCCATCAGACCAGAATAGGCGTAGACAAAAAACTTGACGCGGCTGACACGGATTCCAGAGAATTTCGCCGCCTGGGAATTGCCGCCGACCGCATAGATGTGACGGCCAATTTTTGTCCCATTCAGAATAAAGACCGAGAGGCCCATGACGACAAGCATGACAATGACCGGGATGGGCACGGCCCCCACATAGCCTGTACCGAGCCACTTCCACTCAGCCGTCATGACGCGGACGGGGGAGCCTCCCGTATAGACCCCGGCCAGGCCGCGGGCAATATTCATGGTGGCCAGGGTCACAATGAAGGGGGGAATGCTTGTTTTGGAGGCCACAAGACCATTGAAGACGCCGACGGCAAGACCGATTAACAGACCGACGAGCAGGGCCGGCACAAGGGGCAGGCCGAGGCGGGTCACGCAGCCTGCGCTGAGCACACCGGACAGGGCGATGACCGCGCCGACGGAGAGGTCAATGCCGCCCAGGATAATCACCATCGTCATGCCACAGGCCAGAAGTATGTTGTCCGATATCTGACGCAGGACGTTAAATATATTTTTCTGTGCGAGGAAGTTTCTGCTGGTCAGGGGATTGAGCGCCAGGAAGCAGATCAGCACCAGAAGGGCCACCAGCACGCCCAGATTCTCGCGGATGAACTGGGCCCCCGACTGCTGTAAGCCCAGCTTCTCACTTTTTTTCTTTTTCGTCACCGTCATATGCTCTCCTCCTTATTCCGCCGCCGCGGCGTGCATGATGCGCTCCTGACTGACCTCGTCATGGCGGAAGCAGGCCCGGACGGCGCCGTGGGCCATGACGTAGATGCGGTCGCTCATGTTGATGACCTCCGGCAGTTCCGAGGAGATAAGAATGATACTCACCCCAGACTTAGCCAGTTCATTGATAATGCTGTAGATTTCCGCCTTGGCCCCGACGTCGATACCGCGTGTCGGCTCATCGAGGATGAGGATACGCGGGGCTGTCGCCAGCCAGCGTCCGATTAACACCTTCTGCTGGTTGCCGCCAGAGAGTGAGGAAATTTTATTGGAGAGCGAAGCGGTCTTGACCCGCATCTGCTCACAAGAACGTCGGGCGATCTCCCGCTCCCGACTCCGCCGTACCCAGCCGTGGCGGATGAACTGCGAGAGGACCTCGATACTGGTGTTGAAGTAGAGATCCTTCTCCATGTAAAGCCCCTGGTCCTTGCGACTTTCAGGGACGAGGGCCAGGCCCCGGCTCATGGCCTCCTGAGGACTCTTAATCTGTATGGGCTCGCCGTGTAGATAGATCTGCCCACCCTGGACTCGGCGCAGGCCAAAGAGCAGCTGCATGGCCTCACTGCGTCCAGCTCCGATCAGGCCGGCAAAACCGACAATCTCCCCCTCATGCAGGCTGAAGCTGAGGTTCTGGACTTTTTCCCCATCCCGCAAAGCCTCCACACGGAGTATCTCAGGGCCTGGGCTGTCCTGGAAGTCACGGATAAAGTAGCGTGTCAGGGTGCGCCCTACCATCAACGAGATCAGCTCGTCCTTGCTGCAGTCCTCCTGGCGCAGGGTGGCCACCGTGCGACCGTCACGCATCACCGTGACCCGGTCACAAATCTCCTCGAGCTCGCTCATCTTGTGGGAGATATAGATGATGCCCACGCCCTTCGCCCGCAGCTCGCGAATCATACCAAAAAGCTTCTCCACCTCGGAGTCTGAGATGGAGGAGCTGGGCTCGTCCATGACCAGAATTCGGGCCTGGCGAGACAGGGCCTTGGCGATCTCGACCATCTGCTGCTCCGCTATCGAGAGTTCGGCGATACGCCTGCTGGCCCGGATCGGTATCTGCAGGCGGTCCAGGAGCTCCTGGGCCTCCTGGAGCATCTGCCTCCGTCGGACGAGGCAGCCCGGCCCCTGCTCCCGGCCCAGATAAATATTCTCCGCCACCGTCAACTGGGGTACCAGGACCAATTCCTGGTGAATAATGGAGATCCCCGCCGCCTCAGCGTCAACCACCTGCTGAATCTGCCGCCGCTGGCCCTCCATCCAGATCTCCCCCTCGTCGGCCCGGTAAATCCCCCCCAGGACCTTAATCAGGGTGGACTTCCCCGCGCCATTCTCACCCAGAAGGGCGTGGACCTCCCCCGCCTCCAGCTCAAAATGGATATCATCCAGAGCCTTCACACCCGGGAAGCTCTTGGAAATGCCCCGCATCTCTAAGAGTCGCGCCATAGTCTCTCCTTCCTCCGCTTCCTGCCCTTTTATGCCAGGGGCCCTCTCCTAGCAACGTGGGAGAAGGCCCCGCAGGCTCTCAAGCATTCAGGCTACAGCCGCTGAAGTCCCAGCCAATCACTGCCAGCCGTCCGTGCCGTAGTCCTTGACGTTGTCCGCCGTGATCAAAAACGTGTCGACAGGGTAGCGGGCCTCAACCTTCTTGCCATCCAGATAGTCATACATAATCTGCACGGCCTTCTCCGCGATGGCCACCGGCGACTGGGCGCCTGTGCCCTCCATCAGCGAGTCCCCCTTGGCCAGCTGGGCCTTGACGTCCGGCGAACCGTCGACGCCATAAATCAGGAGCTCACCCTTTTTCTTGCCCGCCGACTCCGCCGCCGCCATGGCGCCGAGGGCCGTCGGATCGTTGCCGCCAAAAATACAGATCGCGTCGCCGTGGGCCTGGAGCAGGTCCTCCGTCAGCTTCATGGCCTCCTGGAGGTTGCCCTTGGCGTCCTGCTGGGCGGCAATCGTAAATTTGCCACTCTTCTTGACCACGTCCAGGAAGCCGTTGGTGCGGTCCACAACAGATTGCATGGTCGGCGAGTCCAGGACAATGATTTTTCCACCTTCAGGACGTTTTTTGACAAGGTCCTCGCCCACCACCTTACCTGCGTTGTAGTTGTCTGAGCCCGTGTAGGAAACCAGATAGCTCATCTCTGCGACTTCTGTGTCGAAGCCGACCATCGGCACCTTCGCCGCCTTGGCCTCGTCGAGGGCTGGCATGATGCCCTTGGCGTCAACGGGGTTCATGAACAGGCCGTCCAGGTGCTGGGAGAGCATGTCGGAGACCTGTGAGATCTGCTTGCTGACGTCATTTCCTGGATCGGCGGAGACCAGCTTGTCGCCCTTAGCCTTGACCAGTTCTTCCATCTTCTCGCGGATGGTCACGAAGAAGGGGTTCGTCCCATCCATACAGGTGTAGCCGAGGATGCGGCCCTTGCCTTCCGTCTGTCCGCCCGTCGTCTGGTCGCTGTTCCCAGCTTGCTGCCCTCCACAGGCCACCATTCCCAGAACCAGTGCCGAGGCCATCAGAGCTGCCATTAAGCGTTTCATCGAACACCTCCTAAACTACGTTCCAGTCTGTCTCGGAGGCCAGTGGAGCAAAGGGCTGCCACCAGCTCCTATTCTGTGTTCAAGGGTATGCTCTGGGAATGTCCTTGTCAAGTTGCTGAGCACAGAAGGCTTCGTAGCTATTTGCTCAGTGCATTTTATACAAATCTGTTTGAAGTCTCCTCGGACTGGCCTCCGTCCGCCCTACGTCTGACCCCAGTCTGGCCCAGTCTGGCCCCTGTCCAGGGCAGCAGCCCACGAAGGCCTGGAGCCAAGAAGCAAAAAGGCGGCCCATTGGGCCGCCTGAACTGCATATCTATCTATTTCCCTGATACTGCTGTCCGGTTCTCAGATCCAGGGGGACCCGCAGTGACAGACAGTCCGCCCTACTTATTGAGAGGCAAAATCCCCCGGGGTAGATCCAGCGTCTGGAAGTAGGTCCGAGCCTCCTGCTCCAGACCGAAGCTCAGGTTCAGCCGCCAGGTCTCCTGCTGGCCAGAAGTCCCTCCCAAGCCGGTCGTCGGCAGGTAGAAACGCAGTTCCTCCCCCTGCCAGCGGTAGCTCAGGGCGCTGAGCTTCTGCCCCTGGGCGTTACTCAGGCTGAGTCGGGGATTGCTAATGCCCTGGGCCGAGTCAAAATGATAACTGATGTAGTAGTTACCCGCCGGGGTTCGCTGGAGCAGGGGCGCATTCAGACGGAAGTGCTCGAGCCGGCTCTGGCGGCGCTGGGCCTCCGCACGGGCAGCCTGCTCCTGCTTATAAACTGGTCCTGGTCCGAAGAGGTAGTAGCCCCCCAGGCTCCCGTAGCTGTAGGTCTCGTCAAAGGCAGAGCAGTTCGCGGCCTGACGCTGGTCCGCATCCTCATAGTTTAGAGAGTCCATAATGCGCACGTCACGGTAATAGCGGGACTGCTCCATATCCGTCACCACATAGTGTGTGGGCATCTCCAGAATCGCCACCTGCTGGCGGTCCGCCGCAGCCACCAGCCCGGAACGGATCTCCTCCCGGGACTTGCCCGCTGTGGAGACGAAGCCCAGGTACTCCATACGCTGGCCCGAAGCGCGGACCATGGCCTCCTGCCAGCCGCTCCCCATCCAGGGATTCCAGCCTGCAATCAGGCCCTGTCCCTGCAACCAGTACATCATGTCATCCGGGCAAAAATCCTCAGCTGAGCGCACCCCATACTGGAGCCAGAGCTTGGTCTGTGAAAGCACCAGACAGCCCTGATAGATGCCTCGGCCGCCATAGCCCTGGCCGCCCGCCGACCAGGAGGCATAGGCCTGCGGCTGTGGAGCCTTATCCCCCGCCGCTGCCAGGCGGCCCGTCCCGCCCAGGAGACCCGTGCCCAGAAAGGCCAGCCCCAGCACCAGGGCTGGGAGGCGGCCGGGTCTGCTCCGCCTTTTATTACATATCTGTGTCAGCTCACACTGCTGTCTTCCATTTCGCTTGCTTGACTGTCGCAAGGGCACCTCCTGTCACAAAACAGGGCCAACCCTAGCAATTTTCGTAGTCCTGGGGCAAGTGCATCGCTGTAAAAGTCATTTTTGCTCTAAAAAATCACGCAAGCGCGGTCTCTTTTTAGAGATTTCGTCCAGAATGGGCCAAAAGTTCCAGACACAGTTTCGCCATATTTATTACGTTTCTGTGACAAATAGCAGTTGGGGATAAGCAGGCCTCTTTTCTAAGCAGCCCCCCGCCTGGTCTAAATCTGGCCCTCAGCCTCAGCCGCAGTCCAGAGCTGGGCGGCCTGCCGGGCCAGGGGCAGGAAGTCCCGATAGCGCCGCAGGTAGCGGTGGTAATCCGCAGCCAGCTTCTCCTCCGGAGCCAGGAACTGAACGTCCTCCGTCTGTAGACGGGACAACCAGGAGGACAGGCTCTGCCCCCTCTCACGCTGAGCGGCATAGGCCGCGAGCAGGGCCATCCCCCTGGCCCCACCCTCGCTGGCTCCTGAATAGCTGCCGAGCGACTTGCCCAGGGCTGAGGCCAGGATACGTAAGCCCGCATCTCCAGACTTGAAGTAGCCTCCATGGGCGACGAGGAGTCTGTTCTCAGCCAGCGCTGGACCCAGGTCCTGTAAGCCGCTGACCAGACTCGCCACCACGGCGTAGACCTGGGCCCTGGCCAGGTCTTTAAAGTTCCAGTCGCAGTCCGGTCGATGCCAGATGAGCGGGGCGCCCGCGCTGCAGTCGACCAGGGCCTCCCCCGCCAGGAAGGGATAGACCAGGCAATTTCCAGCCTCCTCAGAGCCCCCGCCCTCCAAGGCCGCTTCCAGGGCCGCCAGGTAGAGCTGGCTGTAGATCTCGGAAGTCTCCACACACAGGCCCAGACCCGCCGCCTGCTGCCGAAAAACACGGACCCACTGGTCCAGTTCCGCGCAGGCATTATTGGCGTGGACCATGAGGACGGGTTTACCCTCTGGGGTGGCCACGAGATCCACCTCCCCCTCCAGCTTCTGGGGGCGCCGCTCTGTCACCAACATGGCAAAGGCCGAGGTCCCCACGGAGATATTGCCCGTACCCGCCTCAACAGCCTGGGCCGCCACCATGCCTGTCCCCGCATCCCCCTCGGGAGGACAGAGCAGAATTCCCGCCGGGATGCGGCCCTGGGGATCCAGGATACGGGCCCCCGCCGCAGAGAGCCGGCCTGCTGCCAGGCCCGCAGAGCGCGGTCGCGGGAAGAGGGCGCGGACGTCCAGCTCCAGTCCACAGGCCTCCCGCAGACAGGCCTGGTAGCGTTCCAGCAGATCTGGGTCATAGTCCTGACCCGCAGCATCCAGGGGAAAGACACCCGCCGCATCCCCCAGACCCAGCACGGCCTCTCCGCCTAGAAGTCGCTGCACATAACCCGCCAGGGTCTGAACCTGATGCACGTCGTGCAGGTGCTCTTCCCCGTCCAAGGCCGCCTGGTAGAGGTGGGCCGCCGTCCAGCGCTCCGGCATACGGCAACCCAGTTCCCGCTCCAGCCTCTGGGCCGCTGGAGCCGCCGTGCGGTTGCGCCAGCTGCGAAAAGGACAGAGCAGACGGCCCTGGGCATCCAGGGCGATATAGCCGTGCATCATGGCGGAAATACCCAGTCCCCCCAGGTCTGGCCAACTGGCCCAGCGTTCGTGATAGGCCTCAAGCACCTGGCCCGTCACCGCCGCCAGCCCCCTCCTCAGAAGTTCCAGATCATAGCTCCAGTAACCGTCCGTATAGCAGCTCTCCCAGTCCCAGACACCCTGGACCAGACTGTGGCCAGCCCCGTCCAGCAGAACGGCTTTGATCCGCGTCGAGCCCAGCTCTATCCCCAAGTAACAACATGTCCCGGCCATCGTCTTGCCCTCCTCAAGCAGGAAATCTGACGCTCCTATATCGCCATTATTACATATGTTACAGTCCCCCCACTCAAGAAGGGCCTCCCCAGTCCGCCTGGGCGGAGATCTCAGCTGGCCCTGATGCGCATATCTTGTGGCGGAGCAGAGCCCCTCCCCCTAGTACTGGCCAGTGGGAGCTCTGCCCCGCTCCGTGAAAGTCCTATAGTGAAAGACAAAAGTCCGTACGCAATTGTTTAAATACTGATAAGAAACGCTAACATCTGGGCCGCTCCAGCCCACTATAATGGAGGATACCGCCGTGGCCGGAGTCCCTCCGCCCAGGGTGCTAAGCACGAAAATGGAGAGCGGAGAGCAGAATGGCACAGATCACGTGGATGTACCCCCAACAGCGTCCCCAAGTCCCCCTGGAGCACGCCCAGGAGGCCTGGAACGGAAAAACACAGAAGAAGCAGAAATTTTATCTGGACGGACTGACTGGCCTCCGCGGTCTGGCCATGATCGCCATCGTGCTCTACCACCTTTTTCCCCAGGTCTTTCCCGGAGCCTGGCTCCAGGTCCAGGTTTTCTTACTGATTTCCGCCTACTTTGCCAGCGTCAAGCTGATCGGTCAGTTCAGCCAGGATACGGAGCGCGGCCCCCTGCCCTACATCTGGCACCGCCTGGCCAGGCTCCTCCCGCCCCTGCTTTTCATGCTGGGTCTGCTGACCCTCTTCCTCCTGCCTCAGCCGGGTATCCTGGCAGAATTTCGCAACTCGGCCCTGAGTAGCATCCTCGGCCTGAACAACGTCCACCAGCTGAGCCAGGGCCTCTCCTACTTCGATGTCCACGGCCGCTACAACCTGCTAAAACATCTCTGGATGCTCTCCCTGGAAATGCAGTACAGCCTGATCTGGCCCCTGCTCGTCTTCCTCCTGGCCCGTAGCTGCAAGAAGCAAATGGGCCCCCGCCAAAGCCAGATCCAGCTGCGTCGCCTGATCGCCTGGACCGCCTTCGGTCTGAGCCTCCTCTCCGCCCTCCTGATGCTGGTCCTCTACCTCACGGGCACCCCCGTCATCCGTCTCTATTACGGCACAGATACCCGCCTCTTCGGCTACCTCCTGGGAGCCCTGCTGGCGGCCCTGCTGAGCAAGCGTCAGCTCAGCAGCCTGCCACGGATCCTCCCCAAGAACTGGGCCCCCCTGCCCTATGTTCTCTTCACCCTGCTTCTCGTACCGCTCGTTCTCGTCCCTGCCGAGTCGTCCTTCGCCTACTGTGGCGGCATCCTAGCCTACACCCTCCTGACTCTGGTTTTTCTGCCCTTCGCCGCCGGACACCAGGGCCTGCTGGGCCGGCTCTTTCTCTCAGCCCCCCTCCAGTACATCGGCCGCCGGGCCTACCACATCTACCTCTGGCAGCACGCCCTCCAGGAACTCTTCCGCTATTACTTCGCCTACAGCCGCGCCCCCTTCATCCTGCCCCTCCTCCTCCAGCTCCTCCTCCTGGCCCTGCTCGCCGAACTCAGCTACCGTCTCTTCGAGCAGCCCCGCCAGTGCCGTAGTCTGGTCCTCCTGCTGCGGCGCAGGGTGTTTCCGAACAAGGCCATCGAGCGTGTGAAGGTCCTCCTCTGCCTGCTCCTCTGCTGTACGGTCCCGCTCTGCTTCGTCTATTCCTTCTTTATCCCCCAGCAGGACTTTCGCAAAGAGTTGGAGCAGCGCCTGCAAGAGGCACAGAAGCTCCAGGATAAGCAGCGCCAGGAACACGCTCAGCAGCAGGCTCAGAAAACGTCAGAGAGCCCCAGCCCGCAGGCTGGTCAGAGCAGTGCCAGCAAAGACGCCAACACAGAAGTCTCCCCCACGCCGCCGGCCGCCAGCCAGGCCAGCCAGGCCAGCGTCTCGGAGGCCACCGTCCCCGCCAATGACCCAGGGGCCCGCTCCTTCGAACGCGACTGGAAGAACTTGCTGAGCCAGTGGGGACAGGGCCTGGGCGAGGCCAGTAAAAATATCCCTGCTGCTGTGGAGAACTATCCACAGCTCGCCTTGACCGAGGCGGAGGCCCGGGCGGCCGCCAGCATGCCCATCACGGTTGAAGGGGACTCGGTCTTCCTCTGTGGGGCCGATTACTGGGGCAGCCTCTTCCCCCTGATGCAGTATGAATCGCGGGTCAGTCGGCAGATGCCAGACGGGGTCCAGACACTCAAGACCATGGCCCAGCAAGGCACGCTGCAGCCCGTTGTGATCTTTGCCCTGGGGACCAATGGCATCAATGACTTCCAGGGGCTGGAGGAGCTGATCTCCGAGAACCGCGACCACCTCTTCTTCCTCGTGAGCGTCGTCCTCCCCGAGAGCCAGGTCGAGCAGGCAGTCAACGCCGCATACAACAGGCTGCAAGCCCGCTATGACAACGTCCGCCTCATCGACTGGTACGGCTTCGCTAAGGGGAGCTCCGAGCTCTTCTATCCAGACGCCACGCACCCCTCACCAGACGGCTCAAAAATCTATGCCCAGTTCATGGCCAAGGCCATTGTCACAGCAGGGCGGCCGCCGACAAACTGAATATCGACTATAGACAGGGCCTGTGGCCCTCTTCTTCTGGACGCGAAAAGAGCGGGCAAGCAGCCCGCTCTTTTTTCTGCTCCCCAGTCCGCCAGCCTCCCGGCAGGGAAGAGCACCCCTTCTGTCATGGGCCGGGCGCTATCTCCAGATATTTTTCCCACTGTGTTGGCAGGCCCATAGTATGCTCCATGGCGCGTGTGCTTCGTGGAAATCGCTTGAGTAGCACAGGAAAATGCTCTCCGCTTGAAACGCCTAACATACGGCTGAAATACACCGTTATGGCGATGATGGCGAAGATCTTATTCGACTTCAATCGCAGACCGTCCCAAGCTTCGTCTTGAGGGAACTTAGGCTTAATCGTGTAAACCCTGTTGTACATGCGTGCGTGATGGGCGGAGTAGTTGCGTGCCACATTAAGACTTTTGAGCCACGATTCGAGCTGAGGAGAGCTTAGGCCGCAGCGCTTAGCGATAGCTTTTCTCACAGAATTCGGACACATTCCATATAAATGCGACAGCAGGCCCCAATCCATAATTTCTACTGCAGCCCAAATCGGCATTTTACCCTTATATTTTTTGATATGATGCTCGACAAAGGCCTCTTTTGATGCGTCTTTGACCATATTAAAACGCTTGATCCACAGCTCATGCTTTGTCTTCAGAGGCTTATTATCACCTTTCGGCCTGCGGGGATACTGGATGGCACGGACTCCCATACGCTCTGCTTCCAAATAGATGAGAGGATCAATCTGTCCCAGTTCGTACCCAAGAAGTGCACGGATTGCTACCTCGATCTCCGTCAAAGACTCAAACAGGCAGATTCGCAGCTCCCTATCGTACTCATAAAGCTGCACAATATCGGAAAATCTAAGATTCTTTCTAAAACGCTGCTGTTCTTAATCTAGAAATGGAAACCAATATCCGCTCAAGCGGTAATAGTTAATGCGAGACAGCACACATTGCGCTTCCTCCTAGTCTGCAACAATCATCCCACGGGAGATAAGCAACGCAACTTGCTCGCGGCAGGACTTAAAATCCTTGGCTGCCATGTCACGAATCCCCCACATAAAAAATGAGGACCGGCCCTGGGCCTCCGTACAAGACGGACAGCGGTACCGGTCATGTTGTCATGACTTTAGCACTAAAAAGAGGAAACTGTCTAGCAATCACTGGACCATCTACCGTCGCATCATCCTCTTCAGCTTTGTCTGGGTCTGGAACGATTACATGTCCCCCTATCTCTACATCTCAGATGTCCACCGCCAAATGCTAAGTGTGGGTATCAAGCTCTTCGCTGCAGGACAGGCCCAGGACTACGGGGCTCAGATGGCCGCAAGCAGCCTTGTCCTACTCCCCGTCCTCCTGGCTTTCTTTTGCTGCCAAAGCCACTTCATAGAGGGTCTCACAGCGGGAGCTGTCAAGGGCTAGTCTCTCAATGGGGCAAAACCCTACCACTTTTGTCGCCTTTCATCTCGGGACTGTCCAAATTTTTAGCCATACTGTATATTGTTTCACAGGACCACAATCGATATAATCTAAATGCCTATATGCATATAAATAATCACTTTCGCATATATATACAAACCTAAACCAAGGAGTATGACATGTCCTGGAACAAACTACAGCACAGAGTCGCCGCAGTATTTGTCGCAGCCACCCTCTGCCTGGCTAGCCTCCCCCTGACGGGGCGGCTGCTGGCCCAGGAGACAGCCCCCGACGTCGCCCGGCATGTGGCTGGCCCTGGCGAATATTTCTATCAACAGTTGGAGGAGCACGAGAAATCCGTGTATTTACAACTGCTCCAGCAGGCGGGGAAGCTGACCGATCCCCAGAAGCCCGAGGTCGTGGAAGTTGAGATACCTGAGGGCAAGAGCATGCACTCCCGCATCCTCTTCTCTTTCTTCCGCGATCACCCCGAATTTTTCTGGGTAAATTCAGCGGATCTGGCCTGGCAGGAGATCAGCCGGGACGGGGGCAAGGTCCGCTACCAGCTGACACGAAAGATTTCTTCCGAACCCTATTTCCTCTCAGGTTTCGACGCCCAGTCTCTGGCGGAGACCCGGGCCGCCTTCGAAGCCAAAGTCCGGGAAATCGTGGCCCAGGCCCCGGCCGAATTCGAGGCCAAGCTGCTCTACATCAATAACTGGCTCGCCCTGAATAACGTCTACAACCGTCAGGGTCTGGGGGCGGACAACTCCTCCCGCAGCGCGGCCTCCGCCCTGCTCTCGGCCAACAATCCCGACCGTGGCCCCGTCTGCTACGGCTATGCGACGGGTATGAAGGTCCTCCTGGATGCCCTGGGAATTGAGAACGCCTATATTGAAGGCTGGGCCTACAACGATAAAAACATCCCCAACGGTGAACAACACGCCTGGAATCTGGTCCATTACCAGGGGCAGTGGTACGCCCTGGACCCCACCTGGGACGACCCCCCGCTCCAGGGCCGCCAGGCGCGCCAGGTCTATTTCCTGGTCGGCGCCGATACGGAAACAGAGCCGAATCTCGCGGGCAAAACACGTTTCTCCGAAAACCATGAGGTCAACGCCCAGCGCTCTGCCGCCCTGCGCTCACAGAATCTCCACTTTCCCACGCTGAGCTCCACGGGCATCAGCCTGCAGCAGAACCTCGTCGAGGTCTACAAAGCGGATGGCAGCCTGGCCTTCGCCGCCAGTGATTTGGCTAGCGCCCTCGACCGAGTCCGCCAGGAGGGGCTCTCGAATCCCTACATCAAGCTTTTCAAGGACTTCAGCCTGGATAAGCCCTTTGAAATTGATCCGAGCATGGGGCGCTTGCACCTCGACCTCAACGGCCACAAGCTGAGCAGCACGACTGGCCCCATCTTCAGTATTCAGGAGGGGGCGAGCCTCCTGCTCGACAGTTCCCTGCCCCCTACAGCCAGCCTGGAGGGCCCGGGCCCCCTCGTCGACAATAAGGGGCCGCTTCTGCTGGGGGCCGAGCTCCGGCTCTCCTCCCGCAATGCCAGTGCCGCCGTCAGTGAGCCCCAGCGTGTAGAGGGTTTCGGAAATAGTTATGTTGTCCCCAGCGGCCAGAATCGCCGCTATACCACGTATCCTGTCCTGGAGCCCTTCTTCAGTGACGGCGCTGGCGGTAAAGCGGAGGCCGAAGAGGACTACCTGGCCCAGGACGGCGACGGGACGGGCCACCTTCAGAATCTTCCTAATGAGGCTGGCAAGCGTCTGCAAGTGCTCTTCCAGCTCAATGCGACAACGCAGCCCCCTATTCCCAGGGACAAGTGGCAAAACAGCCTGCGCTGGACCCTGCGCTCCGATCCGGATGGCCCTGTTGAGGCCAACGCCCCCGTCAAGGCACTAAAAAACGGCCGCTATGTGTATGGGGCCGAAGTCTACGGCTACAACCTCAGCTATACCGTAAATGTCCACGGACTGGCCTCACTGAGCGATAAGTATGAGCCCAAGCCCAAAAAACTAAGCGTAAAAAAAGGCACAGATCCTGTCGCCCAGGACGCCATTGACAACTGGTCCGAACTTCCGGAGGGCAGCAGCGCCTCTTTTGTCCAGGGCAAGCCTGACACCCAAAAGGCTGGGGATCAGAAGGTGAAAGTCCGCGTGGTCTACCCAGACCGGAGTGAAGACCTGCTGAGCTTTGACCTCCACGTCCTCTCCGACGCCGAGTCCTACACACCCACAGTCAGAGACCTCGAAGTCGAAGCCGGCCAGGAAGCTGACCCCCAGGCGGCACTGACTAATGCCAGCGACCTACCAGCAGGCACAAGTCTGACCTGGCTGCTTAAGCCGAACACGGAAGAGGCTGGTGAACAGCTGCTCCCAGCAACGGTTCGCTATCCTGACGGCTCTACTGAGGAGGTACAGATTCGGCTGCTTGTGCGTGCTAAGCCAAGTCCTGCGCCGACACCCGTGCCGACGCCCACGCCTGTGCCGACACCTACACCCGTGCCTACGCCCACAGCCGCGCCGACGTCCACGCCTACGCCGACGCCCGTGCCGACGCCGACGCCCACGCCCGTGCCGACGCCTACGCCCGTGCCGACGCCCACGCCCACGCCCTTTTTTTTTTTAATGATTAGGCGTACACCTAGTTCTACACCGACACCCGTGCCGACGC
>JAEWGG010000029.1 GCA_023388435.1 Bacillota bacterium | reverse complement strand
CTCGCTCACTCGACTGTCATAATCATACCTTTTATAGAAAGGAGATATAACAAAGCAAGGGTGATTAAGAAGAGCTTCTATGCTTTCAGAAGTATTTTGTTTCGAGTTTTCTATATGGTTTCTAGCTGTCATTTTCCAACAACCCTTCCTGTGTCATCAACAGTTGCTACACGTTTACCTTTTGGATTTTTTACTTTCCACGAACCCTTGTGACCTGCTGTATCTTTATCAATTTCCCAACCAGTTTTATCTTTGTATGCCTTTCTGCCCTTTACTGGTTTGTTGAATTTTCCCAAATCAACATTCCCGTTTTTATCCTTTAAATGACTCGGAATTCTAGATTTTGCGTCTTCGATTTCCTTATTTTGAGCCTTCACTTGGCCACTTATTTGATTGAATATTTTAGTAACCGTATCGACGGCATTATTAAACTTTGCTTTGAAAACAGAGACAATCTGCCCCCATTTAGGAGCGACTTGCGGCCAATAGAGCGCAAGAACACCTACGGCAGCGACAGCAGATACAACTAAAACAGCATCTCCAAATGGTAACGGACCATCAGCTGCAGCAGCAGCAAATCCTGCCATAAGTGCATTTAGAGAATATAAGACAGGAGCGGGTAGGTTAAGTGAGGCTAAAGATGCAACCGATCGGAACCCAATTTTATGTTCTTCGTGCCAAATATCCTCAGCAAGTTGCTGATCAAATATACGTCTAGCATCAGCGTTCAATGAATGATATATGTTTTGTGCTCCTGCCGTTTGGCTATATTCACGCATGGACATTCGATCTAGATTGGTTTGCTCAATCGCTGCGAAAGTCCTTTGGGGCATCAGACACAAAACCATCGCCAATACTAGGAAAACAGAAATAGCTCTGATACTTTTTTTCATTCTAACCTCACTTAGTCTTGTTTCGTTCGACGAATAATTGCTTGTTGGTGCTACTTGTTAATCGTATGTCGCCGTTTTTTATACCGAGAGGGATTCATTTTAGATTTGAGAGACCTTATTGTCCTTAGGTCATCAAGATACTCATCTGTACAGAACAATTCTTCTAGCGCCCCCCCCAAGGACATAAGCAATACGAGTAGCATTGCGCAAACTTGGAATATTTTCTCCTTTTTCAAGAGTGAGAATGCCTCTGCGAGTAAGCCCAACGAGTTTAGCCAATTGATACTGTGTCAAACAATTCGCTTCACGATATTGACGAACTGAATTTTCATTAAACTCACCCCTTTTATGCAATACTGCGATCGTATGTTCTCGACCTGAGCTCTTTGTACTCCTCTGATTAGAAGATGTCAATAAATTTTCTCTAGTTTCAAAAAAATTAGAACAAAATCAGCCCTCGTTCATCGTAGACACTCGTGCCGTCCGTTTCCTTGCATGAAGCTCTGTACCGTTTTTCTGTTCCGCTGACAAAAAAGCGGATGGCTTTGGCATCGACACGCCCTCCGTAGGGGAAACAGGAAATTCAAGGATGATGTCAGGACTTTGCCCCTCCGTGATTCGTTCACTGAGCGCCTCCTTTCCATGTTTTTAGACAGGGTCCGATCTCTTTGTTATAGTGCTAGGAACGCAGGACTATCAGCACGGCCTGACAAGTAGACGGGGACTAAGTGAATGAAGAAACACGCATACATCCGCTATATTGCTATCTTTCTCATACCGATTGCCTTATCGCTCTTTGCACTACCAATCTGCCATGAATGGCTAGCGTTCGACGTGGAATATAATTTTGAGTACCCTGTGTTAGGTCCTATCAGTTGGATGATTATACTTCCCCATTTCTTTGGCCTGGATAACTTTCTCTATGCCTTGTGGGCTTCAAACGACAAGACCTTTAGGCAGCTGGGCCTCATACGTATGCTCGCTGTTTCTGTAACACTAAGTAGTATCTCTCATCTTATACTGTGGTTACCAAACTTTATCGCATGGAAGGAGATGACAGCTGTTTTTATCGTCTGGGCCATTGGTATCGGCTGCCTTCTCGCAGGGACAGTGATCCGCTATTATCGTTGGTTTCGCGCACAACGCGAAGCCAAGTGGGAAGAGGAGTATCAGCGAGACTTTTTCAACAAGTAATGCGCCAGGGCTCGGCCTAAATATCGCTTGTGTGAGAAACGATAAGAATACTCTCATTTAGTGCCAAAGTGTGAAAGCAGGCCTTGAAAAAAGGTTTGAAACGGCGCATTGAGTGCCGAGTCGAGCAATCCCTCGTCACGAACACCATGTGTGCCGCCAAAACGGTCAATCAGTTCTTGATGAAAGAGCAGAATTTGGGCGCGTGAGAGACGTTTCACTTGGCAAGTGCCTCACAGACAGGCGCATCTTGAGACATAAATTCACGAGCAACACGCAGTGCTTCCTCATCGGATACGGTCTCGCTGGAATCCACAGCAGCAAAGTCTAAAACGACATAGCGAGGCGAATTATTCTTCAAATCATGTCTCATCAAGACGATAGGCGAATATCTAAGTCCATCAGTCCTAAGAGGTGTAGACAGTAGAGCTGGCTCTTGGAATAGTTTAGGCTTTGCCGAAGCTCCTCCCAGGAATAGTGGTCGAAGTAGCGGAGCTTAAGCACAGAGCAGATTCGGCAGGACGGCTGCCCGAGACAAGACTCAGTGCCTCGTTATACCTGCGTAGAAACGCTTCAAACAGACCTACACCCATTACACCTGAAAGACCTAAAATCCAATCGACCTACACCGACTGCCGGGCCCAAAACTTAGATTTCTGTGAAGTCAGATACTGCCCGAGCATGAACGCTTGACCTGTAGCTGCTTCTACATTTTCCGTTTCTGGCATACCTTCAGTACTCGTCTGAATTTTAGGTATGCTAAAGATGTAAGAGAAAAAAGGACAAAGGCAAGAAATACAGTGACGTAGCATTTAATGTGTTTTTTTATGATAGCCTCTCAGGATGCGTTGTACGGTTTTTTCACATAGCGCATTAAAATCATCATCAGAACAATCAAGCAGAATTGTTTGGAAGGTGCAACTACGCTCAGCTTTTGGGTTATATAGGGCACATGCATAGTCAGAGGCAGAACAAAAGTCTTCGAAAATTTGATCGACAACATCATAGGATGCTAAAACAGCCTCATGATTGCTAATCAGATAGAGGGCCACTTTTTGACGCTGTGTATCTGGGTAGATTAGGAGCAAGGAAGGAAAGTGAAGATTGCCATCGCTCGTATCAGAGCACGGTAGTACCCATTCCTCATACCACGCCTCGTTTTTTGTACGACGCATGTCTGACCAAGCACTTTTCCATTGGTTTTGTACGAAATCCATCTGATCCCCTCATTGTCATCATGTGCCAATTGTTTCGTTGAGATTATCATAGCAAAGTGGCGTATAGGGAACAATTGAGAAATTGCTTATACGACGGGGGGCTTGTTCCCATTTTTAGAAAAAACACTTTTTGTCTTGCATCTGTAGGCTGTTCAGTTCGCTTGAACAAGATGGGAAAATCAAATTTACGACTTAAGTATTTCGAGGTACTGGTCGAGTCGCTCTTTCACATAGCCGGCGATGAGTTCGACCATGGCAGTAGCCTTCCCGTCTCCGTAATACGCATCAAATGCATCGTAGTAGCGTTTGCGATCGCTAAACTTCACGTTGATAGGCGGGTAGCCGTTTTGAATTAACTCAAGATTGAGCAACAATCTGCCCGTACGCCCGTTTCCATCGATAAATGGATGGATGCCTTCAAAGTCCAGATGGAACAGAGCAATGCGCTCAATCGGGTGAAGCTCCTTTTTGCGCGTGTCGTTTGTCTGTAAAAGGGATTTCATTTTCGCTTCGATCTCGTGTGGCTGCGCTGGCTTCGTGAGCGCAGCAGCAATCTGAACTGGGATTTTGCGGTATAGCCCTTTATCCTGTGGGCGATGCATGAGAACAAGGGCGTGGATGTCTTTGATTTCGCGCTCACCGAGCTTCGTGTTTGTTTGTGCCAGTTCTTCGATATAGCAAAAAGCGTCTTTGTGACCAACTGCTTCCAGGTGATCCTTGAGAGGTTTTTGATCAATCGTCATGCCCTCCAAAACGAGGGCCGTTTCTTTTAGCGTGAGCGTGTTACCTTCAATCGCATTGGAGTTGTAGGTGAAATCGATCAAAAACTGCTCCCGAAGCTGTGCCAGCTCGCCAGGTGTAAAAGGACGCAGGTTATCGAGACGAATCTTCTTTTCGTCAATGGACCGGAACAATGGCGCAAAGGCGGAATCTTTATTTAGTTTGGGAAGTTTCCGGCGGTCTACAGGACGTGGGGCAGTAGCGGGAATGAGATACTTTTTCCCTTTTCGCACCACACCTTCAATATCCCCATCAGCACAGAGCACACGTACACGGCGCGTAGAAAGGCCCCATTTTTCCGCCATCTGAGTCACGCTTAAATATGCCATGCAAGACCTCCTATCCTTCCAATAGCTTAGCATAAGATCGGAATAAAATATATGATGAACAAATAAGATTATATATTTTTATTCCTATAAAACTGTTCGCACAGCCTGCTCCTATCCGCCTACTATCTCAAAAGTATGTTTGAAGTATGCAAGGCGTATGGATTAAGAGAGCCTGGCTGATCATCCAAGACAGCGAACAAGATACAGACGCAAGCTCTACGTACAAGCGCTCTTGGATGACGGTCTTTTAGCTAGGATTATTCCTTCTAAAGTTGCTCGCATGGTAGAATACACAGGCTCGGCCGTCGTTTTGAAAAACAACAAGCCTCACTTCGTGATCATGAACTTCGATGAACGTGAAGAAAAATATGGCAAAGACCAAGAACTCTCGGATGACCACTATGCGCAACAAGGATAAATATGATGATAACTACCTACGTACAACATTGTTTAAGGAGAACGTTAAGAATTTAATTTTCTCTCTTATTGGTATTTTTTCAAAAACCTTATCGGCGCTCAGCATGGCTAAGTTTACCCAAGTCATTATCGACCAGCTTTCTGGTAGTCGGGCGTACAGTCTACAAGTGCTTATCGCTTGGGCAGTTATTCCATTGGTAGCGCTCGTCATTGCGGCCGTATTGGAGCGGCATTTTTGGACGGCTTTTCGCTCTCAAGCGCTAGATCAGTATCGGCGGACCGTGCAACAAGGAATTTTATCCAAGAGACTTGAAGTATTTACGTTCGAAGCCTCGAGCGATTATCTTTCGCTGATATCTAACGACTTGAATCAAGTGAAGGATAATTACATCGAGAGTATTCCTTTCATCGTAGAGCTCATTTTCGATTTTGTCGGCGCCCTGCTACTGATGCTTACGTTCAACGTCCGAATGAGTCTCTTGGCGCTCGCGCTATCGCTCATTCCTATCGCTGTCGCTAATTTACGGATTAAAGAAGTCGAAAAACAGGAACTAAATCTAGCCAAGGCGAACGCTCGCTATATCCGCTTCTTTTCCGAATGTCTGCACGGATTTCGAACAATCAAATCTTCTCGTGCAGAAAAGACTATAGAAGCGAATTTATCTGTGAAAAGCACAGAAGCGGCAGAGGCCTTTGCTCGTCGTGAAAAAGTCGAGATCTCCATCGCCTATTCTGCCGCTACAGCGGGGCTTTTGGTGCAAATAGCTTTGCTCCTGATCGGCTTCTTTATGAGTAGAACCGATGCTGGAATTTCAGTCGGTATTGTGGTTGCCTTCATCCCGTTGGTGAAGAATATTATTCAAGTTGCGATCTCTTTGCCCGAGCAAATAGCGAAGCTCAGAGCTTCAAAAAGTCTGATGAAACAGCACGCAAAGCTTCTAACTTTCCAAAGCGCTGAGGGTGTTGACGATGAATTGACTTGTAATCAAAATATCGAGATTCAGAACATCTGCGCACTCTCGCCACAAGGTGATCAGCGTATTTTGGAGCAGGTGACAGCGACCTTGCCTGCCTACGGTTGTTATGCGATTGTCGGGGAGAGTGGCAGTGGCAAAACGACTCTCTTAAATCTCCTCGCCGGTGTGCACCAGAATCATACGGGATCGATTCGTTATGATGGCAGAGAAATCTCTGAAAGTTCTGAGCGAAGCAAATTTAATCTGATCTCTCTCATCCAACAAGAAGTTTTTGTTTTCCAAGCGAGCCTGAAAGATAACATAACGATGTTTGCTGACTGCTCGGAGCGTGATCTAGAGCAGGCTGCCGAGCGAGCTGGTTTACATGAATTGGTGGAAAAACGAGGTTGGGACTATGATTGCGGCACAGAAGGTCAACGACTATCTGGCGGAGAACGTCAACGTGTAGCTATCGCGCGTAGCATCGTCCGTAAAACGCCCGTCTTACTCTTGGATGAAGCGACCTCAGCGCTCGACAAAGATACCGCTTATCAGATTATCCACACCGTCTTGCAGATGAAGGACAAAACCCGAATCATTGTGACGCACGATCTTTTCCCGGAGTTGTTGGCTCAGTTTGACGGCATTTTACTGATGCAAAATGGTAAATTGATAGAGACAGGAACGTATAACGCAATCAAAGAGAAGTTGCGGAAGATAAGAGAATAGTTTTTTAGTCTAGAAATACAAGGCCTCAGTGGTGAAAACGGGTGGGGCTTTTTGTGGGAGAAGACGGACGATGAATTGATAAAGTGTTATGAGATTTGCTGCCATTGACCATTTGCACCAAATATTACATAATATTTGGTGCAAAGGAGGTGGCATATCAGGTGAGTTATAAGCAAGAAATATTAAAAAGGATAGAAAATTTTGAGCCCAATCAGGTTTTTATCGCAAATGATTTTTTTGATATTGCAGGATACGAAACGGTTCGCAGTACATTAAATCGTCTGGTAGAAGATAAAGCGATTATCCGTATTATGAAAGGCATTTACTATAAGCCGAACTATATAGAACTGATTGGAGAGTATGAAGCACCGTCCGTGAATGAAGTTGCGAATGCCATTGCCAGAAAATATAACTGGACGATTGCTCCATCGGGCAATACGGCTCTAAATTTATTAGGTTTATCTACACAAGTGCCGGCAAAGTGGACATACATATCAGACGGAAGATATGTCAGTTTCAGTTTCGGTAATGCAACAATCGAATTTAAGCGCAGAAACAATGGGGACATTTCCAAAATGTCAACACTTACTGCAATGGTGATACAGTCAATTAAGGCAATCGGAAAAGATAAAATCACTTCAAAGCAGATCGATTATCTACGGGAAAAATTATCCGAAAAAGAAAAGTCGGAACTGCTTGCGGGTAGTAAAACCACAAGTGCCTGGGTATATGGCGTTATTAAGAAAATCTCAGAGGTGTAGATATGTTTGAATACAAAAAAATGCTTTAATTTAATTCGTAGATTTTCCGAAGATATTGATTTAGTCCTTGATTGGAGAGTAATCGGATATAGCTTTGATGAACCGTGGCAAGAACGCTCCAACACAAAGCAAGAAAAATTCAATAAAGACTCCAAGCAAAAGACGGAAGACTTTCTAAAAAATGAATTTGTTCCTCAGTTAGAAAGTGATTTTAGAGATATGCTTGATGAGGAGTTTCATATAAGAATAGATGAAAGCGATCCGCAAACAGTTCTGTTTGAATATCCGAAAGCATTTAAGTCTTCATATGTCGTGCAGGCAGTAAGACTTGAGATTGGAACACTGGCAGCATGGACACCATCGGAAGCAGTTCATATTGTGCCTGATATACAAAAAATATATCCTATGCTCTTTGATGGGGATTTTATAGAAGTTAGAACCGTTCTTCCTGAAAGAACATTCTGGGAGAAAGCGACCATCCTTCATCATGAAGCAAATAGACCGAAAGAGTTTGCAATGCCTAAAAGATATGCAAGACACTATTATGATTTAGTTTGCATAGCAAACTCACCATATAAAGACAGAACTTTTAAGAGCTTCAAGCTTCTTGAAAAAGTTGTTCAATTTAAACAGAAATTCTATCCGAGGAAATGGGCAAAATACGAAGACGCCACAACTGAAACAATCAGACTTATGCCTGATGAGCATCGCCTAAAGGAAATTAAAGAAGACTATAAAAATATGGCTGAGATGTTCATTGGCGAGTATCCGAATTTTGAAGAGCTGATGAATATAGTACTTGAACTGGAAAAAGAAATTCACAAAATTAAGTAATGCACCAAAAATAATATAACATTTGGTGCAAAAATGCAGAGTGAGAGAGTAAAATCTTTCACTCTTTTTTATTGAAACAGGAGGGAAAATGTTCGGTGTCAAAGTCGAAAAGCACGGAGCAAATAGTGAACTTCGCCAAAAAGGAAAGGCCTGTTATCTTGCCTGCGGATACGGAGGTTCTGTTGGTGCCCTCAAAGCTATGGGTGCAGATAAGCTCGGTATGACGGAAGACGAAATGGCAGAACTCGTCATGCGCTGGCGGATGAGTAACCCGAAGATCACGGACTTTTGGCGCGCACTTGAGGTGCTGGAAGTGCCAGAGGTGGTAGGTAGTGTGGAGGACGTATGTGCGATCATGTCGAAGGCTCCGAGCTGGGCGGAGAGCCTGCCGCTAGAAGTGGATGGCTATGCGTGTGGGTTTTATAGGAAGAAGTGAGTGGTGAGGGGGAAGTGAGGGGAGAAAATAGCGCGGGAGTGGAGAAAGCGTGAGGGATAGGGATCGCCTGAAACACTGAAAATTACTGGTGCTGAGGTGGGTTTGGGATAGATAGAAAGAGGGGGAGATGGTGGAATTTGGGAGGTGAATAGCCAATCGAATTAACTTTAACTAACGAGGAAAAACCATGCCGAGAGCAAAGACCTTAAAACTATACTTGATGGACGGAGAACCCAGTGAGCGTGTTAAGTGCACAATGGCTAATTGGACGGGTATCGCCTACAAAATTCCGAGAACGTCGCTAGGTGATTGCAAAAACATGGATATCCTCAAACAAAGTGGCGTGTATATTCTTTTTGGTACGGATGAAAATGATAAGGCTGCTGTTTACATCGGACAAGCGGGTGTCAGAAAGAACGGCCACGGCTTACTCTTTCGTATCCAGGAACCGCACTCCTCGATTGACTATTGGACGGAAGTGATTGTCTTTACCTCTACGAATAATTCTCTGGGGCCGACTGAGATCAGTTATTTGGAAAACTGTTTCTGTAATCTGGCAAATGAGGCCAAGCGCTACGTGGTCAAAAACGGCAATGAGCCTAATCCTGGAAATATTACGGATGAAACAGAAAGTGAGCTTGAAGAATACATCGACTACGCCAAGATCGTAATGGGCGCACTCGGCAAAAGAGTGTTTGAACCATTTATTGTTGCAGCGGAGGCCAAAGAACCCACTTATTGCATGAGCTATGGAAAAGGCCATGGGCGTGGCAAGAGAACGAGCGAAGGCTTCGTTGTACTCAAAGGGAGCGTACTCAATCCGAAAACAACAGCAAGTTGTCCGGAGCGTGCGCTTAAAGATCGCCATGCCTACGCAGACAAGATGGATAAAAATGGCTATCTAAAAGAAGACTTGCTTTTTTCGAGCCCTTCGGCGGCCGCTTCATTTATCGGAGGAGCGTCACTTAGTGGGAACGCACTGTGGCGAGATGCTAAGGGGAGACGCTTGAAAGATATTTTGGATGCGAGTGTTGAGGAGTAGTGAAAAGCATGTGGATGAAATCGTACAACATATATTAGAGATCTTGAGTGAAAGTGCTGAGATATCGTACACAGAAAATGACTTGCAAATTCAAGTCGGAATCCGCGGATCAAAATGAAAAATACATCAAGTGTTAACAATTTGGGAAATTTGCGATAAAATACAAATAGCAGTACCGATCCGCCGGCATTTGTTTGTTGGTCAGGGTCGGTCTTCTTATGTCAGGAGGTAAATGTTTGTCTAAACCATGGCTTCATATCGATGCGCAGATTAAATGACCAATTAATGGGCGTACCTCTCAATTGGCGAGAACAACCGTTGTGGAGAGGTAATATTTTTTAAGAGTTAAAGGCTTGATTCTTTATTAACTAATTATAGATTACCTTCTTTTATAATTCTTTGAAAGACTGAAAATTACTGATGATCGGCATGGTTTGGGATAGATAGAAAGTGGGGGAGATGGTAGAATTTTGAAATAGTAAACGGCTTCCTCTAGCTCATATTATTGGAGAAGACTGGCTGAACAGGGATGCAGTTAGACTCAATGGGCAGAGAAAGATGATTTGTAATTTAGTTTCACTCCATCAAAGGGAGGTATGCGTATATGGCTAAGCAGCGCCTTCAGCTGACGTGGTACAACAAGGATAAAGCTTTGATTCCTGCTGAAACAGGTCAGTATGGCTATACATGGGTTGAACCCAATGATCCGCGCTACTGTGAAACGCATACGCTCATTTATGATAATTATGTACAGGGAGAGCAGACAGCTAAGAGTGATCAATTCAGCTACTCAAAGCGAGCTGATCTTGAACCACAAACAGATAATTTGCTTGTCCGTGGCGAATCGGGTGATGTTCTCGAAGCGCTTACCCGTGTGCCCGAACTAGTAGAAAAATATGTTGGCAAGGTAGCTCTGGTCTATATTGATCCTCCTTTTAACACGCAGCAAGCCTTTAGTTCGTATGATGACGCGCTCGAGCATTCGGTGTGGCTGACCATGATGCGTGATCGCCTTCTGCACCTGAAGAAGCTTTTAAGCGAGGATGGCTCGATCTGGGTGCACCTTGACCATGTCGAAAACCATCGCATGCGTCTGTTAATGGATGAGGTTTTTGGTGCAAGTAATTTCTGTGCTGAAGTCGTGTGGCAAAAAGCGGACTCTAGTAGGAACGATGTGAAGGGGTTTTCTGTAGACCACGATGTTATCTTGGTTTATGCCAAGGATCTCGCGCAGGTGGATTTACACCGTATGGAGCGCACTGCGGCAGATAATGCACGTTTTTCTAATCCCGATGGCGATAAAAGAGGAGTGTGGTTCTCTGCAGATCGTTCTGCCCCACATAATTTATCTGGTAGCCGGCAGGTGACAGCTCTGTATGGCATTGAGCATCCACTCACCGGTGAAATTTTTTATCCAGCACGAGGCCGGCAATGGTGCTTTAAGCAGGATCGGATTTGGGATTCTTTAAGGCAATACGCCCCTTATGAATGGGTGGAACCTGACCTTGATTTGCGTTCTATTAAATCAGGTCTCAGCAGGGAGTATCTTCGAGAAGATGTTTATGACCTTCTCATCCCAGAAAACAAAAAAGAAGAGGCAAAAGCGCAAGCACAGGCTCGTATTGAGGCTGGAGATTGGCCAGAATTCTTTGTGACCAAAGAAAGTTTCGGGCGCAAGGCCTACCCTCCTAATGAGGGACAGCCCGCTCGCACGTGGTGGAGCAATAATGAGGTTGGGCATAATCGTGCAGCGAAGTCTGAAATTAAGGCATTATTCAATGATATCAAGGCCTTTTCCACTCCCAAGCCCGAGCGGTTATTGGAGCGTATTATTCATATTGCTACCAATCCTAAAGATATAGTTCTCGACTGTTTTGCTGGGTCTGGCACGACAGCGGCTGTGGCGCATAAGATGGGGCGACGCTGGGTTACCTGTGAATTGTTAGAATCAACCTTTAACACTTTCACCCGCCCTCGACTTGAAAAGGTGATTCGAAATCAGGATCCCGGTGGTATTACGCGTACAGAAGGTGAGCGCGTGGCAGCCGATGGCGTGGAGCTCCCCGAAGGTGTGAGCCCAGATGATGCCGCGAAGTTCACCTCAGTGCTCAACAAACTCATCGCGGACGATCCCGAAGCGAAGAAAAACCTGCTGGTGAAGACCCTCAAAGCGGCAGCCAAGACCAAGCGCATCAAAGAGGTCATCAACTGGCGAGGGGGTGGAGGCTTTCAGGTGGCTCACTTGTCGCCCACTTGTTTTGATTACGATCCCACGTTGAAACGTGTCATGCTGACGCCAGACGCCACAGGAGAGAACTTGATCGCTTCCGTTGCGGCGAATCTACGCTTTGCTCGGACGCAAGTCTCTGAAGCTGCTGTTTTTGATGCTAAGCGAGGAACTATGTTCCTTAAGGTGATAGAGGGTCCAGTTTCCACGGAGATGATTGACTCACTTGTGGGTCATTTGAGCCCTGGCGAATCCCTCACGGTTGCAGCGACAGTTGTACCAGACGGCATGCGGGAATATCTGCGTAAATCCGTTAAAGGCTCTCGCATAGTGGCGATCCCTGATGATATCTTCTCTTTTCATGGTGGAGGTGATGCGTAATGTCGAAGAAGCTTAATATTTCTTTTGATTCAGATCTTTTTGAATCGATCAGCGCTGATTTCGATCTGCGCGCCCCTAACAAAGAAGCACTGCGTCAGCTCATCTTCACTTTGGATGGTGATTATGATCCCTCAATTATGCAGGTGCTCAACCTTGCAACCGGTGTAGGCAAGACGTATCTGATGGCGGCTTTTGTGGAGTATCTTCGACGTCAAGGTGTGAATAATGTTGTCATCGTTACTCCTGGAAAGACTGTGCAAGCGAAAACCGTGCAGAATTTTACTCCGGGCTCATCGCGTTATATCGAAGGATCTGCTTTGCCACCTGATGTGGTAACACCACAGGATTATTCTGCATGGGTGGCTCGCCAAAATTCAGGACAGCAATATTTATTGGGAAATGAGTATGCCTCTTTGGCCTTTATTTTTAACATTCAACAGCTGATTGCACCGAAGTCGCTTGAGGGTGAAACGCATGGAAGTGGATCGGAAGCTCAGCGCCGTCGCCCGCGTCGTTTTGATGAAAATGCAGGTGTGCTTTTTGATTATCTCAAGTCCTTAGATGATCTTGTTGTGATCGCTGATGAATCGCATCTATATTCTGTCAGCGCCGCGGCCTTTCACTCTGCGTTAAAAGAACTTGATCCTGCTGCTTGTATTGGATTAACGGCTTCTGCCAGCAATACGGATCAGGTGATCTATACCTACCCTTTGTATCGAGCTATTGAAGATAAGTATGTGAAAGCGCCCGTGCTGGCTTTTCGAAAAAATGGCTATGGACAAGAGGAAGGCTCAGAAGAGCAACAATTACGTGATGCGATGCAGCTGCGAAATATCAAGCAGAACTACTATGACGCATATACTCAAACAAGTGGGAAGAAACATCTCAACGCGGTAATGTTTGTTGTTTGCTCGGATGTAGACCATGCAACTCAGGTCACATCCCTTTTGCGTAGCCCTGAGTATTTTGATAGCGAACTAGCTGTTCTTCAGGTCGATTCCGCTCACGAAGACGATCTTACGCTCAGACTACTAGAAAATCTCGACGCTTCGGATTCCCCTGTGCTGGCTGTTGTGAGTGTTAATAAACTTAAAGAGGGCTGGGATGTTAAAAACATCGCAGTTATTGTCACTTTACGTGCGATGGCATCTGAAGTGCTGACGCAGCAGACTATGGGCCGTGGCTTGCGCCTACCCTTTGGTGCATATACGGGAGTTTGGCAGATCGATCAACTTGATATTATCGCTCACCAATCCTTCCAGGAGCTCTTAGAGGCTGAAAACGTGCTTGCCCAATTTGGACTGGAACAAGCTGTAAAAGAAACAAATAAGCAAAAGGTAGACGAGGCCATTCAGCGTTTGCTCTCGCAACAGCCAGAGTCGTCTGGAGATCCAGCCACATCGCAAGCAAGCGACGTCTATCTTGGAACGGGCAATGATGAGCTAAATCGATTGGAGGAATCATCCAATGCTTCCTACACGATACCAGATTCAGGAGAGAGCGGCGAGGATGCGCTTTCCCCTGGAGCGCACGCCGGCGGGGATTCTGATACTGATCAAGGAAAGAGCGGTGAGGATGCGCTTTCCCTTACTGAGGATAAACCTAGTGTAAGTGTTCGTGTTATGACGGAGAGTGATCCCCTACCTCAATTGAGCATTGTCACAGTCGAGGTAAATGAACGCTTCAAAGAGGTGGCCTACGCATTTCCCGCAACGACAATGTCGGTGCAAACTCCACAGTTTACACTCGCTGATATCGATAATAGCCAGATTGAACAAGCAGCAAGACGTGTGACTTCAACAGGCGATATATTGCATCGCAAGGCTATCGTTGCAGCCCTAGGCAAGAAGCTGAAAACGCAAGACCAAGAAAGTGCGGAAGTGGATTCGATCCATATCCGTAACGAAGAGGCAAGTGAAGCGTTGTTGCGGCTTGTCATGAACATGTCAACGGTCCCTAAGACACAAGAAACGAAGCGGTACGTTGAAAACTATCTCGTGCCGCAGTTTATGCGTATGGCTCCCATCGATCACTGGACGGTTAAATCTCTGGACTCTGCACAGCGCGAGCTTGGTTCCATGATCTCGCGTTTTATTGAAGAACAACTTCGAGCTATTAAACACGTTCCAGAGATCCACCCACAGAAGATGCCTGGAGACGGGTTTACTCTTCCCTTGGGTGAAAAGATCCACGAGCAAGTGGATTCACGTGAGGAATTCAAAGTTCACCGCTACTACGGAGGTTGGTTCAAGTCCCTTTTTGAGGTAGAGTCTTTCGATTCTTACAGTGGTGAATACGTGCTCGCGAAGCTTCTCAATACCTCACCAAGTATCGTATGGTGGCAAAGGCTCCATATGTACAGTAAGGCTTTCATCTACTACACTCCCAAGGATCGCTACTACCCAGACTTTATCGCCTATGACAAAGAGGGAAGATACTGGATTATCGAAGGTAAGGATGAACGCGGACGTGATGATACACGAGTGCAGGCGAAGCGCAAAGCTGCTGAAACACTTGTAAGACGGCTGGTCGCCACATCGGAATTTTCAGGACAAAAATGGGGATATCTCATCGCGTATGAAAATGACACAGCAACGGCAGAATCTTGGGATGACCTGAAAGCCAAATCGCAACCCATCACCAACTAAGAAACCTCCCCACCCAGCCCCTCAGCACCAGAGGGGCTTTTTCATGCCCACAAGCACCAGCCCAACCCCCCATCATGCACAGCATATCTGCCAGCCTATAAATCATTCCATTTTCCAATTCCCACCGACGACAATAGCACCATCCCACCCGACACACCCGAATGCAGCCTTCACAACCACCCCCTAAATCCGTACTTTCCGAATCGTCCGAAACCCAGATAAACACGGCATTTCAGCTTCTGGAGAACACTTAGCACAAAATGCGTCCGCTTTTGTGATTGTAGCTTTTTGGTTGTGGTGTTAGACTGGTGAAAATAGAGAAAAAGGGAAATTGTGCTATAACTGCAACGTATAAGTTACAGTGAGGATAAGAAGTGTCTAATGGCACTTGACAATTAGTGCATGGGAATATACAATCTACTCATAGGATTAGGTCAGGAAGCGTACGACGCCCTGGCCATTTTTTGTGGAGAGCAAGAATGAAAGAATATAAGACTTTTAATCAGCAATTAACTATTTTGAGAAATAGAGGGCTTACCGTTCCCACAGATGGGAAGCCCAAGAGGTTTTTAGAGCAAGAAAATTATTATAATGTTATAAATGGTTATAAAGATTTGTTTTTGCAAAAAACACCCTCAAGGAAATGTGTGGTTCCAGAACAATATATACCCAATGCGCATTTTAATGAATTGAAAGCCTTATTCCTATTTGATAGAGAATTAAGGATGCTTTTCTTAAAGTATATACTGATTTTTGAAAATTCATTTAAGACTGTAGTATCGCACGAATTTACAAAAAAATACCCGAAGCCAAACTCATATCTGGAAATAAAAAATTATATTGGTGATGACCCCAAAAAAGTCCTGCGACAAATATCGATTTTGACCAAAACGATTCATGATAATGTTGATAAAAATGGCGCAATCAAACATTATATAGAAGAACATGGAGCAGTTCCGCTATGGGTATTAGTAAATTACCTTACTATCGGTAATTTGGCTTATTTATATGATATTTTATTAGATGCTGACAAAAACACTATAGCTAAATATTATTTGGATAAGTGCAAGAAACAATATAATAAAAGGTCAATGTTCGGATTTTCAAGTGAAGACCTTGGCTCAGCATTAAAAATTATTAATTTGGTGAGGAATAAATGTGCTCATGATGAAAGATTATATAATTCTAATTTTGGAAATGTAAGAGTTGCAAACATTGCAAAATATTATGAATGCAGTAATTACGATAATAAGAGAATTGTAGTGGCAATATTTTATCTAAAGGTTTTGCTTGATAAGAAGTATTTTCGAGAATTTAGTGTAGGCTTGAATAAAATATTTGAAAGATACCAAAATGAATTTAAAACTGTAGTGTTTATTGATATTTTAAGAATTATGGGGATTGATAATGGAGACTTTCAAAAAATGATGAGAAATTAAATGTTTAATTAAGTGTGGATTTTATGTGGATTTTTTATAAAATGTGATGATGTTGCCATCTGTTTGTCTCAAAAAACAAAAAGTATCATGATTAGGGGAGTAGTTTTAGAGCCCGAAAGAATGATTAATTATATCAAAGATAGTAAGAAATTTGAGGCATAAAATAGTAAAAAATTAGCCTATTGATGCTTGATTTTCAGCAACTTTCATTGACATCTAAAAAGTGTATGTCCTTAATAAAGAAACATGGTAGCTGTATTGCCTAATTTGCTGAACCCTTTAAACTTGCTTAATGTTAGGTAGAACAGAATGGCGTAATAATGCTGGTAATGGTAAGATATGAATAATAAGGCAAAGTGCTCCTTGCATTTATGGTTAGAGAGAAGCTAATACGCTAGAATTGGTTTGGATAGGATAGTTTCCGTGAGGATTGAAGAATTTAGAGTGCAACATTATAGATCAATAGAGGAGGTGACGCTTACCTTTCCTAAAAATAAGCCACTAATTTTGTTCGGCCCAAACAACGCTGGTAAATCTAACTTGTTATCAGCTCTTAATATTTTTCTTGGTGAAAAATACCCCACTTACACGGATATGAAAGATAACGACTTTTTCATGAGAAATCCCCAAGAATATCCAGAGACTATCCTGACTGCTTCATTTGATGCCACATACTACTATTCGTATAAGAGTAATGAAGGAATTACTACAGTTGAACTGCATCTTAATAAAGGCGAAGCAAAAGATGCTAAATATTTTTGCGATACTAGTGGTAATAAACTCTACATTAGACAGGAAGATCGTAGACAATGTCAGTCATTTATGATTGATGCAGTAAGAAATTTATTTAGTGAGTTCAATTATTCAAGCAGCTATTCTCTCCTGAGTAAATTTTCTCGCAGAGTTCATGATAGTCTAGGGGATGAAAGCAGGAATAAACTATCCCTTATCTTCAGAGAGATAAAAGAAGTATTCGGCGGGTCAAAAGAATTCAAACAGTTTTTTGATGTATTTCAAAATTCGGTTAAACATTCAGTTAGTGGATTCGTTCATTCTTTAGATGTTGATTTTTCTGCATATGATCCCACAAATTATGCAAAATCAATGCGAATTTACGCTAAAGAACAAGATCAAATTCGTAGCTTTGGTGAGTTTGGTACGGGAGAACAGCAAATCCTTTTAATGGCCTTTGTTAAAGCATATATGGAAACGTTCGGTGGGGAAAGCTTTGTACTTATCATCGAAGAACCAGAAGCACACTTGCATCCCTTGGCTCAGAAGTGGTTAAAGGAGTATATCGATGAATTATGCCAGGCAGGCATACAAGTCGTGATCTCAACACACTCGAGTGATTTCCTTGATTTTAGAAATCTAGATGGACTAGTAAGAGTCTATAAGGATGGAGGTATAACTTCTGCTAGTCAGATTTTCCCGAGGGACTTATGCCAATTTTGTATAGAAACAGGTGTCGATGCGCAGTTGGTCACAGAGGAAAACATATGTGAGTACTTCTCGACCCGTTTGACGTCAGAACAATTAAGAGGACTGTTTGCAGATGTGGTTTTACTTGTAGAAGGGCAAACTGAACTTTATGCTCTACCCGTGCTATTTAAAAGAATAGGTTTTTATTTGCCTAAAGAGGGCATCGAAATAGTAGGTAGTGGTGGAAAAAACAATATCCCTCTCCTTTGGAGAATATATAAAGCATATGGCTATATGACATATTTACTCTTTGACGCTGATTGCGATTCCAAAGTTAATGACAATCTATTCTCGAAGGTCATAAAACAATGTAAGTCGGATAAGAATTACAAAGAGGATTGGGTGTTAGATCCTAGTCAATTTACATCGCGTATGGTTTTTGCCTATTTCGGAAAAGATTTTGAGAACTACTTACGTGAGAACCTTGATGAATATGAGGAGCTACAGAAAGTAGCAAAAGAAGAACACCTTATTAAGAGCAAACCTGGGATAGCAAAGTACATCGCTAGTAATAGTTGCGAGATACCAGATTTCATCTTTGAATTGAAAAATGATCTTGAGTTGCTAAAGCTTCTCTGAGCCAACCAAGAGGTGTATCTATTATTATCTATCCCATCCCAGCCCCTCAGCATCAGAGGGGCTTTTCACGCTCGATGCCTGCTAAACGCATCACGCACCAACTACCCCTAAACCTAATCTTCCCGAATCGCCTGAACCCCAGATAAACACGGTATTTCAGCAGCCAGACAACACTTAGTCAAAAATGCGTTCTCTTTTGTGAGTGTAGCGTTCTTGTTGTGGTGTTAGATAGACATGGAGCGGTAAGCTTGCAATGGATTCCGCAAGCACTCTGACGCAAGCATAGACCGCTGTCATTTGCATCGCTGATCTGGCGTTTACGCCTTGGCTAAAGATGCTTGTTGTTCTCGTACTGGTGCGTGAAGTTCTTCGGCTTGTCACGTGAGCGAAAGAGCCTAGAAAATAGGTTCATAAGGCCCTTTTTGACAATAAAAAAGCACCCACAGAAGTGAGTGCCTGAGAAGCAAATGACCAGTGTGCTTTTAAGTACACATCCGGTATATCGTTAATTTCTCTAGATACAAGATGTGTACACTGGTTATTTGTTATCTCTGTGTCCTTTAACGCTTATCTATAAGATAGTCATTACATAAGGCTAGAATAGCAGTTATTGTTCCAAGCAGCACGGCTAAAAAAGTTGGGGCTACTTTAACTAAAGCCAGAACGCTAACTGCAATGGTACATATTGCTAGAACAATGAGTACTATGCGTATAATTCGGGCAGGCATGATCATTACCTCCTTATTGAGATTCAACATCAAAGAAGAGAAGTCACGTTACACCTATATATACTCCTCTTCCCTGATTATTAGCATCAATTCTTGTAGCAACTAGCCACCAAGTTTTTGTACCGAGAAGGATCCACCTTTTTCTAGAGTGAGAATTCCTCTTAGAGTAAGACCAACGAGCTTGGCCAGTTGGTACTGTGTCAGGCTATTTGCTTCACGGTATTCTCGAACCAAATTCTTCATTGAACTTACTCCTTTCGTGCGATACTTTCGGTCTATCATCTTCAACCCAACTTCATTGAACTCTTACAAACAGAAGGTGTCAACAGGTTCTTGAAGACATGGAAAAATTTTTAAAAACAAAATCAGTCCTTTCACCCGTCGAAAAGCGACTAAGGTTCCTTCGGCTTGTCACGTGAGCGAAAGAGCTTAGAAAATAGGTTCACAGGGCCTCCTTTGGGCAATAAAAAAGCACCCACAGAAGTGAGTGCTGACTTGATTTGTTTTATATGGTGTTTTGGAGCTAGATTGTATCTCCTTTTAATTCCGATGTCTTTAGTTGAATCAGTTCTTCAAGCAAATGATCTGGGAGATCCCAAGTCTTATGATAAGATGCTTCAAAAGAGGCAATTATCCTAGACCGGAGATCTTCAAAAGATAATTGGTTTAAGTCTTTAAATTCTTGGAAAATTACGCGTTCGATAGCGGCGGCTTCTTCGGGTTCAACATGGTTTTTTATCAGGCAGTTTACATAGGATGATAGATTCAGTTCGTCACATATGTCGGCTACAGCAGTTTTAAGCCACGAAATTTCAACACGAATTTCATTAAGCAAGTCATCTTTCAAAAGACCACTCATATCTATCTCCTTAATCTTAAATTCAATTAAGTGTTACTGTATACATAAATCATCCCCCCAGCATGACAAGCCTTACATCACAAAGCTGTCCCGCTTCATCTGGTGGAAGCTGAAGATCGTCGCAGGAATGAGGCTTAAGACTGCTGCAATCCAGGCAAAGGGCTCTGTGTAGTACAGGACGTCAGGACCCCAGAGCGGAAAAAAGACCAGGGCGGCGCTGCCGCGGGCAAGGAATTCTAAGAAGCCCGCCAAAAAGGGAATAACAATTTGGCCCAGGCCCTGCAGCATGCTCCTTGTGATGAAGAGAATATAAAGCGTGGGCAGGAAGAGGGAGATGGCGTGGAGGTAGTTCATGGCGGCGCGCATCACCTCGTCAAATTGGCCGCTTTGTTTTTCGACAAACAGTGAGATGATGAAGTAGCCGAGAAGAAACATCATGACGGCGATGAAGACTGCGATGAGCAGGGAGAAAAAGGCGCTTTGCTTGACGCCTTGGCGAATGCGTTCGGGCTTTCTCGCCCCACGATTTTGTGCGACGAAGGTCGTGACCGCGTGCCCCATGGAAATGGCGGAAGATTCCAGGAGACCAAAAATTTTATTGACGGCGGTGAAGCCGGCGATGAAGGCGCTTCCTTGCAGGTTGATGGCGGATTGGAACAAAATGCCTCCAAGGCCTATGAAGGCGTGCTGGACACAGAGGGTGCTCCCCATGCGCAGGGCTTCTTTGACAAGCTCCCAGCGCGGCCGAAAATCGTCGGGCTTGAGCGCTAAGAAGGGGATGCGCTTCAGGGAGATGAGACAGTAGATCAGAGCGGAGGCCTGGGCGATCACGGTTGCGGCTGCCGCCCCGGCAACGCCCCAGTGAAAGCCGAAAATAAAGAGGCAGTCGAGAGCAATATTGCTGATGGCGGCCACAAGGATGGCGATAAAGGGTGAGCGACTATCTCCCAGGGCGCGTAAAACGGATCCGGCCATATTGTAGGCCGTCACGATAAGAAGCCCCAAGTACATAATTGCGAGATAGGCTCGGGTATCCGAGAAGATATCGGCGGGCGTGTTTAGGACCTGCAGCAGGGGGCTTAAGACCAGGAGAAAGACGAGGACAAATAGGAGGGAAGAGGCGACAGAGAGCAGGGCGCTTGTGCCCACAAGGCGGCGGAGCTTGACAAGATTCTTCTCTCCGAAGGCGTGGGAGATGGGAATGGCGAGTCCCTGGGTGAGGGCCGTGACAGACCAGAGCGGCAAGAAATAGGCCCAGTCGCCTGCGCCCACTGCGGAGAGGCCTCTCACGCCTACGCCCTGGCCTAGGATGACGGCGTCGACGATCTGGAAAAGCTGCTGGCCCAGGTTCGCGAGGATGAGGGGGAGGGCAAAATACAGGATGAGTTTGAGCGGATGACCTTCGGTCATCGATTTTGTGTGCTCCATGAATAGCTCCGTTGCTTGTTTTCGGCCTATTATAATCTATAATCCTGTGTCACCAGAGGGTCCGGATCTTTTGCCGGATTAGAATCAAGCTTCTTTTCCTACAAAAAAAGGCTGGTCCCCACCAGGGGAGCCAGCCTCCAGTTTTTCTCTGCCAGGACTCAGGCCTGCGGCTTGACAGCAGCGGGATTGCGGCGGGGCGGACGCACGGGGCGTAGCTCCTTCTGTTCCTTGATGGCCGCTGTCGGACAGTTTTTGGCGCAGAGGCCACAGTTCACACAGTTGAACGGGTCAATGACGGCCACGGACTCCTGCATGAAAATCGTTTTTTTCGGGCAGACCTTTTCGCACTTGCGGCAGCCGATGCAGGCGACGTTGCAGACGTCGCGCAGCTCTCCGCCGGGGCGGGGATTGCGGCAGCGCACGGAGTAGCGCTTCGAGGCGGGCTGCATGTAGATCAGCTGCTTGGGGCAGACGGCTACACAGGTCTTACAGCCCTTGCAGGCGATAGGATCAATGTAGGCGATACCCCTCACGATACTGATGGCGTCGAAAGGACAGGCCCGCATACAGTCACCGTGGCCGAGACAGCCATAGTCACAGGACTTGTTGCCGTTGAAGAGGCTGGCGGCGGCGAGGCAGGTTTTGATACCGATGTAGTGGTACTTCTCCAGGGTTTCGTGGCAGTCGCCATTACAGTGGACCACTGCGATGTAACGTTCCTTTTCGCCTTCTTCTTCAAGCCCCATGATGCTTGCAACCTCAGAGGCGACAGAGGAACCGCCGGGGATACAGGCGTCGCAGGGAGCCTTGCCCTCGGCGACGGCCTGGGCGTAGGCGTCACAGCCGACGTGGCCACAGGCTCCACAGTTTGCGCCGGGCAGGACCTGACGAATTTCTTCGACACGGGGATCTGTTTCGACGTGGAAGACACGGGCGGCGACGGCGAGGAGGAAGCCGAAGAAGAGGCCCAGGGCGGCCATGATCAGACCGGCTGTGCCAATGGTCCCCCAGGCCAGGGCGAGACAGGGATGAACATGAAATAGCATCAGCAGCTCACCTCCTTAAATGCGCAGGCCCTGGAAGCCAAAGAAGGCCAGGGAGATCAGTGAGGCGGCGATGAGCGAGGCGGGAAAGCCCTTAAGCGAGGGGGGGATATCCGCCGTTTCAAGGCGCTCACGGATGCCCGCGAAGAGGACGATGGCCAGGAGGAAGCCCAGTCCGGAGAAGATGCCATAAAGCACGGACATCAGGAGATTCAGCTGATCCTGGATGTTCAGGATGCAGATGCCCAGCACGGCGCAGTTTGTGGTGATCAATGGCAGGTAGACACCGAGCGACTTATAGAGGCCCGCACTGGTCTTGCGCAGGAAGAGTTCCACAAACTGAACCAGGGCCGCGATGACTACAATGAAGGCCAGGGTTTGGAGGTAGGACATGCCCAGGGGCTCCAGAATCCACTGCTGAATCATCCAGGTACAGGCCGAGGCCACGCCAAGGACGAAGGTTACGGCCGCCCCCATGCCCACGGCTGTGGAGATTTTTCGCGACACGCCGAGAAAGGGGCAGATGCCCAGGAAGCGGGCGAGGACCACATTGTTGACGAAGACCGCACTGATGAAGGCGGCAAAAATGGCAGAGAGCATTATTCCTTACCTCCTTTTGTCTGTCCATCTCCCCGGGCGAGTTCAGCCTGCTGGGCGGGACTCAGCTCGGGCTGCGGCAGGCTGTCCTCCGGCTGAGGGGGGAGGCTGGCCTTGTCTGCTGTCAGACTGTCCGCAGGGGGCAGGGCATCCTGCTGCTTGAAGCGGCGCAGGTCGACTTTTACCAACTTCAGCTTGTTCATCAGGGCGATCAGCAGGCCGAAGCTGAGGAAGCCTCCAGGAGGCAGGATGAAGATGAGGGCCGGGCTGGCTGACTCGCTCATCAGGGCCTGGCCGAAGAGGCTGCCGTTGCCGAGCAGTTCGCGGAAGGCGGCGATGAGGGTGAGGGCGAAGGTGAAGCCCAGGCCCATACCGATACCGTCGAGTACAGAGGAGAAGATGGGGTTCTTGCTGGCAAAGGCCTCGGCCCTGGCGAGGATGACGCAGTTTACGACAATCAGAGGGATGTAGATGCCGAGGGCCTCATAGAGGGGGGGGAGGTAGGCCTGCATGAGCAGCTGGACGATGGTCACAAAGCCGGCGATGATGGTGATGTAAGCCGGGATGCGGACCTTGTCCGGAATGAGCTTCCGGAGCAGGGAGATCATCGCGTTGGAGCAGGTCAGAACGAAGGTGGTGGCCAGGCCCATGCCGAGGCCGTTGACGGCGGCTGTTGTGACGGCGAGGGTCGGGCAGGTGCCGAGGACCAGGCGGAGAATGGGATTCTCATTCCACAAGCCGTTGCTGAGGATTTTCCATGAAGAGGACGGGGACATCACTGGCCTCCTTTCTCGGCCTGGAGCAGGCGCAGGCTCTGGGCCACGGCTTCCTGGGCCGCCCGGGTCACCGCGCGGGTACTGATGGTCGCTGAGGCGATGGCGTCAATGGCGTTGGGATCCTGGTCGCGGCCCTGGTCGGCGGCGCGGTAGACTTTAAGCTCCTTCTCGCCGCCCTTACCCTCGTATTGACTATAGAACTTGGAATCTGAGATTTTGGCCCCAAGGCCGGGGGTCTCATTGGCCGAGAGGATGCGCAGGCCGGTGATACGGGCCTCACTGTCCGTGGCGCAGATGATGTCCACGGCCCCGCCGTAGCCCCTGGTGCGCAGACTGAGCACATGGCCCACTGCTTTCTGATTCTGTAGTCCGCGGTACACGGAGAGCAGTTCAACAGAGCTGTCCGAGCTCTGTCCGGCCTCCAGTTCTTCGAATTCTGTGGCCGCGGGCAGCACTTCCTGGCGGGCGGCCTGTTCACGGGCCGCATTCTGGGCCTGGATAATGGGCTCAGTCACGGCGCTGATCACGGCGAGCAGGAGGGCGGTGAGCAGACAGATCAAAAAGAGTGAGACACTGGGATTGACGAGATCAAGCTTCTTTTTTGCCACGCCGGGCCTCCTTTCCAAAAGTCACGGGGATGGTCCAGCGATCGATCAGCGGAACGAAGAGGTTCATAATCAGGATGGAGTAGGACACACCCTCGGGGTAGCCACCGAAGCGGCGGATGACAAAGGTCAGGAAGGCGCAGCCCAGGGCGTAGTAGATCTCTCCGCGCCGCGTCATGGGGGAGGTGCTGTAATCGTTGGCCATGAAGCAGGCCCCGAGCACCAGGCCGCCTGAAAAGAGCTGGATCAGGAAATTGCCCTGGAGCAGGCCGTCAGGGGCGAAGAGGGTACAGAGCCCGGCGGCGACCAGCATGTAAATCAGCGGCGGCTCCCAGCGGATGACTCGGCGGAAAATGAGGTAGGCCGCGCCGATGAGCAGGGCCAGGGCAGAGGTCTCACCCAGGCAGCCGCCCGGATGGCCCAGCAGGAGCTCACGCACGCCAATGCCCGGCTCGAGGCCCTGGCGCAGGGCGGAGAGCAGCGTCGGTCCGGCCACGGCGTCCGGTCCCAGCTGGTTGGTAAAGGTCGTCATGTAGACGGGCCATGAGGCCATCATGAAGGCGCGGGCCGCGAGGGCGGGGTTGATGAAGTTCTGTCCGATACCACCGAAAATCATTTTGACAATGATGATCGCGAAGACTGCGCCGAGGGCGGTGACCCAGACGGGGGTCAGGGGCGAGACGTTCATGGCCAGGAGGCAGCCTGTCACGGCGGCGGAGAGGTCATGGATGGTCTGCGGCTTCTTCATGAAGTGGTTCCACAGGTACTCGGACAAGACGGCTACCGTGATGCCCAGGACATAGTGCCATAGGGCGCGGTTGCCGAAGTAGACGAGGGACATCAGGACGGCGGGGAAGAGGGCGATCAGCACGTCGAGCATGATGGATCTGGTGCTGCGCTTGTCCTTGATGTGCGGGGAAGAGGCCACTGAGAGAAAAATATGGTTCATGCCTTGGGCGCCTCCTTCTCGGGGACTTTTGCCGGAGCTTCCTGCTGGCTGGCCTCGGCCCTGGCCGGGGACTCCTGTTTGGCCGGGGGCTCCTGCCTGGCACTTTCCTGGCTCTGGCGTTCCCGGTCCTGGGCGGCGCTGGCGGCCATGGCGTGCAGGGCCATTTCGGCATTTTCCTTGAGGGCCGTCATGTTCGACTGGCGGCGCAGGGCGGACTTGCCGAAGCGGAAGGACTGGACCAGGAAGCGTGAGGCCGGGCAGACATAGGAGCAGCAGCCGCATTCAATGCAGTTCATCAGATTGAGCTTGGCGGCCTCGTCGTAGCGCTCGTGCAGGACGAGGGCGTTGAGTTGGAAGGGCAGGAGCTGCATGGGACAGTGATCCACGCACATGCCGCAGCGGATACAGGGATCCTGCTGTTCACGGTGGACGACTTTGTCGGTGAGGACCAGCACGGCATTGGTCTGCTTCAAAATGGTATTTTCGGGTGAAAATTGGGCCACACCCATCATCGGTCCACCCATGATGACGGAGGCTGGGGTCGCACAGAAGCCGCCGCAGAAACGGAAAATATCCTGGAGATGAATACCGATGGGGACCAGGACATTCTTGGGTTCGCGGATGGCATCGCCGTCGATGGTCACGCGGCGGCGAACCAGCGGCATGCCCGTCTGGAAGTATTCTGCAATACCAGAGACCGTGTTGATGCTCAGCACCAGGACACCCTGCGAGGACGGGAGCTTCCCGGGGCCGATGCGCCGTCCTGTTGCGGCGTAGATCAGCTGCTTTTCGCCGCCCTGAGGGTAGCGGGTGCGCAGCTTCATGACATCGATCTGGGGATTGTGCTCGGCGGCCTTGATCAAGCGGTCGATGGCCTGCTGCTTGTTGTCCTCAACGCCGATGATGGCGCGGGGAATGCCCGTCATCTTGAGCACGAGTTCCACGCCGTGGATGACACCCATCGGGTTTTCCACCATTTCACGAAAGTCGGAAGTGATGTACGGCTCACACTCAGCTCCGTTGATGAGGAGGACGTCAAACGTGTCGCCTGGCGGGGGCTTGAGTTTGAAGTAGGTGGGGAAACCGGCGCCGCCAAGGCCGACGAGGCCAGAGGCGCGCACGGCCTGGATCATTTGGTCCGGATCCTCGGTCTCCACGGGCTTCAGCCCCTCCCAGGGAGTCTGCTTGCCGTCGGCACGAATCACCACGGAGAGCAGGTGCTGGCCACTGGCCGAGGGGGCGGGTTTGACGGCCTCGACCCGACCTGAGACAGAAGCATGAATCGGCACGGACAAGGGCGCATCACTCTGGCCAATCACTTGCCCGACGTCGACATGGTCACCTTTTTTCACTGTCGGAATGCATTCTGCACCAATGTGCTGACGCATCGGGATCGTCACAAGGGTCGGAATGGGCATGACGACAGTTTCCAGGTTCTCGGTACGCTTCATCGCAGGGGGGTGGATGCCGCCCTTAAAACGTTTGAGGGCTTTGAGCACGGATACCTCCTATGCAGTCTGAAACTGTATTTTTTTGTAGTCTGCACATTCTAACTATATTTAATCGATATTAATATATCTAAATAGGTTAAAATGTACAGTTGTATCCAATTATGGAGCTTCTTGGACCTGCGTCAAGTGAGCGGGCTTATATTTTATTAACAAAAATAAAATTTCAGCATTTTGCCAAGGCTCCAGACCTCTTTGCGTCCTGCGTCAGCGGGGGCGCGGGGGATGGGGGAGGCGTCCCAAAGCGCGGAGGCTGGCGTGCAGACAGGTCGCGCTGAGGGCCCCGCCCACAAGGCCGGAGAGCAGGAGCAGAGGGATGAAGGCCTGCAGGGTGTAGCGGTAGATGATGCTGATTACGGTAAATTGTCCTAGATTGTGAGCGATGGCCGCGAGGACGGAGAGCAGCAGCGTGGAGATGCGCTCCTGGAAGAGCCAGAGGAGGAGGGCGCTCAGGGCTGCGGCCAGGAGTCCCCCGGTCAGGGAGAGGAGGGCGGCAATGAGCCCGCGGAAGAGGAGGGTGTACAGGCCTTTTAGAAAGACAAGAATAAAGGCGTCCCGAAAGCGTAGAAAGAAGAAAGCGTAGAGAATGACCACATTGCCCAGGCCGTACTTGAAGCCGGGGGCGGGTACTGGCGGCGGGGGCAGGAGGCTCTCGACGTAGGAGAGACAGATGGCCAGGGCGAAGAGCAGGGCGAGCAGCGTCAGGCGCCTGGGGGACCAGGAAGCTGAGGGCGGCTGGGGGCGCTTGGCTGCGTCGCTCATAGCGGGGAGCTGGGACACTGCACGTACCTTTCTATACTGTGGACTTGACCCGGAGGCATACGGGGTCAGGGCTGTGAGGGGCATGCTAGCATGGCTGGGTCGTGGGCTTCAGATCTCGGAGCGCCGGAGGGGCGCCTGCGGGGGCCGCGACAGTGGCAGCGAACTTTAGCCCTGACTATCTCCTATGTTATACTAACCCAAATGACTAAAATTAGGAGGCGCCATGATTGTCAAATCTGATTTGGACAAGTGCCGTGAAATGATGCAGGCCCTTGTCGGCAAGCAGGTCCGCCTGACCTCCAATGGTGGCCGCAAGCGCATTGTGGTGCGCGAGGGCATCGTCGACAGCTGCTATCCCAATGTGTTCACGGTGCGTTGTCCCCGCGGCGGCCGCAGCCAAGAGTTACTCTCCTACAGTTATGTGGACATCCTGACCTCCGCCGTAGAGGTGCAGTTGAGTGAGGGCAGCTCCGAAGTATGAGGCACTGGGAACTGCTCGCTCCGGCAAAAATTAATCTCTATCTGGACATTGTCGGACGGCGGGCGGATGGCTACCATTTACTGGACACCGTCATGGCCCCGGTGGGGCTGGCTGACAGTGTCCATATTTATTTGTGTGAAGCAGAGGCGCTCTTGCCTCAGCTGGAGCAGCTCCTGACCTACGCCCGGGAATGGCGGCTGGGGACACAGCGGGCTCTCAGACGTGAGCGTGGCTTGTTGCGGACCTTCAGCGCAGAAGAACTCCGGTTTGATGGGCCGGTGGAGGTCCTGCCGCCCGTGTGTCCTGGAGATTCCGAGCTGGCGCGAAGAAGCTGGGACTACTTCGCGCCCTGGCGGGAGCAGTTCCCTCAGCCAGCCGAACGCCTGGCCGTCTTTTTGTACTTCGTACGGAGCCTGAAATTTACGGGGGCCTGGGGGGAAGAGGGCAGGGAGCTGGGCCTGGATTGGGAGACGAACAGCCTGCACCGCAGCCAGCTGAAGTTTTTGGCGGCCCTTGAGGAGGCAGGACGGCGGCGTGGTTGGCTGGACGAGGGCCAGGCTGCCCCTGGAGCGGGACCGCTGCCAGCCCTCTGGGCGCTGGGACTGTGCAAGCGCATTCCACAGGAGGCGGGGCTGGGCGGAGGTTCAGCCGACGCTGCGGCCCTTCTGCGCTTCCTGTTTGCAGCCCTGGACGCTCTGGACCTGGCTGAGCTTCTGGCCGCTCAGGCCCTGGACCTGGCCGCCAGTGTGGGGGCCGATGTGCCGTACACCTGGTCCCTGGGCCTCTGCCATTGCCGGGGTATCGGGGAGGAGCTGAAGCTGCTGGGCCCCTGTCCCGACTGGCCCTGTCTCCTGCTTAAACCGCTGGGTCTTGGCCTGTCCACTCCGGAGGCCTTTCGCCGCTATGACGACCTGCCCCCAGAGCGCCGGCCGCCCCAGAGTGCGGCAGGCATTGTGGAGGATCTGTTACAGGGGGATTGGTCCCAGCTTCAGGGGCGGGCGCAGAACGCCTTTGCACATTTTCTTCCTGAGGGCTACCGCGATCTTGAAGCTATCTTGGACCTCGGTCGGGCGTATGGGGCCATCCACGGGGGGCTCAGTGGTTCGGGCTCAGCCAGCTTTCTGATTTTTGAGACTGTGGCAGGACGGGACTCCTGCTTGCAGGCCCTGCAGGAGGACTTGCAGCGGCCACTGGAACAGCGGAAGATCGTCCGCCATCCAGACTACGCGCTCTGGCCCAGTCGCCTGCTCCAGCAGGTGGAACCCCGCTTTGTGGGGTTGCAACGTCCAGAAGGAGGGAGCTGAGTATGCGCGTCTTAGGTTTGGATCCAGGCTATGCCCGCGTGGGCTATGGCCTGGTGGACCAGCGGGGCAGCCGCCTGTCCTATGTGCACGGAGGCGTCGTGGAGACAGGGGCCAACGAACCCTTTCCGCAGCGACTGGCTGTGATTTTTGCCGAGATTCAAGAGCTTATCAGGAGCTATCAGCCGACGGTCATTGCGGTTGAGGAGCTGTTTTTTACGAAAAATCAGACTACGGGTATTGGCACGGCCCAGGCCCGAGGCGTCCTGATTCTGGCTGCGGCCCAGGCCCATGTGCCGGTGTTTGAGTACACGCCCATGCAGGTGAAGAAGGCGGTGACAGGCAGCGGTAGGGCGGACAAGCTACAGGTCCAGCACATGGTACAGAGACTCCTGGGTCTCTCTGAGATGCCCCAGCCGGACGACATGGCCGACGCCTTGGCGGTGGCCATCTGTCAGCAGTTTCAGGGGGCCCTGCCTGAGAACGTGGCGGTGGCGGGTTACCAGCGCCAGGCCCGCCAGAATTTGAAGGGGCTGCGCGTCAATCCAGGGCGTCTGGCGGCACAGATTGAGCGAGCTCGGCAGGAGGGGCGCCCTCGGCAGTCCTGGGCCGAACGCGAAGCGGCCCCGCCTCGCCGCCGCGGACAGCCCAGGCAGGGGGAGGGCCCGCGGACCAGGCCCGGCGAAGCTAGGTCTAGAGGAGGGAAAAAATAGAATGTTTGCATTTATTGATGGCCGTGTCTGTCAGGTGGCGGCGGACTACTTCGTGCTGGAGTGCCAGCAGATCGGCTACAAGCTCTACGCCCCCGAGTCCAGCCTGCGCAGTCTGCACGCTGGACAGGAACTGAGGGTCTATACCAGCATGGTCCTGCGCGAGAATCAGTGCGACCTCTACGGCTTTGGGGACGAGGGCAGCCGCAAGCTTTTCGAGCTGCTGCTGACGGTGAGTCGTGTGGGACCGAAGCTGGCCAGCCAGCTGCTCTCGGACCTCGATTCAGAGGCGCTCATCACAGCCGTCCTGACCGGGGACAGCCAGGGTCTGACACGTGTTAAAGGTCTGGGCAAAAAGGGGGCCGAGCGTCTGATTCTGGAACTGAAAGACAAACTCTACGGTCTGCAGGCGGCCCAGCTCCAACAAGGGGCCGCGAAGGCTGGACCCAAGGAGGGCTCGGAGCGGCAGCGCCAGGACCTCGAAGCGGCCCTCCTCGCCCTCGGCTACAGCCAGCGTGAGCTGGAGCCTGTCCTGGATGAGGTCTGTCGGTCTGAGGAGAAGCTGGAACAGCAGCTCCGCAGGGCCCTGCGCCTCCTGGCCCGCCAGTAGCTGCCCGTCCCCGGCAGGGGAGCTATAATAGAGGTATTTTAGGGAGAGGAGAGGACTACGGTGTCTGAGTGGATAGAAGGGGAGACGGCCTGCCCCCATGAGGAGGGCCGACAGTTGCTGAGTGGCGGCCGTCTGGGTGAGGATCTGGAAGAGCAGAGCCTGCGCCCTAAGCGCCTGGCGGACTACTGCGGACAGGAGTCCTTAAAGCGCAACATCGCCGTCTATATCGAGGCGGCCCGCCAGCGCCACGAGGCCCTGGACCACCTCCTGCTCTACGGGCCACCGGGACTTGGAAAGACCACTCTGGCCGGTATTGTGGCCGCTGAGCTGGGCGTGGAGTTCCGGGTCACGACTGGGCCGGCCCTCGAAAAAAACGGAGATCTGGCCGCCATCCTGACCAATCTGGGACCTCGGGATGTGCTCTTCATCGACGAGATTCACCGCCTGCCCAGGTCTGTGGAGGAGCTGCTCTATCAGGCCATGGAGGACTATCAGCTGGATATCATGATTGGTACGGGACCCGGGGCCCGCTCTCTGAGACTGGATCTCGAACCCTTTACCCTGATCGGCGCCACAACGCGTGCGGGCCTGCTCAGCGCCCCCCTGCGGGACCGCTTCGGCGTCCTGGCTCGTCTGGAACTGTACAAGCCCCATGAGCTGGAGGCCATCCTGGCCCGTGACGCTGAGATCCTGGGCCTGGAAGCAGCGCCCGAAGGCCTGGCTGAGATCGCTCTGCGCTCCCGGGGAACCCCCCGCATCGCCATTCGCCTGCTCAAGCGCCTGCGGGACTTTGCCCAGGTCCTGGGTGACGGCTGCGTGGATAGGCGCTGTGCGGTGGAAGGCCTGGCCGCCCTGGAAATTGATGCGCTCGGCCTGGATGCTGTGGACCGGCGTATGCTGGGCAGTATGGCCCGGGACTTCCGCGGGGGCCCAGTGGGGCTGGATACCCTGGCCGCAATGACCGGTGAAGATGCAGGAACCATTGAGGAGATGCTGGAACCCTATCTCCTGCAGATGGCCCTGATTGAGAAGACGCCCCGCGGCCGTAAGCTGACGGCCAAGGCCTGGCGGCATCTGGGGCTGGAGGCCCCACAGACTGGGGAGGGGCATTGAGGCGCCATGAAAAACTTGCTCTTACACGTCTGCTGTGGCCCCTGCTCTGAATGGCCTGTTCAGGCTCTGCGGGAGGAAGGTTTTACGCTGGAGGCCTACTACTACAATCCTAATATCCAGCCTCAAGCGGAGTGGAATAAGCGCCTCGCCGCGATGCGTGAGGCCGCCCGTCTCCACGACCTGCCCCTGCACGTTGAAGGACAGAGCGAGGAGGAGCGCTGGCGGCGCATGTCGAGCCTGAGCAAGGAGGAGCACTGTCATTACTGTTATCGCCGCCGCCTGGGCCAGGCTGCGAAATTTGCCAGAGAACGGGGCTTTGCCTATCTGGCCAGCTCCCTCCAGGTCAGTCCTTATCAGGACCAGGAACTCATCGCCCGCTGTGGGGAGGAGGCCTGTCGGGCCCAGGGTCTGACTTTTGTCAGCAGACCCTTTATGGAGCGCTTTCGTGAGGGGCAGGAGATGGCCCGCGCCGACGGACTCTACCGCCAGCACTACTGTGGTTGTATCTATTCCCTGGGCGAGACCAGACCGCGCTATATGCGCCGCCTGCTCCGGGAATTCGGCCTCACAGAGGAGGATATACCCCGCCGCTCGAGCCGCCTGGAGGCGGGCCAGGAAGCGGCAGAGGGACAGAACTGAGCTTAAAAGAGGAGGCTGCACCGATGTGCAAGCATTTTTTAATTGATTTCGAGAATATCAAGCACTTTTCCCAGTTCCTGCAGGCCAGCTACCGCGAGCAGGACCACATCTATCTTTTCTATTCGGAGAATGCCTGCCGCCTGGATCTGCGCGGCCTGCCCAGGGACTACGTCCTGCATGTGGACCTCTTGTACACCGAGCCCAGCAAGCAGTCCATGGATATGTCCATTATGGGCTATCTGGGCTATCTACTCTCGCACTCGGGTCCTGAGGACAGCTTCTGTGTGGTCAGTGCCGACTTGGACTACGACAAACCTCTGGCCTTTTTACGCCGGATTTTTCCTGGACGTGAGATCGAAAAAGTCAATCCCATCACCCAGTATGGGGACACGGGCCGCCGCAGCCGCCAGAGTCAGCAGAGCCAGCAGCAGGGACGGCGCCAGAATACGAAAAAGCAGGCTGAGCGCGGGCGCGCCAGGCGTTCTGGGGGCCGCGGCCAGGGGCGGGAAGAGGAGCTGGCCGAGCAGCGCTACTACGTGGAGGACTACAGCGAGGAGCGGGGGCCGCTGAGCTACGACTCAGAGGCGTCCGGGCTGGATGAGGCGGAGCCATACCTGGCAGTGGAGGACTTGGAAGCTGAGCCATTTCTGGAGGACGAGACTGAGGGCAGGGCGGAAGAGGACTACGCAGTGGAGGCCCAGGAGCCGGTAAAAGAGGCGGAGGAGCCAGAGGAGTCCGAAGAACTTGAGGAGGCCCAGGCGGAGCAGCCCAGTGGCAAATCCATTGTGAACAACCGCCTTGTCAGGAAGTTCAGCGAGCTGAAGGTACCGAACCGCGAGATGGGACAGCTCATCAAGCAGATGCTTAAGCATTACGGGACAAGTGCCTTTCGCCAAAAGGCCTACTACCTCCTCATCAAGCGTTTTGGACGCCAGCAGGGACTCGAACTTTACCGCGAAATCAAGCCCTTACTGGCCGATTGAGGCCTTTTTGCTTGACAGCGGGGAAGATGAACACGATAATAGCAACGAAATTCCACTAATGGAGGCACTGACATGAATAAGACGGAGCTCGTAGAGCGTGTTGCGATGAAGTCGGGTCTGACCCGCAAGGATTGTGACAAGGCCCTGACCGCGATGCTGGAGAGCATCACGGAAGCCCTGCAGAAGGAAGAGAAGGTCGTCCTGGTCGGCTTCGGTACCTTTGAGGTGCGTGCGCGCCAGGCCCGTGAGGGGCGCAATCCGCTGACCAAGGAGGTCATTAAGATTGCCGCTTCCAAGGTTCCCGCGTTCAAGCCCGGTAAGGGTCTGAAGGATAAGGTGAACGCCTGATTTCAGCAGCCTTACGGACAGATGAAGAGGCGCCGGGACATATCCCCAGCGCCTCTTCATTTTTATATTAAGGGAAGGCCGAATTGGACGCCTCAGCCCAGGGCCACATCGAGGACCATCATCAGCGCAAAGCCCAGGGCGAAGCAGATGGTACCCATATTGGAGTGCTCACCCTCGGACATCTCAGGAATCAGTTCCTCGACCACCACATAGATCATGGCGCCCGCGGCGAAGCTCAGCAGGTAGGGGAGTATGGGCAGGATCAGGCCGGAGGCGAGTATGGTGATGAGGGCGGCCACAGGCTCCACAACACCGGATACTACGCCGTAGTAGAAGGACTTCCCCCGGCTGAGGCCCGTCGCCTTGAGGGGCATGGAGATGATGGCCCCCTCCGGGAAGTTCTGGATGGCGATGCCGAGGGAGAGGGCCAGGGCGCCCAGGGCTGTAATCTCACTCTGACCGGAGGCGAAGGCGGCGTAGACGATGCCCACGGCCATGCCCTCCGGGATGTTGTGGAGGGTCACCGCCAGAACCAGCATGGTCGTCTTTTTCAGTTGGACGTGGGGGCCCTCCGCCTTCTCACTGCCCATGTGCAGGTGGGGAATCAGATGGTCCAGCAGGAGCAGGAAGCCCATGCCGGCCAGGAAGCCCACCAGGGCGGGTACAAAGGACCAGGAACCCATGTGCTGGGAGAGGTCCAGGGCGGGGAGGAGGAGGCTCCAGACGGAGGCGGCGACCATGACACCCGCGGCGAAGCCCGTCAGAGAGCGCTGAACCAGAGGGTTCAATTTCTGGCGCATGAAAAAGACGCAGGCCGCGCCAAGGCTGGTCCCTAAAAAGGGAATCAGAATTCCGCACACCACGTTCCAGTCCATAGCCGTCGTCCTCCTGCTTGTAGTTTCCAGGGTTAGGAAATGATAATTTCCAGCGAAAAGAAAAAATCCGATGTAGTACCATGTACTACATCGGATTACTGGCTGCCGATGAAGGATTCGAACCCTCACAAACTGATCCAGAGTCAGGTGTGCTACCATTACACTAATCGGCAAAGGCTGGCCGTTTCGCCAACAAGAGACAGTATAGCAGGACTATCTGCTGCTGACAAGAGGGTAGCCCGTAAAAAAGAGAAAAATTTTTCTGCCTGGCCCTCAGCGCCTATGCTATTATGAATCACAATGTTTCTTGAATTTTCTACATGTGTACCGACAACGAGAGGTGTAGTTTATGGCTGCTGAACTGCAACAGGGGGCGGGACGTAGCGGCCTGCTGCGCAATTTTTCCCTGACTTTCTCCGCCAACATTGTGTCCATGCTGGTCTCCGTCCTCATGGTCTTCTTTCTCTCTCGGGGGATGGGCGTCGAGCGCTACGGCTACTGGCAGCTCTATCTGCTCTACTGTTCCTACACGAGCTTCGTGCACCTGGGGCTGGCGGATGGCTTTTATCTGCGCCACAGCGGAGAGCGTGCCACGGACCTGGCGGCGGGGCTTTTTTCAGGCCTCTTTCGCCTGGCCTGTTTCCTGGCGGCCTGCTTCTGTCTGCTCAGCGCCCTGTACTACAGCGCAGTCCAGGGACGGGCGGACATCCTCGCCCTGACGGGCCTGGCCACCCTCTTCAGCATCCCCCGGGTCTTCATTCAGTTTGGCTGGCAGGCCCTGGCCCGTTTTCGGGAGAACGCCCTGATCATCGTCTTTGAACGCCTGCTCTTTTTGCTCGGTGCCCTGGCCTTTGCCTTTTTGAAAGGCCAGAGCTTCCATCAGCTGATCGCTATTGACATAGGGGCCAAGGTCGTCGCCCTCTTCGTGGCCGTCTACATGGGCCGTGACCTGGTAGTCCAGGCCAGCCTCCCCTGGGCCCAGCTGAAGGGGGAAGTCAAGGCGGATATCCTGAGCGGCATGAGCCTGATGCTGGCCACAATTAGCTCCAGCCTGCTGATCGGCCTGAACCAGCTGGTGATTAAGGGCCAGTGGGGGATACAGACGTACAGCCGCATCGCCCTGACGCTCTCATTGTCGAACTTTCTGATGATTTTTATCAACGCCCTCGCCCTGGTGCTCCTGCCCTTCATCCGCGGCCAGGAAGAGGAGCGGAATCGCCGCCTCTATATGCGGAGTCGCCGCATTCTGATCCTGATACTGGTCCTCGGTCTCAATGTCTACTTCCCCCTGCGCTGCTTTGCGAATTTCTGGCTTCCGCGCTACAGTCCCGGCATCGTGTACATGGCCATACTCTTTCCTGTGTGCATTTTCGAGAGTAAAAATCAGCTGCTGACCAACACCTTCTTAAAGAATTATCGCCGTGAGCGAGATATTCTCAAGGCGAATCTGCTGTCCCTGGCCCTCTGCGGCCTCCTGCTCTGGCTTGGGGCCCGGGTCTTTGCCAATCTCTTCTTCGTAGTCCTCTCTTTACTTGTGAGTATCGCCTTCCGCAGTCTGATCAGCGAGTACTATCTCAGCCGGGTGAGCGGGGACTTCCAGCTTGGTCGGAACCTGCTGGAGCTGCTGATTGCGGCGGCCTTTGTGCTCAGTCAGTATGGCCTGGGGGGCTGGATGGGGGCCCTGTCCTATGCCCTGCTGAGCCTGGCCTACCTGCTTTTCGAGCGCCAGCTCCTCCAGGAATTGCTGGGACTCCTGCTGGGTCGACTGCGGCGGAGGAGCTGAGACAGGGGCGAAGGCTTGCCACACAAATCGTCCACAGCAAGTGAAAGGATTCGTATGCAGACAGATAAGAAAAGTAGCCTCCGGCGTTTCATCTCGTACTACATCCCCTATAAGGGCCTCTTTTTCCTGGACATGCTCTTCGTGAGCATCAACGCCCTGGCGGCCCTCGGCATGCCCCTGCTGGTCCGCCATCTCCTCAACAATGTCCTGAGAATGGGCGATAAGGCCGCAATGTTTCAGCAGATCCTTCTGGTCTCCTGCGGTCTTTTCCTCTTGTATCTGGTCCAGGCCCTGTCCTCCTACGTGGTCTCATCCTGGGGACATATTATGGGGGCGAAAATGGAGACGGACATGCGCCAGCAGCTCTTCAACCATATGGAAATGCTGTCCTTTTCCTATTTTGACCAGGGGGACACGGGCCAGATGATGAGCCGTGTGGTCTCCGATCTGGCGGACATCTCGGAGCTGGCCCACCACGGTCCTGAGAATTTCTGGACTGCGGCCCTACAGTTTACAGGAGCTTTCATCATCCTGATCATGATCGACGTGCCAATGACCCTTGTGCTTTTTATTGTCTCGGTCCTGATGTTCTTCTTCCTGCGCTATTTTAGTAGCAAGATGCGCCGGACATTTATGGATAATCGCCGCAAGATTGCCCAGGTCAACGCCATTGTTCAGGACAGCTTCTCCGGCATTCGCACCGTGCAGAGTTTCGGCAATGAAGCCGTGGAGCAGCAGAAGTTCCGCAAGGGCAATGAGGAATTCCTGCGCTCCAAGGCTCGGAACTACATGGTCATGGGTCAGTACGCCTCAAGCAATGTCCTCCTCCAGGGCTTCATGTACCTGGCAGTTGTGCTCGTGGGCGGCCTCTCGGTGCTTCAGGGGAGGATGGACGGCGTGGATGTCATTGTCTACCTGCTGTACATCGGGACCTTCCTCGATCCTATCAAGAAAATTGTCAACTTCAACGAGCAGCTCCAGAGGGGGAAGACTGGCTTCGAGCGCATGCTGGAGATTCTGGATACACATCCGGATGTACAGGACCGCCCAGGGGCCATTGAGGCGGGTAAGCTGGATGGGCATATCTCCTTCCGTGCGGTGGACTTTACCTATAAGGAGGAGGATGGCCCCGTGCTCCAGAATCTGAATCTGGAGATACCGGCCCGCCGTACCGTCGCCCTGGTCGGCCCTTCTGGGGCGGGGAAGTCCACGATCTGTTCCCTCATCCCGCGCTTCTATGACGTCAGCGGAGGCTGTATTGAGATTGATGGCCGCGATTTGAGGGACTACAGCTTGCAGTCGCTGCGGGCCAATATTGGTGTGGTTCAGCAGGATGTCTATATTTTCAATGCCAGTGTTCGTGACAATATCGCCTACGGAGCTCCTGAGGCCAGCCTGGAAGAGATTCAAGAGGCGGCCCGCAAGGCCCATATCCATGATTTCATCATGAGCCTGCCTGAGGGCTATGAAACCATGATGGGCGAGCGGGGAGTCCGTTTTTCGGGGGGACAAAAGCAGCGTATCAGCATTGCCCGCGTCTTTTTGATGAACCCGCCCATACTTATTCTGGATGAGGCGACCTCGGCCCTCGATAATGAGTCCGAGATTCTGATACAAGACTCCCTCCATGAGCTGGCCCAGAACCGTACCAGTCTGGTCATCGCCCACCGTCTCTCAACCATTCGCGATGCGGATGAGATCCTGGTTCTGACGGAGCAGGGCCTGCAGGAACGGGGCACGCATCAGGAACTCCTGGCCAGGGATGGACTCTACGCGCGGCTCTACTCCCTACAGTTTAGAGACTGAAAGCGGCTGGCCTTGACGATCATTTAGGCATGGCCTAGAATGCAAGCAGATTACATTTTTCTTGCAGGTCTCCAGAGGCCTGCGTCTCCCATCTTGAGGTATTCATGGATTTCGGAAATTTCCAGTCTAAGACGAAGGCGGATCTCTTAGATATCGTGCGCCTGACCAATGTGCTGAAGGTCGGCGAGGCCGCCCGTATGACCAAGAAGGAACTCATCGCCAAGTTGGAGGACTTCAGCCAGCGGGCCGCCCGCGGGGAAGAGCTCCCCCAGGTTTCCCGGGGTCGCGGTCGTCAACCACGCAAGCCTGAGGGCCTGGCGGTGACTGAGGTGCACTCAGGCGAGGGCCAGGACCAGCGAGTCTCAGGAGCTACCAAGCCCGTGCGTGCCCTGCGCAAGAAAGAGGGTGCAGCCGTGGGAGAGCAGGCTGAGACCCAGAAAATACGGCCGTCCGAAGTGCTGGAGGAGCAGGCCGCCACGCGTAATAAAGCGGCCGACAAGCCAGTGGGCAAGCCGGCAGATAAACAGGGCGACAAGTCGGACGACAAGGCGACAGACAGGTCAGCGGACAAGCCGGCAGATAAACCAAGCGCTAAGCAGCCTGGCAGGAAGGTCCGAGTCAAGAAGGAGAAGGAGCCCGCCCTGCGCCACAGCAAACGGCGCCGCCGCGGTTTCCAGAATGACGAGGAGGAGACCGAGCTTGAGGGGAGCTCGGCAGAGGAAGTGCAGGAGCCGGGGAAAGAGGACCTGGAGCAGCTTCAAGAAAATGCGGAGAAGCAGGGCGAGACTGAGCGGGAAGACCGCCGTGACAGGGAGGTCTATGGAGTTCTGGAACTGATGCCCGAGGGCTACGGCTTCCTGCGCTGCGAAAATTACATGCAGGGGCCAAAAGACAGCTACCTCGCCCCCCAGTTTATCCGCCGCTTCGGCCTGAGAGAGGGAGACCTTATTGAAGGCCCCTCCCGTCCACAGCGCGAGAATGACCGCTACCAGGCGGTTTCCTTTGTGCGCTTCTGCAACGGGCGCACGGTGGACAAGGGTCTGTATCGCCCCCATTTTGACCGCTTGACGCCCATCTATCCCGATGAGCGCCTGCGCCTGGAAACCAGGCAGAAGGAGTACGCAACACGTATTATTGACCTCTTCTGTCCGATTGGTAAGGGTCAGCGCGGTATGATTGTTTCACCCCCGAAGGCTGGTAAAACGATACTTTTGAAAAAAATTGCCAACGCCATCAGCCAGAATAATCCAGAGACAAGGCTCATGGTCCTGCTCATTGACGAGCGTCCGGAAGAAGTCACGGATATGCAGCGTTCGATTAGCGGTGAGGTGATTTACTCAACTTTCGACAAGACCCCTGAGAGTCATGTCAAGATTGCGGAACTGGCCCTGGCTCGCGCCATGCGCCTTGTGGAGCTGGGAGAGGATGTGGTCATCCTGCTCGATTCCATCACCCGCCTGGCCCGCGCCTATAACCTGAGCATCAATCCCACCGGGCGTACCCTGTCGGGAGGCCTCGACCCTGGAGCCCTATACGGTCCGAAACGCTTTTTCGGTGCGGCGCGCAATATTGAAGGCGGGGGCAGTCTCACCGTTGTAGCGACGGCTCTGGTGGAGACCGGCAGCCGCATGGACGAGGTGATCTTCGAGGAATTCAAGGGGACGGGTAACATGGAAGTCTACCTGGATCGCAAGCTTGCAGAGAAGAGAATTTTCCCTGCTATCGACATGCAGCGTTCTGGGACCCGCCGCGAGGACCTGCTCCTGAGCCCGGAGGAGCTGGAGATGGTCTGGACCCTGCGTAAGACACTGAATCAGCTCGATGCGGCGGGGATGGCGGAATCGGTCTTCGGCCTGCTCGCGAACCAGGTGGACAACCAACATCTGGTGAATCGCCTCCGCCTGAGCCTGAAGAATAAGGGGCTTTTTGACAGCCTGAACCTCGGTGAGGCGGCGCTGAATGGGACAGGCGGTGGCGGAGGGACACAAAGCTCCGCAGAACCAGGACCCAATCCCTTTAAGCGTCAGCGCTGACAGACGCGAGAAGCCGCATTCGTTAAGGCCACGGTCAGTTCTCTGACTCTGGCCTTTTTTGCGTTCAAGGAGCGAAGCTGCCCTGTCGGCGCAAGAATGTATAAAATAATTCGTATTTTCTTCTCAAAAAAAGCAATTATTATATAAAAAGTTGCTTGACGAAATTCTGGGATCTTGTGCAAAATATAGGGTAGATAGGGATGAAATACCTAAAAAGCATCCAACTATCACAAGGGGTTGTCCCTTTGGACTACCCTGAGATGTTTAGGTTCAGCCTCAGTATGGTATGAGCTTAAATGCTGTGTTGACCACCTCAGCCGTGGCCCCTTCGACTCTGTCTGGCCCTCCTACACGACGCAGGCAGGGTCGCTGGGGCCCATACTATGGCTTACGACCAGGGCCAGAGCGGCATTATGCACGACACGTGATGTGCCAATTTACACGTGAGGGTGTGTATGATTGATATAGGGCTTCTCCATAGGTTTTCCATAGATCTGGGCCTATGGAGATGTCCATTTTTACGCACTTTTCGACGAGCGGCAGCTAGTCAACGCTCCGGACATGCTGAACCTGAAGGGGGCCAAGCGCTACGCCTGGGTGCTCTATCAAGGCGAGAATGACTACGGTTTTTATCTGGCCGTATTCGCTGAACAGCCGAGTCCGGGAGAGACTACGGAGACTACGGACGCCCAGAAGCAGACAGCAAAACCTTAGAAACACAAGACGGAACACGTGTGAAACAGAGCCAGGGAAGCCTGGCCCAGCAGGGCCCTGTTGACAGCTAGGGCCCTATAAATGGCCGATTGGCCAGAGGAGGATAAGGATGAAAAAACATACAAGCAAGCAGGTCCAGCGCATACTGGCTACAAGTCTGGCGGCCCTGTTTCTGACGCTGAATCTCGCGTCCTGCGGCCAGCAGGCGAACAAGAACCAGCTCAAGACGCCCGCGAAGACCAGCGTCAAGACAACGCAGAAAACCACGGTAAAGACGACGGCTAAGACCACAGAAAAGACGACGGCCACGTCCCAGAAGGCCACGGAGACGAAGAAGACCGAGGCCAAGAAGACCGAGAAAAAGACGGAAGCCAAGAAGGCCGAAGTGAAAAAGACCCAGTCGAAGCAGGCCGAGGATACGTATGAAGTCTGGACGCCCGCCGAGGAGGAAAAGCCCGTCCGCGTCCAGGCCCCCGCGCCCGCCAGGACCCAGGCCCCGAAGCCTGTACAGACCGAGGCTCCCGCGCCCCCGCCGACAGAAGCACCTGCTCCGCCCCCGACTGAGGCTCCGAAGCCTGCACCGACGGAAGCGCCGAAGATACCAGACTGGGCAGTTCAGGTTAGAGGCTACTGGATACAGAGAGATTGGGTGGAAGGCCGTGAGCTCTTCTTTGCCGAGGACTACGGCGGGAGCATGGAGGCAGCAGAGGCCGCCTGCGATGCCAGGGGTGAGGAGCTAAATATGGAAAGCCTCTTGACAGGGGACCCTAGGCCACTGCACTACGGCACTTTGGTAGATATTTACGGGAAGGTATTGGGTTGGTCGCTGGGCTTTTTAGACTAGGCCCATTTTTTATTTAGGAGGAAAGCAATGTACATACGTGCTCCTACGGGAGGACGGGGGAAGGCCGCTCAGCTGAGCGGCCTTTTCTTTGCCCCGATTGTCGATTTTTGTCAGGCTTTGTCGCCTCTGTGGAGGGGACAGATAGGTCTTAATAAGCATAAGCGTACACGAAGGAGGTATCAATGACGTGTTACGAAGAACAGTGAAGAAGCGGGGCCTTGCGGCCCTCATGAGCCTGGGCCTGCTGCTGGGCCCCCTGGCCAGCAGCCTGGGACTCGGGACCAGTATCAGGGCCGCGAACTACCCCCTGGAAAAGCGCTCCGTAGGCTACCGTATCTACTTTTATTCGGATGGTCTGAAGTATGGCCGGGACGCTGGGGAGGCCAGCAGCTATGCCAGTGTGGAGCAGGCGGGGCATGGGACCCGCGACGGAGTTCCCCTGGAGGAGTATCGGATGCAGGGGGAGACGGTATTCTGCATCGAGCCCAATACCCATACAGGCGACCTGGACTGGGCCGAGGAGCGTGCGGACCACCTGCCATTTCCCATTCCAAGCGGCAATGTCGGTCAAGAAATGGCCCTGACCAGCTACTACGGCTTTCTGACCCATCCTGAGCAGACGGCCAGGGACCGCAACATCGCCTTTACCCAGGCCCGCATCTGGGAGCTCTGTGGCTGTGTTATTGAGGACATCGGTACAGGCTCCAAGCCCAGTGGGGATTTCTGGTCCATCGCCCAGACCTACCAGGACTGGAAGGCCTACGTACAGGGCCAGATTGCGAAACATCAGAAATGGCC